>DAHUXE010000047.1 GCA_027307325.1 Gammaproteobacteria bacterium | reverse complement strand
GCCGCCCCAGCGCGCCGGCTCGCGCGCGAGGAGTGTCGCGCACAGCGCCCACTCGTTGACCTCGGTGGCGGTGAACAGCTGATCCAGGGGCGCGGCGAGCGCGAGCGAGGCGCCGCCCGCGTGCCGCCGCGCGACGACGCCGGGCACGGTCCAGCCGAGCCGGAGCTGAGCCCGCGCGGCGCGCGAGCGCCAGCCGTCGATGAGCGCCGCATCGGGCTCGACGCCGGCGGTCTCGAGCACCGCGCCGGCGCAGGCAAAGAAAAGATTCGCGCCGATGAGACGCCGCGAGGCGTCGAACGGCAGCGCGGCAGGGGCGTTCAGTCGTCGGCCTCCGGAGCGAAACGCACGCCGCGCTCGTCGCGGATCAGCCCCTCGAGGCCCAGCGCGGAGGGCGCGGCTTCGTGCGCCCCGCCGCCGCCGTCGGCGCCGACCCCGGCGACGAAGGGGCCGTCCTCGCCGCGTGTGTGGGGCGGCGCAGTGCGCGCCTCGTGCGACTGCAGGCGCGCCGCCGCTCCGGCCGGCTTGAACTTCGTGATCTGCTTCCACGAGCGCGTCAGCTGATCGGCGAACACCAGCAGCAGATCCCCCGGCTGCCCCATGTGGAGAGCTGCATCGATCGCCTGCTGCTCGTCGGGGATGACCGAGATGGCGGTGGCCGCCACGCCGGCCTCGCGCAAGGCGGCGGCCTGGATGCGCGGCACTTCGTCGGCGGCACGCTCGCGCAGCCCGTCGTCGCGGCGGCAGATGTAGTGATCGAAGCGGCCGGCGGCGGCGCGTGCGATGGCGATGAGGTCCTCGTCGCGCCGGTCGCCGGGGCCGGCGAGCACCACGATGCGCCGTCCCTGCACGTCGAGGCGCTGCGCGAGATCGGCCATCACGCCCACGGCGTGGGCGTTGTGCCCGTAGTCGAACAGCACCTTGAAGGGGTGCTCGTTGAAGACGTTCATGCGCCCCGGCGCCTGGAAGAAAGTCGAGTCGAAGGTGCGCAGGCCCTGGCGGATCGCGTCCAGCTTCATGCCGAGCGAGAAGGCGATCGCCGCGGCGAACATCGCGTTCTGCACGTTGTGGGTGGCGCGGCCTTCGAGGGTCGCGGGGATCAGGTGGGTCCAGAGGAGCGGAATGTGTCCGCCGCGGTCGTAGAGCGTGATCATCTGGCCGTTGACGCCGGCCTCGAGTGCACAGGCGCGCGCGCCGGCGCGGATGTGCTCGCGCACCAGGGCGTGCTGCGGATTCATGGTGACGTAGCAGATGTGCTTCGCTTCCGTGTAGCCCGACATCTTCATCACCAGCGCATCGTCGGCATTCAGCACCGCGCAGTCGGTCGCCACCTCGACCACGATGCGCTTGACCTCGGCGAGCTGCTCGAGCGTGTCGATGCCCTTCAATCCCAGGTGATCGGGCTGCACGTTGATCACCGCACCGACGTCGACCTCGTTGACGCCCATGCCGGCACGCAGCAGCCCGCCGCGCGCGGTCTCGAGCACCGCGAGGTCGATCTGCGGATCCGCGAGCACCATGCGCGCCGAGACCGGACCTGTCATGTCGCCCGGCACGGTGCGCTGGCCGTCGATGTACACGCCGTCGGTGGTGGTGAGCCCGGGCGTGTAGCCGGCCATCTTGGCGATGTGCGCCAGCATGCGCGCCGTGGTGGTCTTGCCGTTGGTCCCGGTGATGGCGGCGATCGGCACGCGCGACGGCGCCGCCGGGGGGAACAGCATGTCGATCACCGGGGCGGCGACGTCGCGCGCCGTGCCCTCGCTCGGGGCGACGTGCATGCGAAAGCCCGGAGCTGCATTCACCTCGCAGATGCCGCCGCCGATCCTGCGGTAGCTCTCGGTGATGTTCTTGGAGAGAAAATCGACGCCGCCGACGTCGAGTCCGATGGCGCGCACGGCGCGCTCGGCCATCTCGCGGTTGTCGGGATGGATCACGTCGGTGACGTCGGTCGCCGTGCCGCCGGTGGAGAGGTTGGCGGTCGAGCGCAGGTAGACCATCTGTCCCTGCGCCGGCACCGACTGCGGTGTCAGCTGGGCGCGCTCGAGCATCGCGAGCGCCTGCGCGTCGAGCTCGAGGCGGGTCAGAACCTTCTCGTGCCCCACGCCGCGGCGCGGGTCCTGGTTCACGATCTCGATGAGCTCCTCGACGGTGTGCTCGGCATCGCCCAGCACGTGCCCGGGCGTGCGGCGCGTCGCCGCCACCAGCTCGCCGTTCACGACCAGCAGGCGATGATCATCTCCCTCGAGGAAGGTCTCGACGATGACCGAGCGCGAATGCTCGCGCGCCACGTTGAAGCCGTGAGCCACCTGCTCGTCGCTGGTGAGCCGTATCGATATGCCGCGCCCATGGTTGCCGTTATAGGGCTTGGTCACCACAGGAAAGCCCATGCGCCGCGCGGCGCGCACCGCCGCCGTGTCGCTCTGCACCAGCTCCTGTTTCGGCACCGGCAGCCCGAGTCCCGCGAGGATCTTGTTGGTTTCCTCCTTGTCGCTCGCGAGCTCGACCGAGATGTGCGGCGTGCGGCCGGTGACGGTGGCCTGGATGCGTTGCTGGAACTTGCCGTGGCCGAGCTGGACCAGCGACTGGTCGTTGAGGCGCAGCCACGGGATGCCGCGCGCCTCCGCCGCGCGCACCAGCGACATGGTCGAGGGACCGAGCGCGCGCCGCTGCGCGAAGCGGATGAACTGGTCACGCGCCTCCGGCCAGCTCCAGCCCTCCGGCACCGAATCCTTTGGCCTGATAGCCTCCGGCAGCAGCGAGGAGAGGAGCTTCAGTCCCAGCTCCCCGGCCGCGATACCCTCGTCGCGCTGCGCGTATTCGTATACCACGGTGTAAACGCCCGCAGGTCCCGCGCTGCGTGTCTTGCCGAAGGTCACGGCCTCGCCGGCGATGTTCTGCAGCTCGATCGCCACGTGCTCGAGCACGTGGCCGAGCCAGGTGCCCTCGCCCTCGCGCATGCGGCGGAAGAAGCCGCCCGGCTCGCGGTAGGAACAGCCGTGCTCGGCGAGCCCGGGAAGCGCGGCCGCGAGCGCCTCGATGAAGCCGCCGCCTAAGCGCCCGGTGGGCCACGCCTCGAGCTCACCGAGCTCGAGCTCGAGGCGAATGACCGGGAAGCGCGCGTACAGCGAGGGGCCGACATAGACGGAGCGATCGAGAATGCGCATGGGTGTTGCTCAGAGTCGTAGTAGTTGTTCAAGGCAAACAGCCCTAAGCTTCGGTTACGCAGGGTTAAGTCTGGGTCACTCCTTCGACTTTCTCAACGCACCCGCATCGGCGGCGCGGGTATGGAGGTTGAAGGTGGCGCCGGCGACCAGGATGTGAAGCTTCAGCCCGAGCACGCAGGCCGGCTGCCCCTCCTCCACGCCGTCGATCGAGGAATAGCTGCAGTCTGCAGCATCGACGATGGTCACCCCTCCGCTGCCCTCGACCTCGACGGTCTCGTCGGGGCCAATGACGGCCGCGGTATCCTCATCGAGGCCGATGCCGACGGCGAACGGGTTGTAGGCGAGCGCCGTCAGCAGCCGCCCGAGCCGGTCGCGCTGGCGAAAATGCTGATCGATGATGAAACGGTTGGTGAGCCCGAGGCCTGGCGCGAGGCGCACGCTGCCGGCGACCACGGAGGCGCCCTCGTCGCCCGCGGCGATCATGTGCTCCGAGAGAATGCTGGCGCCGGCGCTGGTGCCGCCGACGGTCACCCCGCGGGCGTTGGCCGTGCGAATGAGCTTCGCGACCGGCGTGCCGCCCAAGAGCGTCGTCAAGCGCAACTGGTTGCCGCCGGTGAAGAACACGCCGCTCGCCTCGGAGAGACGCGCGAGCCTCCCCGGCTCCTGGCAGTCGCGGCGGGTATCGAAATCCATGACGGTCACGCGGGCGGCGCCGAGCTCGCTGAAAATGCGCTCATAGCGCGGCCCGGTCTCGTGCATGCGGCTCGCGGTCGGTATGACGACGAGGTCCGCGCTCGAGCCGCCCGAGGCGCCGACGAAGCGCTCGAGGATGCGGCGATCGTTCTCCTTGTTCTCCGCGCCGCCTATCGCGATGATCCACCCGCGCTGCTCACCTTGCGGCACTCTGCTCGGCATTCGCTCCCGCACTCCTTATATACACGGTCCCGCCAAGGTACCACGCCCGCACCTGGAGCCGGGAGGCTCGGCCGCGGGGCCTGTGACCGCCTGCCCACATTGCTCGCCCGGCGTGGCCTCTGGGGTGCGCCCGGCGCCCGGTGCTCAGCGCACGAGCTGCCGCACTCCCTCGAGCAGCCGTCCGATCTCCCCGTCGGTCGTATAGGCCGCGCAGCCGGCGCGCACCAGGCCGTCGTGCTCGTGACCCAGCGCGCGGACCGCCGTGGTGGCGTAGAAATCCCCGTGCGATACGAACACACCGCGCGCCGCGAGGTATTGGGCGACCGCGCTGCTCGGGTGTCCCGCTACGGAGAATGACAGGGTGGCGGTGCGCGGCGTGCCGGGCGGCGGGCCGTACACCTCGACCTGCGGGATCGCCTTGAGGCCGTTCCACAGCTGCCGCAGCTGCAGGTCGGCGCGCTCGTGCAGCGCCTGCGACACCAGCGCGAGCCGCTCGCGGCGCGGCGCCCGTCCGCCCGCGAGCGACGCCAGGAAGTCGACCGCCGCGCCGGCGCCGACGATCCCCTCGTGATTCAGCGTTCCGGTCTCGAGGAGCTCGGGTGGCTCGCCCGAGGCGGGGCTGAGCTTCGGCGGATCGAGCGCCGCGAGCAGCTCGCGCCGGCCCCACAGGACTCCGACGTGCGGGCCGTAGAACTTGTAGACCGAGCAGGCGAAGAAGTCGCAGCTCCACGCGCGCACGTCCGGCAGCTGGTGGCTCGCGTAGTGCACGCCGTCGACGAACACGCGCGCACCCACCGCGTGTGCGCGCGCCGTGAGCTGCGCCACGTCGTTGATGGTGCCGAGCGCGTTCGAGGCTGCGCCGAGCGCCAGCAGCCGCACGCCGGGGGTGAGCTTGACCGCCGCGTCCGCCTCGTCGAGCCGCCCGTCCTCGCGCCGCATGCGGATCGCGCGGATCTCGACGCCTCGCTCGCGCGCGAGCGCCCGCCAGGTGTCGGAATTCGCGTGGTGGTCGAGCTCGGTCACTACCACGACGTCGCCGGCCCGCCAGCCACGCCCGAGTGCGCGCCCGAGGTGAAAGGTGAGGGTCGTCAGATTGGCGCCGAACACGATCTCCCCGGCCGCGCCACCCAGGTAGTCCGCCAGCGCCGCGCGTGCGGCGGCGAGCGCTGCGTCGGTCTCGCGGCTCGAGGGGAAATCCCAGTGGGTGTTGGCGTTGTGGTTGAGGAGATAGTCGGTCATCGCGGCGGCGACCGCGCGCGGCACCTGCGTGCCTCCCGGGCCGTCGAAATAGGCCACCGGGAAGCCGTTGTGGGTACGCTCGAGCGCGGGGAAGTGGCTGCGGATCTCTTCGACGCCGGCGACGCTGCTCATAGGCCCGACCCCCGATCCAGCGCTCATGACTAAGTGCGGTGCGCCGTTACTATAACGCGCTGAGTACCCCGCCTGCCCGATCGGGCTTGACCCGCCGGTATCGATCGGCTCTATTGCCGCTTCGATTCGAGCGTCCTGAAGGGGGTCGACGCATGAAGAAGGGCTGGCGGGTTGCAGGGTGGATCGCGCTCGTACTGGTAGCGGCGCTCGGCTACGCGAGCTACCGCATCGTGTGGGGCAAGCCCTTCACCATCAACATGCTTGCCGATCGCCAGGCGCTCGAGTTCCTGATGCGCAACCCCGAGATGTTTACCGCCGTCGGACTCACCGACGGATCGATCTTCGATCACCACTCGGACAAGCTCGCCCCTTACACGCTGCGCCAGCGCGATGAGGAGTACGCGCAGCTCGGGCAGTTCCTCGCGCAAGTGCGCCGCTTCGATCGCGCCGGCTTGAGCCGCCAGGACCAGATCACCTACGACATCCTCACCGACCAGTACGAGACCGGCCTCGCCTTCAGGCGCTTCGCCTGGCTGCAGGGGGATGAGCTCTACCCCGTGAGCCCCATGTTCGGCGTCGAGGTGGAGCTCTCGAGCTTCATGCAGACCACGCACGTCGTCGGCAACGACCGGACGGCGCGCAACTACGTGAAGCGGCTCGAGGCCATGGGAACGAAGCTCGATCAGGTCACCGCCGCGATGCAACGCCAGGCGAGCGCCGGCGTGGTGCTGCCGCCGTCGCTCCTCGAGCGCTCCCTCACCGTCATCCACGACACCGTGAGCGCGCAACCTGCGGACAACGCGCTGGTCACCTCGTTCGTCACGCGGATGAATAAAGTGAAGTCCCTCGACAGTGCCCGCAGGCGCAGCCTCGAGAACCAGGCAGTGGAAGCCGTCGGGTCGCGGGTCTATCCCGCTTATGCGCGCATGAGCGCAGCCCTCGAGGCCCTGCGGCCCGCGGCCGCCCCCCAGGGCGCGGGCGTCGGCCGCCTGCCGGACGGCGCGGCCTACTACGCGCTCGAGCTCAGGCAGAACACCACCACCGACTACACGCCCGCGCAGGTGCATGCGCTCGGCCTCTCCGAGGTCGCGCGCATCACCCGCGAGATGGATCAGCTGCTCGCCGCCCAGGGGCTCAAGGCCGGGAGCGTCGGCGAGCGCATGGCCGAGCTCGGGAAGGATGCGCGCTTTCTGCTGCCGAACGACGCGGAGGGCCGCCGCCAAGCGCTGGTCCGCTACCAGCAGATCCTCGACGAGATTGCCGCGCGCATGCCCGAGTACTTCCGCACCTTGCCGGCGAAGCGCCTCACGGTCGAGCGTGTGCCTGCGTCGCAGGAAAAGGGCACCTCGGGAGCGTATTACCAGCAGGCCGCCATGGACGGCTCGCGCCCCGGCACCTTTTTCGCGAACCTGAGGGACCTGCGCGAGGTGCCGACCTGGAGCATGAAGACCCTCGCCTATCACGAGGGTATCCCCGGGCATCATCTGCAGATCTCGACGGCGCTCGGACTCAAGAACCTGCCGCTGATACGCCAGCAGACGCTCTACACCGCGTACGCCGAGGGCTGGGCGCTGTACGCCGAGCAGCTCGCCGCCGAGGTCGGCATGTACCGGGATGACCCGTGGGGCAACCTCGGACGGCTGCAGGCAGAGCTGCTGCGCGCGGCGCGCCTGGTCGTCGACACCGGTCTGCACGCCGAGGGCTGGACGCGCGAGCAGGCGATCTCCTACATGGTCGCCACGACGGGCATGGCGGAGGCCGAGGTCACCTCCGAGGTCGAGCGCTACATGGCCATGCCGGGCCAGGCGTGCGCCTACAAGGTCGGCGAGCTCAAGATCCTCGAGCTGCGCGCCAGGGCGCAGGCCACCCTTGGACCCGCCTTCCACCTGAAGGACTTCCACACCGTGATCCTGGAAAACGGCGGCGTGCCGCTCACGCTTCTCGAGCAGCTGGTCAACGAATGGATTGCACGCGGAGGCGGACCCGCATGACCTCGCGCAGGCCTGCATCGGCGCGCGCCGCGGCCGGCGCACATCCGCCGCGCTCCACCCGCTATCGCCACCTCGTCAATCCCTTCGAGCCGGTCCGGATCTTCTCCGACGATCAGGTCGAGAGCATGCACCTCGCAGCCCTCGGCATCCTCGAGCGGCAGGGCATGCGAGTGCTCTCGCCCCGCGGGCGCACGGTGCTGGCGGCGGCGGGAGCCCAGGTGGACGAGGCGACACAGATGGCGCGGCTCGACCCGGGCATGGTAGCCGCGGCGCTCAACACGGTCCCGCGCGAGGTCAACCTGGTGGCGCGCAACCCCGAGCGCACCTGCCGGGTCGGCGGCCGCCACGTCATCTTCGCTCCCGTCGCTGGCCCACCGAGCGCCAGCGATCTCGAGCGTGGCAAGCGCTCCGGCACGATCGCGGACTACCGCGAGCTGGTGCGGCTCGCGCAGTCTTTCGACGTCATTCACGTGCTCGGGCAGATGACCGAGCCGGGCGACGTGCCGGTGCACGAGCGGCATCTCGACACCACGCTGGCGCAACTCACCCTGGGCGACAAGGCGCTCAACGTCTACTGTCGCGGAGCGGGACAGCTCGCCGACTGCTTCGCGATGCTGCGCCTCGCGCACGGGATCGACGCGGAGACTTTCCGCCGCGAGCCGCGCTGCTACAGCATCTGCAACACCAACTCGCCGCTGCAGCTCGACCTGCCGATGACCGACGGCATCATCGAATTCGCCCTCAACGGGCAGCTGATGATCGTCACTCCGTTCACGCTCGCCGGAGCGATGGCGCCGATCACCATTGCGGGCGCCCTGACGCTCGCGCATGCCGAAGCGCTGTTCGGCATCACGCTCGCGCAGATCGTGCGTGCCGGAGCGCCGGTCATGTACGGCAGCTTCACCTCGAACGTCGACATGAAATCGGGCTCACCCGCGTTCGGCACGCCCGAGTACGCCAAGGCGGCTTTCGGCGCCGGGCAGCTCGCGCGGCGCATCGGCGTGCCGTGGCGCTGCTCGAGCGCGACCGCCGGCAACGCGCCCGACGCGCAGGCCGTCTACGAGGCGCAGATGAGCCTGTGGGGGGCGCTGCTCGGCGGCTGCCACTTCGTGCTGCACGCCGCCGGCTGGCTCGAGGGCGGCCTCACCGCCTCGTACGAGAAATTCATCCTCGACGTCGAGATGCTGCAGATGTTCGCCGAGCTCTTCCAGCCCGTGCCGGCCTCGAGCGATGACCTCGGGATCGAGGCGGTGGCGGAAGTGGGTCCCGGCGGGCACTTCTTCTCGGCCGCCCACACCATGCAGCGCTACCGCGATGCCTTCTACAGCCCGCTGGTCTCCGACTGGCGCAATTACGGCCAGTGGTTCGACGCCGGCGCCAATACCGCCACCGAGCGCTCGAGCGCGGTTTGGCGCAACACCCTCGCCGCCTTTCAGCCGCCGCCCATGGATCCGGCCGTCGCGCAGGCGCTCGATGAGTTCGTCGCGCGCCGCCGCGCGGAGGGCGGCGCCCCACCCCAGACCTGAGGTCCGCCGGCCGCGACTTCAGCGGATGCGCAGCACGATCTTGCCGAGCACGTGCCCGGCCGCCATGCGCTGCTGGGCATGGGCGGCGTCCGCGAGCGGGAATTCCGCCGCGATCGGCACTTCGAGCTTCTTAGCGCTGATGGCCTCGTTGAGGCGCGCGTACTCGGCGGGTCCCGTGAGCGCGTCGTACTTGACGAGCGCAAGGCCCGCGCGCGCCTTCGGCTCGGGACGCACGCCGCTCGGGAAGGCCACCCGGCCGCCGGGCTTGAGCGCATCGATGCAGGTCTCGAGCGCCTCGCCGCCGGCGAGCGCCAGCACCGCATCGACGCCGCCGGGCGCGAGCTCACGGGCGGCGGCGCGGATGTCGCCGTGCCGGCCGTCCACCGCAGCGCTCGCGCCATAGCGCCTGACGAAGGCGACCCCGTCCTCGCCCGACGCCGTCGCGAGCACACGCGCACCGCGTAATGCCGCAAACTGGAGCGCGAGACTGCCGACGCCGCCCGATGCGCCGTGAATGATGAGAGTCTCACCGGGCTTGATGTGCAAGGCATCGTCGATACCCTGCAGCGCCGTGAGCGCCGACACCGCCATCGCGCCCGCGTCCTTGAGAGTCAGGCCGGCCGGGACGTGGGCGACCGCCTTCGCGGGCAGAGCGATGTACTCGGCATAGAAGCCGCCCTTCGGGTTGTCCCAGGCGTAGGCGTAGACCGGGTCGCCGACCTTGAAGCCGCGCACGCCGGCACCGACCGCCGCGACCGTGCCCGCGCCGTCGACGCCCAGCACGACCGGAAACTGCTGATTTTTCCAGTACGCGAGGCTCTCGCGCACGTCGATGTCCCAGGGGCCGACGCCCGCGGTGTCGAGCGCCACGAGCACCTCTTCCGGGCCGGGCTTTGGAACCGGAAGCTGGTGGAGTGTCAGGACCTCCGGGCCGCCTTTGCGATCGATGTCGTCGGCCCGCATCGTCGCCGGGAGCGTCGCGACGGCAGAACCGTCGCCCGCCCCGGCAAGCACAGCTCCGGCGGCGATCCACGAAAGCAGCAACATCCCCGCGACGCGTGACACTGGCATGGCGACCGACTCCTCAAATGCCGTGAGCCGCAATGATACGGTGGCGGCGCGCGGACTGTCCGCGGCGCCGGGCGCCCGGCCGCGCGCTGCCCACCGTTCGACGCGCCTCAGCCGGATTCGGTCGGTTTGCGCTGGTACTCGCGGTCGAACATGGCCTCGAGGTCCGGATGCACGCCGCGCATGCGATCGACCACGGCCTTCGCCCAGTCGAAGTACTCGCGCTTGCGCTGCACCGACCAGTCGGCGGGCGGCGACACCACGACGTCGCGCAGGTTGCAGATCTTGTCGGCGAGCTTCACCAGCATCGCCCGGCGGCTCAGGTGCGCGGCGTGCTCGATCTGCAGCCGCTTGCGCTCGGCCTTGGCGAGAGCCTTGTCGTCGGTCACCTCGCGGACGATGTCCGCCACCTCCCTGCCGAAGGAGCGCTCGATGTCCTCGAAGGTGGTCGCGGTGTCCTCCACCGTGTCGTGCAGCAGCGCCGCCATCAGCAGCGTCGGATCGCGCTCGCCCCTTTCGGCCAGCAGGCTCGCGAGCGCAAGTGGGTGATTAATGTAGGGCGAGGCGTCCTTCCCCTTGCGCAGCTGGCCCCGGTGACGCTCGGCGGCGAAGGTGGCGGCGCTCAGAACCCTGGAAATGGGGTCCGAAATCGGTGCTGTCATAGCCCATTGTAGCCATTGGCTGCCCTTGCGCCGTCCGGAGCGCGCACGTAGTGTGCCAACCACAGGTTGGGCGTCGAATCGGCGGAGCTCCGACCATGCAGAAACTGAGCGGCGGCTGTCACTGCGGCAACATCCGCATCGAACTGGAACTGCCGCGCACCGCCGGAACCTACAATCCACGCGCGTGCGACTGCGACTTCTGCCGTAAGCACCGCGCGGCGTACGTGTCGGACCCGCAGGGGTCGCTGCGCATCCTCGTAAGCCGCGAGGGCGACTGCGGCAGGTACGCGCAGGGCAGCGGGCAGGCGGAATTGCTGCTGTGCCGCAATTGCGGCGTACTGGTGGCTCCGCTCTATCGGGACGCCGGACGCCTGTACGCTGCGGTGAATGCCAACGTCGTGGAAGGAGGCGCCTTCGGTGCGCAGCAGCCGGTCTCCCCGCGGACTCTGTCGGCGTCCGACAAGGCGCAGCGCTGGAAACAGCTGTGGTTCTCCGACGTGACCATGACGGTGGAGGGAGGATGAGATCGTTGCTCTGCGGTGCCCTGGCGGCACTCGGCTCGAGTGCCCTGGTGCCGGCCGCAGCCGCGCCATCGCCCGGCGTCGTCCGCGCGCTCGCAGCGTTCAACTCGGTGCACGCCATCAGCGAGGTCGCGCTGTCACCGGACGGCAGGCACCTCGTGTACGGCACGCTCGAGCGCGGCACGCGCGACGGCGCCGACGTCGAGGTCACGGTGCTGTGGATCGTCAATGCGAAGGACGGCTCGGGTGCCACGCGCCTCACGGCCTGCTCGGGGAGCCTGGCAGGCGCGCTCAAACACGCCCACGGATGCGACGAGCACTCGGCCGCCTGGTCGCCCGACGGCAGTCACATCGCCTTCGTGACGACCGACGGGAAGGGCCAGCCGCAGATCGCGCTCGCCCCGGCCTCCGGCGCGAGCGTGCAGCTCGTCACCCACGCACGCGGCCCGCTCGACTCGCCCCGCTGGTCCCCGGACGGCACGCGCATCGCCTTCCTCTACTCCGAGGGAGCGCCCAGGACACCGGGGCCGCTGAATCCCCTGGCGCGGGACGCCGGGGTCCTGTCCGCGGCGGTCTACGAGCAGCGCCTCGCGGTGATCCCGTCGAGCGGCGGCGGCGCGCCGCGGCTGTTAGGTCCCGCCGATCTCAACGTCTACGAGTTCGACTGGTCGCCCGACGGCCACCGCTTCGTTACCAGCGCGGCGCATGGCTCGGGGGACGACAACTGGTGGATCGCCGAGCTCGATCTCATCGATGCCGACACGGGCGCCGTGACGACGCTCGCGAGACCGAAGGAGCAGATCGCCTCGCCGCGCTGGTCCGGAGACGGCACGCGTATCGCCTGGATCGGCGGCATCATGAGCGACGAGGGCATTACCGGCGGCGATGTCTTCGTGATGAGCGCCGCGGGCGGAGCCGCGGTCGATGTCACTGCGGGTCTCGCCGCATCGGTGCACACCATTAACTGGAATGGCTCGGCGCAACAGCTGCTCGCCACCGAGTTCGCAGCGGGCGAGGAAGTGCTGGCATCGATCGACGTCGATGCGAAGTCGCAGCGCGAGCTGTGGCGCGCGCCCGAGATGATCTGGGCCAACAACCTGTTCGGTTTCACCCCGGGGGATGCCGGGATCTCGCTGTCGAGGAATGCGGCGATGTCCGCCGTCATCCGCCAGTCGTACACCTCACCCCCCGAGGTCGAGACCGGGCCGCCCGGAGAGGGGCGGCCAATCACCCGGATCAACTCCGGCGTGCGGCCGATCACCGGCAAGGCGACCAACATCTACTGGGAGAGCGACGGTTTCAAGGTACAGGGAATGCTCATCGAGCCGCCGGCGGTCGCCCCTGGCAAGCGCTATCCGCTGGTGGTGCTGGTGCACGGCGGGCCGGCTTACGCGAGCTATCCTCTGTTTCCCTCGACTCCGGATTACTACGACGCGGTGCTCGCGAGCGAGGGCTACTACGTGTTCGAGCCCAACCCCCGCGGCAGCTACGGCCAGGGCGAGGCCTTCACGCGCGCCAACGTCAGGGATTTCGGCTACGGCGATCTGCGCGACATCCTCGCGGGGGTCGATACGGTGCTGAAGAGCGCGCCTGTTGACCCCGCGCGCCTCGGGATCGCCGGCTGGAGCTACGGCGGCTACATGACCATGTGGGCGGTGACGCAGACCGACCGCTTCAAGGCGGCGGTGGCCGGTGCAGGACTCTCCGACTGGCTGAGCTACTACGGCACCAACAACATCGACACCTGGATGATCCCCTACTTCGGCGCCTCGGTGTACGACGATCCGAAGGTCTACGAGCGCAGCTCGCCCATCACCTTCATCAAGAACGTTCATACGCCGACGCTGCTGCTCGGCGGCGACCGCGATGCGGAAGTGCCGCTCACCCAGTCCTACGAGTACTGGAACGCGCTGCGGCGCTTAGGGGTCAAGACCGAATTCGTGGTCTATCCGGACGAAGGGCATTTCTTCTTCAAGCATGAAGACCAGGTCGACGTCATGACGCGGGTAGTCGGCTGGTTCGATGAGTACCTGAAGCCGGGCGGGTAGCTTCGCCCGGCACCCACGACAGGGAACGCCGCGCGAGCGGCGGCGGTGTCACATGTTAAACACTCAACTCACGCATCTCGAAAGCCTGCAGGCCTTTCTGACCGCGCGGATCGCGCCGGCGCGGGCCCTCGGTCTCACGGTCGCGGCCACCGACCCGGTGACCATCAGCGCGCCGCTTGAAGGCAACCTCAACGACAAGGGAACCGGATTCGCGGGGAGTCTGTTCTCGGTGGCGGCGCTCGCCGGCTGGGCGCTCGTCATGCGCTGGTGCGCGGCCGAGGCCGTCGACGCCGAGGTGGCGCTGCAGAGCTCGAAGGCGCGCTTCCTCGCGCCGGCGCGCGCCGAGTTTCGCGCGATCGCCCATGAGCTCCCCGCCAGGCAGCGGGACAAGCTTGCGCGCATGCTGGCCCGCAGTGGCCGTGGCCGGGCGGAGGTTACCGTCGAAGTCAGGTGCGACCAGGCGCTCGTGATGAGCTTCACCGGCGTTTACGCCGTCGTGGTGAGCGCCCGGGAGGAGTGAGCGACTCGCCGCGAGTCCCGTGCGCGCCGTGCGCGCCGGTGGTGCGGCGGCAGCCCGCTCGGCTAGACTTCCGCGCTCCCGCTTCGGCCCCGGATAGCTAAGGATGAGATCATGAGCCGTCACAAGTTCAAGTCCCCCCTGCTGCTCGCACTGGCTGCGTGTGTTGCTCTGGCAGCCGCGGCGGAGCCGCCGCAGGAGCGCAAGGCCGAGGGCGATTCCGAGAAGGCCGAGGGCCGCAAGTTCGAGCCTTTCAAGCCGGAGGCCGTAACCAGCAGCGGCAGCGTCACCATCGGCGGGCGGGCGATGAGCTATTCTGCGATCGCGGGCACGCTGATCGTTCACCCGCGCGGTTGGGACGATGTGCCGCGCGACCCCAAGACACAGGCGGCGGCGGGCGAGGAAGGCGGCGAAGCCAATCCCAGCGCCGAAGCTTCCATTTTCTACGTCTATTACTCGAGGGCCGGTGAGGGTCCGCGGCCGGTAACATTCTTTTACAACGGCGGCCCCGGCTCCTCGACCATGTGGCTGCACATGGGTGCCTTCGGACCGCACCGCATCGTGACCTCGACCGATGCTCATACGCCGGCGGCCCCCTACTCGCTCGTCAACAACGCGTACAGCCTCCTCGATGCCACCGACCTCGTCTTCATCGATGCCCCCGGCACCGGGTTCAGCCGCATCGCCGGCAAGGACAAGGAGAAGGCGTTCTTCGGCCTCGACCCGGATGCCTATGCCTTCAGCGAGTTCATCACCCAGTTCCTCAGCAGGTACGGCCGCTGGAACTCGCCGAAGTATCTCTTCGGCGAGAGCTACGGCACGCCGCGCTCGGCGGTAGTGGTCAACCAGCTCGAGTCGGAACGCTCGGTGGACGTGAACGGAGTCATTCTCCTTTCGCAGATTCTCAGCTTCGACCTGAGCCCGGACCGGCCGACCGGCAACCCCGGCGTCGACCTTCCCTACGAGACCGTGCTGCCGACCTATGCCGCCACCGCCTGGTATCACAAGAAGCTCCCCGGTGAGCACCCGAGCCTCGAGGCGCTGCTCACCGAGGTGGAGCAGTTCGCGATGGGCGAGTACGCGCGTGCGCTCGCGGCCGGCTCCGAGCTGAGCGCCAGCGATCGCGCCGCGATCGCCCGCAAGCTCCACGAGTACACCGGGCTCCCGGTCGACTACATCCTCAAGGCCGACCTGCGCATCGATGGCGGCGAGTTCCGCCAGAACCTGCAGGGCGACGGCGGCCTCACCACCGGCCGCCTCGACAGCCGCTTCTCTGGTCCCGACATCGATCCCCTCAGCCAGCGTGCCGAGTACGATCCGCAGTCCACGGCCTTGAGCTCGGCCTATGTCTCGGCGTTCAACGACTACGCGCGCAAGGAGCTGCATTACGGCGAAGGCAAGATCTTCAAGCCGAGCATCCAGACCTTCCGCACCTGGAACTTCGCGCACCAGCAGCCGGGGCAGCAGGGCCCGGCGTTCTCGCCGCGCCAGGGCGTCAACGTGCTGCCGGACCTCGCCAACGCGATGAAGCTCAACCCCAATCTCAAGGTGCAGCTCAACGCCGGCTACTTCGACCTGGCGACCCCGTTCTACCAGGGCGTCTACGAGATGCATCACCTGCCGATACCGCAGAGCCTCGAAGCCAACATCGAATTCCGTTTCTACGATTCGGGGCACATGGTCTATGCCAAGGACTCGTCGCTGAAGCAGCTGCACGACAACGTCGCGGACTTCATCCGCCGCACCAGCCACTAGCTGCGCAAGTACGACGCGCCGTTCACATCTAGAATCGCGCCCGTCATGCTCGCCGGCGCGTCGAGCACGCAGAACGTGACGGCCTGCGCGACCTCCTCGGGCGTCGCCACGCGCCCGAGGGGCTGGTCCGCGATCACGGCCTCGCTCTGGATGGCCGTGGCCACGCGCGCCGTCGCCACCCAGCCCGGGGCGATCACGAACACGTACACGCCCTTCGGCGCCAGCGCTTTCGCCATGGACTGGCTGAACGCGTTGAGGCCCGCCTTGCTCGCCGCATAGGCGGGGGCCGCGGGCTCGCCACGGAAAGCGCCGCGCGAGGAGACGCTGACGATTCTGCCGGCGCCGCGCTCCGCCATCGCGCACGCGGCGAAGTACGAGAGGTAAGCGGGACCTGAGAGATTGATCGCCAGCGTCCGTTGCCAGGCCGCAGTCCACCCGGCGTAGTCGGTCGTGAGCGGCGGATGATCGGGGAAGATGCCGGCATTGTTCACCACGGCATCGATCGGGTCACGGGCGCTCGCTTCTCCCCAGAGCCGCTCGATCCCTGCCGGATCGGTGAGATCCGCCGCCACGAGGGCGTGGCCGTCGCCCGCGAGCGCCCGGCGCGTTTCCTCGGCCGCCGCGCGGCCGGACTGGTAGTGCAGGACCAGGGTAGCGCCGCGCCGGGCCAGCGCGGTGCAGATCGCGCCGCCGATCCCGCCCGAAGCCCCGGTGACGAGTACGCGAGTCATAGCGTGATCTCCTGTCCGACACTGCGCCGCCGTGCGGCCTCGTACAACGCCTTCGCCACGCAGAGATCGTAGAGCGCCATGCCGGCCGACTTGTAGGCGGTGGTGCCGGCGACCTCGATGGTGCGCGCGCCCGAGACGAGCTCGCCGATGGTGAAGAGATCCGCGGCGCCGAGAATTCCCTGCGCCACCGGGCGGACCGCCTCGCCCACCTCGTGGCGGGCAAACTCCGAATCCAGCACCAGCCGGCCGGCGAGGCGGAAGACGGCATCGGGAAGCTCGCACATGTGGCGCTCGTAGGAGCCAACGGCGATGAAGTGCTTGCCGGAGAGCCGCTGCGGCTCATCCGGCAGCACCGGCGCGGCGGAGGTCGTGGCCGTGACGATCACGTCGGTGCGCGCGAGCAGCTCGCTCGCGCTCTCGCAGGCGACGACGGTGACTCCCGGAGCAAGAGCCGCGAGCGTGGCGCGGAAGCGCTCGAAGGCGGCCGCCGACCGGCGCACCGCAAACACGGTTCGTATCGGCCGCACCGCGCATGCCGAAATCGCCTGCCACGCGCCCTGCACCCCGGCGCCGACGATGCCGACCGAGCTGGCGCCGGCGGGCGTCAGGTACTTGAGCCCGAGCGCCCCGACGGCGCCGGTGCGCATTGCCGTCACTGCCGCCGCGTCCATGATCGCGAGCGCAAGCCCGGTGCCGGCATCCGCGAGGACCAGCAGTCCGTTCGTCACGGGGAGCTTGCGGGCGGCGTTGCCCGGAACCACCGAGACCAGCTTGACGGCCATGGCGCCGGCGCCGATCGCCGGCATCATGAGGAGCGTCCCCTGAGCCCATTTCACGTGCTGGCGCTGCGGCACGACCCAGTCGGCCGACCCGACCGCCGCACGCGCTGCGGATTCCACCAGCGCGACCGTCTCGGCCGGGGTCAGCAGGCGCAGTACGTCGGTGGCGCTCAGTGCGAGCATGAATATAGAGTAACTCACATGAGCGCGAGATCTCCGCGTCTGAGTCCGATCCTGCTGCTGCTCGCCCTGCTGCGGATCGGGGCCGCGCACGCCGCAGCGCCAGGCGCGCCGGACGCGCGGCTCGACCGGATAGTGAGCGAGGCGCTGCGCGATCAGCAGATCCCCGCGGTCACGGTCGCGGTGATGGTGGCGGACCGGCTGGTGCGGGCCATCCTCGGGGAGATGCAGCAGCCTCTCCCGGCGGATCAGCCGGCCGCCTCCGACGGCGTCTTTCGCGTCACCCCGGTGCGTCCGGTAGCGGAGCTCCTGCCCGCTGCGCTCGCCGCGACGCCACCCGCCGAGAGCGGCGACTTCCGCCCCGCGGATCTCGTCGAGCTGACCTCACTCGATCCGGCGATCAGGCTCGACATCCGCTACGCGACCACGCGCAACTTCCTCGGCACGCCGCTCTACAGTGAGGCGCGCGCCTTCCTGCAGCGGCCCGCGGCGGAGGCGCTGGTGCGCGTGCAGCGCTCGCTCGCCGCCGAGGGGTACGGACTCCTGGTGCACGACGCGTACCGGCCGTGGTACGTGACGAAAATCTTCTGGGATGCGACGCCGCCCGGGCTGCACCGGTTCGTCGCCGATCCGGCCGAGGGCTCGCGCCACAACCGCGGTTGCGCGGTGGATCTGACGCTCTATGACCTGAGGAGCGGCCAGGAGGTCGAGATGCCGAGCCTGTACGACGAGACTACCGAGCGGGCGTATCCCACCTACAACGGCGGCACCGCCGTGCAGCGCCGCATGCGGGATCTGCTGCGGCGGCACATGGAGGCCGAGGGGTTCGCGGTCTATGAGTTCGAATGGTGGCACTTCGATTACCGCGACTGGAAATCGTACCGCATCGGGAACGCGCGCTTCGAGGACCTCGGCGTGAAGCACTGATGCCTGGGCTAATGCCCGCCGAAATCGCTCCCTGCTGCGCAGCCGGCGAAAGTCCGTGCGCCAACCTTGCCTCGAAGTGCTCGGCTGCCGAGGTGACCGTGGCAGATCCGCATCGAGCCCCGCCTTTCGCCGGCGGCAACCAGGGTAATGTCCGACGAAATCACTTCCTGTGATTTCGTCCAATAAACTAATTCTTCAGCTTGTAGCCTGTCCTGAAGATCCAGGCCACCGCCGCGACGCACAGCGCCATGAAGCACAGCGTCGCCGCGGCGCTCGCCACCACGTTAACGTCCGACTTGCCGTAGAAGCTCCAGCGAAAGCCGCTGATCAGGTAAACGACCGGATTGAAGAGGGTGATCTTCTGCCACACGGGCGGCAGCATGCTGATCGAGTAGAAAGCACCGCCGAGGAAGGTGAGCGGCGTCAGGATCATGAGCGGCACCACCTGCAGCTGCTCGAAGCTGCCCGCCCACAGGCCGATGATGAACCCGAGGAGACTGAAGGTGACCGCTGTGAGGACGAGAAACGCGACCATCCACGCCGGATGCAGGATTCCGTAGGGCACGAACACGCGCGCCGTCACCAGGATCAGCACGCCGAGCATCACCGACTTGGTGGCCGCGGCTCCCACGTAGCCGATCAGCACCTCGACGTACGACACCGGCGCCGACAGCAGCTCGAAGATGGTCCCCGACCATTTGGGCAGATAGATGCCGAACGAGGCGTTCGAGACACTCTCGGTGAGGATCGAGAGCATGATGAGGCCGGGCACGATGAAGGAGCCGTAACCGACGCCGTCGACCGTTCCCATGCGCGCGCCGATCGCGGCCCCGAACACCACGAAGTAGAGCGCCGTCGACAGCACCGGGGCGGCGATGCTCTGCATCAGGGTGCGGAAGGTCCGCGCCATCTCGAAGCGATAGATCGCGCGGATCGCGAAGACGTTCATGCCCGCTCGCTCACCAGGCCCACGAAGATATCCTCGAGCGAGCTTTCGCTCGAGTGCAGGTCCCTGAAGTCGATGCCGAGCTCCCCGAGGCGCTTGAGGAAGGCCGCCACGCCGGTCTCGCCCCGGTGGGCATCGAAGGTGAGGACCAGCGTCTCCCCGCCGTCGGCCAGCTCGAGCGGATAGCCGGAGAGTCCGGCGGGAAGCTCCGCGAGCGGCCGCTGCAGGTGCAGGATGAGCTGCCGTTTGCCGAGCTTGTGCATGAGGAGCTTCTTGTCCTCGACGACGATCAGCGTTCCCTTGTGGATCACGCCGATGCGGTCGGCCATCTCCTCGGCTTCCTCGATGTAATGCGTGGTGAGGATGATGGTCACGCCGCTGTCGCGCAGCCGGCGCACCAGCTGCCACATGTCGCGCCGCAACTCCACGTCGACCCCGGCGGTGGGCTCGTCGAGGAACAGGATCGTCGGCTCGTGGGCGAGCGCCTTGGCGATCAGCACGCGCCGCTTCATGCCCCCCGACAGGGTCATGATCTTTGCGTCCCTGCGGTCCCACAGCGACAGATCGCGCAGGACGCGCTCGCAGCAGGCGGGATCCGGGGCGCGGCCGAACAGCCCGCGGCTGAAGGAGACCGTGGACCAGACGCTCTCGAAGGTGTCGGTGTGCAGCTCCTGCGGCACGAGCCCGATCTTGCCGCGTGCCGCGCGATAGTCGCGCACGATGTCGTGACCGTCCGCGAGCACGCTGCCCGCGCTCGCCGTGACGATGCCGCAGATGATGTTGATGAGGGTGGTCTTGCCGGCGCCGTTCGGGCCGAGCAGCGCAAAGATCTCGCCGCGCCGGATCGTGAGCTCGATGTCGTGGAGCGCGGTAAGCCCGTTGGCGTAGGTCTTGCGCAGTCCCGCCACGGTCACGACCGCGGACGAGCCGGCCGGCCGGGCCGGCGAGTGAAATCCGGACATTTTTGCCCTAACCTTGCTCATCCAACACTGCCCCGCCACCCATGTCAATCGCCGAGCCCACCGCCCCGCAGCGCCCGCCTCCCACGGTCTTCCTGAGCTACGCCTCCGAGGATCGCAAGGCGGCGCAGTCCCTGCGGGACGCTCTGCAGACGTACGGACTCGAGGTCTGGTACGACGAGAGCGGACTCGACGGAGGAGACGCGTGGGACCAGAAAATCCGCAGGCAGATACGCGAATGCGATTTTTTCATGCCGCTCATATCCGCGCAAACCGACGCGCGCCCCGAGGGCTACTTTCGCCGGGAGTGGCGGCTGGCCGTCGAGCGGACCCAGGACATGGCGGACGATCACACCTTCCTGCTGCCGATCGTCCTCGATGACAGCACGCAGGGGCGCGCCCGCGTCCCGGACAAGTTCCTCGCGGTGCAGTGGACCCGCGTCCCGGGCGGCGAGGCCTGCGCCTCGCTCGAAGGGCTCTGCCGCCGGCTCCTCGGCGCTCGTGCCCCCGGGCCGGACTCCCGGCGGGAGGCGCCGGAGCGCCCGGCGGCGGCCGGGACGCGCCCCGCGGTGCGCGGGTATCCGGAGTTTCCACGCGAGGAGCCGGGGCAGCGGGTGCGCTTCTGGGCGCATGCCGTCGGCTGGCTGCTGCAGTCGGCGTGGATAGCCTTCAAACGGCTGCCCCGCTGGATCAGGTGGATCATCTGGATCTGGCTGGCGATTGCCGTCATGTCCAGAGGCTGCAGCGTGAGTCGCAACTGGGACAGGGACGAGTCCCCGCCCGCTCCACCCAAGGCGCTGAGCGGGAATACGATCTCGCCGGCCGACGCCAGGAAGCTCAAGGACATCGCCGACGCGTATCACCGCAGCTCCAGCACCTCCGACGTGGCCAGGCTCGGCCTGGCCGTCGCGCAAACCTTTGCCAGCGAGGTGGGCAAGGAGGTCGCGGCGGCGCGAGCCCCCGTGCTGGCAGTCCCCTTCGGGGCCCCGTCGGGCGATGAAGCAGCCCGGAAGCTCGCCGACTCGGCCTTCGCACAGGTATATGGCCGGGTCGCCATTTCCCGTCACGGGCACGTCGGCCTGACCAACGAGCCGCTCGCGTCCCTCGAGACGACGCCGGCCGTCGCGCAAGGACGCGCGCACCAGGCGAAGTACGTTCTCTACGGCGCGGTCGACGCGCAGTCGCAGAGCCTCACGGTGCGGCTCCTGTCGGTGCAGGACGGCGCGGTGCTCTGGTCCGAGTCCTATCCGGTGACGGGCGCCGATCCCGCCGCGATCGCGGCGCAGGTCGAGGCGAAAATGCCCGCCATGGAGGAGAATTGAGACCGACTGCTCAGCCCACCGAAGTCACCGTGCGCGACACTGCATCGTGACGGACACACAGGGGCGCGGCCCGGAGGGCCGAGCGGACGCAGAGGAATGTGCGCCCGGGTGTTGCGCGCAGCAGGCGAGCGCAGCGCGATGTCCGATGCGAGCTTCATAACGTGG
>DAHUXE010000028.1 GCA_027307325.1 Gammaproteobacteria bacterium | reverse complement strand
CGCCAACGCGGTGCTCAGCGCGCAGCAGCTCGCCGCGCTGCCGGCGGGAGCCGGTGAGTCTCTGCAGGCAGGACGCCAGGCAGCGGCGCTGCTCGAGTCGCTCGCCCACCAGGCGCTCGCCAACAGCAGTCAGCGCTTCGGGGCGCTGCAGCAGCTGATCGACACGATCGGCGGAGCGACGGACCAGAAGTCGATCCTCGAGCTATCGGCCCGCATCGCTGCCGAAGGCGGCATGCTCGAGAACGAGCACACCAAGCTCGACGAGCTCTACCAGAGCACTGAGGCCCAGCAGTGGGCCAACGCGCAGCGTGCGCGCGAGCTGATCGTAGCCGGGCATGGACAGTTCGCCGGCCGCTTTCAGCCGCATCCTTGAGCGCGCGGCGGGGACGGGCCGTGGGTTTCTTCGAGACTTTCTGGAGCTGGCTCCAGGGCCAGCTCACCCTCTACATCGGCACGAATACCGCGCTGGTTGCCGCGGCGCTCGAACCCGCGATCGTGGCGCTTGCGGTGGTGTACGTCATGGTGTGGGGATACCTGCAGCTGACCGGTCGCATCGAGGAGCCGCTCGGTGCGGGCTTGAGAAGGCTGGTGCTGCTCGCGGTCGTGCTCGGCGGCTCGCTGCACCTGTGGCTCTATAACTCGATCATCGTCGATACCTTCTACCGGGCACCGGCCGAGCTGGCGGGCGCGGTCGTCGGCGCTCCCGACCCGGTCGCCACCCTCGACACCATCTGGAGCCAGGGGGGAGCCGTGGCCGGCTACCTGTGGAACAACGGCGGAGTGTTCAACGGCGACTTCGGCTACTACGTCGCCGGGGCGATCGTGTGGGTGCTGATGGGGCTCGTGTGCGTCTACACGATGTTCCTCATTGCGCTCTCGAGCCTCGCGCTCGCGGTGCTGCTCGCGCTCGGGCCGCTGTTCATCGCGCTGCTCCTCTTCGATGCAACCCGCAGGTTCTTCGAGGCATGGCTGGCCCAGCTCGCCAACTATGCGCTCATCACCATCCTCACCGTGCTGGTCGCGGCGCTGCTGCTGCAGATCGTCGCGAGCTACGCGGCGCAGACCGCGGCCCGGGGCGCTGCCATCGTGACGGTCGATGCGCTCGACATGGTGCTGGTCGCGATGCTGGTCTTCCTCCTCATGCGTCAGGTCATGCCGATTGCCGCGGCGCTGGCCGCCGGCGTCAGCCTGAGCAGTTTCGGCATGCTGAGCCGGATCGCGCACTGGGGCGGCCAACACGCTGCCGGGGTGGGGCGCGGCGCGGCCGTGCTCGCGGCCCGGTCATTGACGAGCCCGCGTGCCGCGTCGGCCCCGCACGCGACCGTGCCTGCGCCCTGGCGCGATAACTGAGGAAGTCATGGTGAGAACCCTCTTGCTCGTATGCCTTGCCCAGCTCGTCTGCGGCTGCACCCCGCACAGGGTGCGCTGCGATGGCCATCTCGAGCCCATCAATGCGTCCGCGGCGACAGCGGCTGCCGGAGCGGCGCCGCGCCAGAGCTCGCCGGCGGGTGTTCCGTGACCGCGCCGGCGCCGCTCGAGGGGTACTTCCGCGAGGCCGCTGCCTGGGACGCGGATCGGATCTCCGCGGCGCGCCGCAGCGCGCGCCTCGCCTGGCGTGTAGCGGCCGGGGGTTGGTCGTGCGCCGTTGCGGGCAGCATCGCGCTCGTCGTGCTGATGCCGCTGAAGCGCGTCGACGCGTTCGTCGTGCGTGTCGACAACGCCACCGGAATCGTCGATGTGGTTCCGGCTTATGACGGACCCGCCCGGCCTGACCCGGCGGTCACGCGCTACTTCGTGAGTCACCACATCACGATCTGCGAGCGTTTCAACTTAGCGACCGCCGAAAGCGATTACGAGGAATGCGGGGCCTTTCATGCCGCACAGCGCAACCAGGCGTGGTACGCCCTGTGGAATCCGGCCAACGCCGCCTCCCCGCTCAACGTGCACAAGGACGGCAGCAGCGTGCGCGTGCAGGTCGAGTCGGTGAGCTTCTTCCAGCGCGCGAGCGGCGTGACCGACCTCGCTCAGGTGCGGTATCTCAAGGCGCAGCGCACGGGTGCGGGCACCGATGAGCGCTTCACGCATTGGATCGCCACCATCCAGTTCGCCTACACCGCGCCCTCGGCGGATCCCAGGGTGCGGCGCTGGAATCCGCTCGGCTTCAAGGTGATCGAGCTGACCTCCGAGCCCGAGGCTCTGTCCGAGCCGCAGCCGCGGGCGGGATGACGGGAGGTGGCCACCGTGCTCGCGTCGAATTTCAGGCCTGCGAGCTGCGCGCGCTGCTGCGCGCTCGTCGTGGCGTTGCTCGCGCCGTCCGCCTTTGCTGCCGCGATCCCGGCGCGGGGTGCGATCGACAGCCGCATCCGGGTCGCGCTCTATGCCGCGGATGAGGTCTATCGGTTGCGCGGATTCGTCGGCTATCAGATCGACCTCGAGTTCGAGACGGGTGAGAGCTTCGTCGGTCTCGGGGCGGGTGACCTCGGGAGCCTCACCTTCGCGGCGCAGGCGAATCACCTGTTCCTGAAGCCGCGGGCCGCAGGCGTCGACACCAACCTCACCGTGCTGACGAGCCGCCGCGCGTATCACTTCGACTAC
>DAHUXE010000004.1 GCA_027307325.1 Gammaproteobacteria bacterium | reverse complement strand
GCCGCCGGCTTAGTTCACTCGCACAGGCTCTCGAGATACCCCTGCGCCTCGGCCGAGAGGCGCTTCTGGGCCAGCGCCCGCGCCTTCGGCGCATCCACGATGTACTCGAGCGGGCCCGAGACCAGCATCTGGCGGATGCTCGGGGAGCGCGCCGAAGCGCGAGCCATGCGGTTGAGGATCGTGAAGCCGCGGTTGATCACCTTACCCGAGGCGCGATTCTGCTCGATGGTGCGCGCCAGGTACTGCCCGAAGCGGGCGTAGAGAAAGTAGTCGTCGTTCCCGACCTGGAAGCGAGCTTCCGCGAAAAAGTCCGGGAAATTCCTCTCGAGATACTCGTTGAGACGTTGAAGACGGGGCCCAGGGTCGCTGTCAGTCGACGCTTTGCGCTGCTTCATTGCTGTGCCAACACCTCGCTCGCCGCAGAAAGTTGCGGCGCGCGAATGTTGGGCCAGCACGTCGGGCAATGCAAGGACTGCGGTCGCACGCGCGCCGTGCCAGCGCGCGGCGAGACGGGCTTGAAGGGCGGAGCGTGCGAGGGTCCCATGGACCAGAGTTCGATAACTGTCGAACTTGTATCGCTTGGGCCCCTCCAGGCGAGTCTCCGGAGTCGAAGTTCGATGACTATCGAACTTGCACTAAGGGGACCCTCTCACGCAGCGCCTGGACGCGGGGCCCGGGAGGCCGATCCGCGCTTGCAAGGACTTCTCAGGCCGGTATTATCGACCGCATAGTGATGGTGTAAGACAGTCGACCGGCGGCTAAGCGGCGGGAAGCCCTCCGCCTGGGTCCGGCTGCTGAATTCGCGGCTTCCTGGCTCCAAAAGCGCGGGCCGCGGATCTCCTTCAGCGCAAGAATTGCCGGCGTGCCCGAAAGCCGCGGAGCCTTTGAGCCCGCGCCGCGGGGCGTGCCTGCCGCGAAGCGCAACGAAGTGAGGCCGCCGCTTATGGATGCTCGATCCACAGGGCTCTACAAAGAAGCTTACGAGCGCGACAGCTGCGGGTTCGGGCTGATCGCGAGCCTCGACGATGCGCCGAGCCACGCGCTGGTGCGCACCGCGATTACCTCGCTCAAACGCCTGACTCACCGCGGCGCCATCGCCGAGGACGGCAAGACGGGCGACGGCTGCGGACTGCTCCTCAAGAAGCCGGAGTCGTTCCTGCGTGCGGTGGCGGCCGAGACCGGCATCAGGCTGACCGAGCACTTCGCCTCGGGGCTCGTCTTCCTGTCGCGCGACTTCCAGGCGGCGGGCGAGGCGCGCGTCGTGCTGGCATCCGAGCTCCAGCGCCAGGGGCTCGAGGTGGCCGGCTGGCGGCGGGTGTGGGTGAACCGCGACGCGTGTGGCGCCGAGGCGCTGAAGACCGTACCCGCGATCGAGCAGCTGTTCGTCAACTGCACGCTGCCCATCGACGAGCCGGCGTTCAACCGGCGGCTCTTCATGGCGCGCAGGCTCGCCGAGAAGGCGCTCGCCGCCGATCCGGTGTTCTACGTGCCGAGCCTCTCGGCGAGCACCATCGTCTTCAAGGGCATGGTGATGCCGCAGTACCTCTCGCGGTTCTACCCGGACCTCGAGGACCCGCGCCTCGAGTCCTCGGTGGCGCTCTTTCACCAGCGCTTCTCCACCAACACGCTGCCGCAGTGGCGCCTCGCGCATCCCTACCGCTACCTCGCCCACAACGGCGAGATCAACACCATCCAGGGCAACCGCAACTGGGCGCAGGCGCGCGGTCCGCTGCTCACTTCGCCGCTGCTCCCGGACCTGCAGCTGCTGCTGCCGCTCGTGTCGCTCACCGGCTCGGACTCGCAGAGCCTCGACAACATGCTGGAGGTGCTCCTCATGGGGGGCCTCGACCCGCTGCACGCCATGCGCCTGCTGATCCCACCGGCGTGGCACGGGCTCGACACCATCGATCCGGAGCTGCGCGCCTTCTACGAGTATTACTCGGTGCACATGGAGCCCTGGGACGGCCCGGCCGGCGTCGTGCTCACCGACGGGCGCTACGCCGTGTGCACGCTGGATCGCAACGGGCTGCGGCCGGCGCGTTACTGCATCACGCGCGACCGCTGGCTCACGATCGCCTCGGAGACCGGAGTGTGGGACTACGCACCCGAGGACGTGGTGAGGAAGGGCAAGCTCGGTCCCGGCGACATGATCGCGCTCGATCTCGAGAGCGGCGAGCTCCTCAGCTCCCAGGACATCGACCAGAAGCTCAAGGCCCGCCACCCCTACAAGAGCTGGCTGCGGACAGGCGTGCGCTACCTCGAGAGCGACCTGGTGGATGCGCGCCTGGCGGCCGAGCCGATGGACCGGGAGACCCTGTCCCTCTATCAGAAGATGTTCAACGTGACGCAGGAGGAGCGCGACGACATCATCCGCGTGCTCGCCGTGGACGAGAGCGAGGCGGTGGGCTCGATGGGCGACGACACGCCGATGCCGGTGCTGTCGCACATGGTGCGCCCACTCTACGACTACTTCCGCCAGCAGTTCGCCCAGGTCACCAATCCGCCGATCGATCCGCTGCGCGAGACGATCGTGATGTCGCTGCAGACGCAGATCGGACCCGAGTGCAACATCTTCGTGCCGGCGTCGGGGCACGCACGGCAGATCGTGCTCGGCTCGCCGATCCTCTCGCAGAGGAAGCTCCGGCAGATCCTCGCGATCGAGGAGGTCAGCCACGAGTTCCTCGATCTGCAGTTCGAGCCCGCCGAGGGCCTGAAGCGCGCGATCGTGCGCCTGTGCGCGCAGGCCGAGAGCGCGGTGCGCCAGGGCAAGCTCGTGCTGCTGCTCTCGGACCGCTACCTGGTCAAGGGGCGCGTGCCGGCGCACGCGCTGCTCGCGACGGGCGCCGTGCACCAGCACCTGGTGAAGACGGGGTTGCGCTGCAAGTGCAACCTGCTGGTCGAGACCGGCACGGCGCGCGAGCCGCATCACTTCGCCTGCCTCATCGGCTACGGCGCGACCGCGGTCTACCCGTACATGGCCTACCAGGTGCTGTTCGAGATGATGCGCCGCGGGCGGGTCAAGCTCGACTTCGCGGCGCGCCTCGAGCTCGGGCGCAGCTACCGCGCGGGGTTGCGCAAGGGCCTCTTCAAGATCATGTCGAAGATGGGGATCTCCACCATCTCGAGCTATCGCAGCTCGCAGCTCTTCGAGATCGTCGGGCTCGCCGACGAGGTCGTGAGCTTGTGCTTCACCGGGACCGAGAGCCGCGTCGGCGGCGCCGACTTCGCCGACCTCGAGGGCGACGCAAGCGAGCTCGCGGCGCGCGCCTGGAACCCGCGCGAGTCGATCCCGCAGGGCGGGCTGCTGAAATACGTGCACGGCGGCGAATACCACATGTACAACCCCGACGTGATCGCAGCTCTGCAGGCGGCGGTGATCTCCGGGGACTCGTCTCACTACCGGGAATTCGCGCAACTGGTGAATGAGCGGCCGCCGTCGACGTTCCGCGACCTGCTGGCACTGAAGCCCGGGGCACTGCCGGTACCCATCGGGGAGGTCGAGCCGGCCGAGGCGATTCTCGCGCGCTTCGACAGCGCCGGAATGTCGCTCGGCGCGCTTTCCCCGGAAGCCCACGAGGCGCTCGCCATCGCCATGAACCGTCTGGGTGCCCGCTCCAACTCAGGCGAAGGGGGCGAGGATCCGGCGCGCTACCGCACGGAGCGCAACTCGAGGATCAAGCAGGTGGCGTCCGGCCGCTTCGGCGTTACCCCCGAGTACCTGGTGCATGCCGAGGTGCTGCAGATCAAGATCGCCCAGGGGGCGAAACCCGGCGAGGGCGGGCAGCTCCCGGGCCACAAGGTCAACGACATGATCGCCAGCTTGCGCTTCGCCCGGCCCGGCGTCGGGCTGATCTCGCCCCCGCCGCACCACGACATCTATTCGATCGAGGACCTGGCGCAGCTGATCTTCGACTTGAAGCAGGTGAACCCGGCGGCGCTCGTGTCGGTGAAGCTGGTCGCCGAGCCGGGCGTCGGCACCGTGGCCGCAGGGGTCGCCAAGGCCTACGCCGATCTCATCACCATTTCCGGCTACGACGGCGGCACCGGGGCGAGCCCGCTCTCCTCCATCAAGTACGCGGGCACACCGTGGGAGCTCGGGCTCGCGGAGACCCACCAGACGCTGCGCGCCAACGACCTGCGCCATCGCGTGCGGCTGCAGACCGACGGGGGACTCAAAACCGGGCTCGACGTGGTCAAGGCGGCGATCATCGGCGCCGAGAGCTTCGGCTTCGGCACCGCGCCCATGGTGGCTCTGGGGTGCAAGTACCTGCGCATCTGCCACCTCAACAACTGCGCCACCGGAGTGGCGACCCAGCACAACGTGCTGCGCTCGAAGTACTTCACCGGACTTCCGGAGATGGTGATCAACTACTTCCACTTCGTCGCCGAGGAGGTGCGCGAGATCCTCGCGGCGCTCGGCGTGCGCACGCTCGCGGACATCATCGGCCGCACCGAGTACCTCGAGCCGCTGCCGGGCACGACGGCGCGCCAGCGCAAGCTCGACCTCACGCCGATCCTCTCGAGCGCGGGACTCACGCGCGCGGCGCCGCAGTTCTGCACCACGCCGTCGAATGCGCCCTTCGACAAGGGGGAGCTCGCCGAGCGCATGGTGCGCGACATGCTGCCGGCCATCGAGGCGAAGTCGGGCGGCGAGTGGCACTACAGCTTGAGCAACTTCAACCGCTCGATCGGCGCACGTGTCTCGGGCGAGATCGCGCGGCGCTGGGGCAACTACGGCATGCAGGACGCGCCGCTCGCCGTGCGCTGCACGGGCAATGCCGGCCAGAGCTTCGGCGTGTGGAACGCGGGCGGGCTCGACCTCTACCTCGAGGGCGACGCCAACGACTACGTCGGCAAGGGCATGGCCGCAGGCCGCATCGTGCTGCGGCATCCGCGCACCGCGCGCTACCTGCACAGGGAGACCGTCATCATGGGCAACACCTGCCTGTACGGCGCGACCGGCGGCGAGCTCTACGCGGCCGGCGTCGCCGGCGAGCGCTTCGCGGTGCGCAACTCCGGCGCCATCGCGGTGATCGAGGGTGCAGGCGACCACTGCTGCGAGTACATGACCGGCGGCGCGGTGTGCGTGCTCGGCCGCACCGGCGTCAATTTCGGCGCCGGCTTCACCGGCGGCTTCGCCTACGTGCTCGATCTGGAGCGCAACTTCGTCGACCGCTACAACCACGAGCTCATCGACATCAGCCGCATCCATCCGGAAGCCATGCAGTCGCACGTACAGCACCTCGAGGGCCTGCTCGAGCGGCACGTCGCCGAGACGGCGAGTGCCTGGGCCGCGGAGATCGTCAACGACCTGCGCACCTATCTGCCGAAATTCTGGGTGGTGAAGCCGAAGGCGGCCTCGATCGACTCGCTGATCGAGAACCTGCGGCGCGCGGCCTGAAGCCGCCGAGCCGAAAACGCTCATGGCCGACAAGAACCTGCAGTTCCTCGACGTGCCGCGCGCCGATCCGGTGAAGAGCGCGGTGGAGGTGCGCGTCAGGCACTTCCGCGAGATCTACGAGCCGTACGCTGCGGTGGCCGCGGCTGCCCAGGCCGGGCGCTGCCTCGCGTGCGGCAACCCGTTCTGCGAATGGAAGTGCCCGGTCCACAACTACATTCCCAACTGGCTGAAGCTCATCGAGGAGGGGAATCTGTTCGAGGCGGCGGAGCTGTCCCACAAGACCAACTCGCTTCCCGAGGTGTGCGGCCGCATCTGTCCGCAGGACCGGCTGTGCGAAGGCGCCTGTACCCTGAACGACGGTCTGGGCGCGGTCACGATCGGCGCGATCGAGCAGTACATCACCGACGAGGCGCTGAAGCGCGGCTGGAAGCCCGACATGACCAACGTGCGCGCCACCGGCAGGCGCGTCGCGATCGTCGGCGCGGGACCCGCGGGACTGGCGTGCGCCGACATCCTGATTCGCAACGGCGTGCAGCCGGCGGTGTTCGATCGCCACCCGCGCATCGGCGGGCTCCTCACCTTCGGCATCCCGCCTTTCAAGCTCGGCAAGGAGGTAGTGGAGAAGCGCCGCGAGATCATGGAAGACATGGGCGTCGAGTTCCGCCTCGACTGCGACGTCGGCACCGACGTGGGTTTCGCCTCGCTGCTCGGCGAATACGACGCGGTATTCCTCGGCATGGGGACCTACACGCCCGTGAAAGGCGGTTTCCCCGGCGAGGAGCTACCGGGGGTGCACGAGGCGCTGCCCTATCTCATTGCAAACATCCGGCACGAGCTCGGTCTTGCGGACTCCGCGCGCTCGCTGATCAGCATGGCCGGCAAGCGTGTCGTGGTGCTGGGAGGCGGCGATACCGCCATGGACTGCAACCGCACGGCGCTGCGCCAGGGGGCGGAATCGGTCACCTGCACCTACCGGCGCGATGAAGGCAACATGCCCGGCTCGCGGCGCGACTACAGGAACAGCCGCGAGGAAGGCGTCGAGTTCCTCTTTAACCGCCAGCCGATCGAGATCGTGGGTGCGGAGCGCGTCGAGGGCGTGAAGCTCGTCGCGACCGCGCTCGGCGCTCCCGATGCGCGCGGCCGGCGCGTGCCACAGCCGATCCCGGGGAGCGAGCAGATCGTGCCGGCGGATGAGGTCATCATCGCCTTCGGCTTTCTGCCGAGTCCGCCCCCCTGGTTCGCCGAGCACGGCATCCGGCTGCACGACAACGGCCGTGTGCGCGTCTCCGCGGGAGCGGGCAATGCGTTCCAGACGACGCATCCGCGGGTCTTTGCCGGCGGCGACATGGTGCGCGGCTCGGACCTGGTGGTGACCGCGGTGTTCGAGGGGCGCGAGGCGGCGAAGGGGATTCTCAACGCTCTTGGAGTCGGATAGGCGCTGGTGCAGAAAAAAGCCCCGCTCGTGAGAGCGGGGCTTCGAGGCCTTCATCTGCAGCAACGACCCGGTGGATCGCTGTCAGCTACCGCCCGTGCGCTCGTACTCCGGACTCGCATTAAGCTCTGAAGTCCGGCACCGGCGCACCGGCATGTCGCGTCGTCACGAGCATCTAAACTTTCCGGCTGAAACGTTGTGGAGCGCTGCTCCGGCTTCTATCGCGAGGCCCGCGTGGTTCTCCACGCGTCGTATCGTTCCTGACAGTGCTAAAAGGTAGCGCCTGTCGCACCCGTGCCCGCGTCGATCCCCGAGTTTCTTCCTTGTCTAAACCCTTTCCTCAGCTTTGGCTTGTACGCATCACCGCCGCAACGGCCGCGCCTCCTGGGCGCTGAAAAATCCTTTACCAACGGTGATTTTGCTGAAGAAATTATACTAATTCCAGGGGGCAAAACCATGTAGCAGGAACCCGACAGTTCGCCCCAGGCCCGGGGAGACAAGCTGCGTAGGCGCAGGCGACGCAGCCTCCCGGGGCGGCCCTTAGCGGGCCAACCGGACCGAGAATCGCGCTCCCCCGCCCTCCGGGAGGTTTCCGGCGGAGGCCGATCCCCCGTGGAATTCGGCGATCAGCCGCACGATATAGAGCCCCAGGCCGAAGTGCGGCCGGTTATCGCCCCCGCCGCGGGACTGCCACAGCGACTCGAACAGCCGTCCGGGGGCTTCCGAGGGCAGCGGGGGTCCGGGATTGTCCACCTCGAGCACGGCGCTCTCGGCTTCGAGCCGCAGGCGCACCGTTATGGTGGCTCCCGGCGGACTGAAATCGACGGCGTTCTCGATGAGCTTGTCGAGCATCTGCACGATGAGGTCCGCGGCCCCCTCGAGCGCCAGGCTTTGCGCGGGGAGCTCCGCCGCGAAGCGCCGCTCGGGGAAGGCACCGCGGTAGGCCGCCACCGCGGATTCGACCAGCGGGACGAGGTCGAAGCGGCTGCGCTCGGCGGCGCCGATCGCCTCCTCGACGCGGGTCGCCGCGCCCATGGCAAGGAGGATGGCATTCAGCCGCTCGCTCCCCTGGCGCGCACGCTCGAGATAGGCGCGGGCGGAGGCCGGCACCTCCTCGGCCTCGAGGTTCTCGAGCGACGAGCGCACGATGGTGAGCGGCGTGCGGATCTCGTGGGCGAGCTTGCCGGCGAGCGTGCGCAGGTACCCGGTGTACTCGTTCAGCCGCCCGAGGAGGCTCGAGAAGCTGCGCGCCACCGCTCCGAGCTCATCGCGCGCTTCGGTGTCGGGAAAGCTCGCGATGAGTCCGGTGCGGGTCAGCGCCGACTCGCTCGCCTGGCGCAGCCGCGACAGCCGCAGGGCCAGCCAGGCGGCGAACGCGAACATGGCGATGACGACCACCACCGAGGTCGCGAGCGTGAGATTGAGCATGCGCGTGAGCGCGCGATCGCGTAAGCGCAGCCAGCGGTCGGCCGTCTGCGTCACCTCGAGCGCGCCGATCGCCGCGGCATGCTCACGGTCGTAGATCGGCACCTGCGCTTCGATCGGCGGTGCCGTGCCCGGCTGGTCGACGAAGCGGCGGTAGAGCCGCGCGATCAGCGGTGGCGCGGGCCCGAGCTCCGCGATGCGCTTCAGCTCATCGACGCGCGCCAGCACCTGGCCGCCGGGGGTCGTCACCGCGAGCTTCATGCCCGGCTGCGAGAACTGTGCGAGATAGCTGGTGAGCTCGGGCGCGGCCACGATCAGGTGGCCGATGGTGCGCAGATCGTCGGGCTGGAGGCTGCCGTAGCTGACGGGCGCGGCGCCGCGCGCGTCGCGATCGTCGACCAGCACGCCGAAGCCCGTGCCGAGCATCGACAGCGGCACGCGCAGCTCGAGCCGGTAGCCGCCGGGGGCGAGTTGCCAGACGCCGCGGATGCGCGGCTCGAGCGCCGCGAGCTGTTGGCCGTATTCGCCGGCCGCGACGTAGCGCGCCGTGACCGCGCCCGGGCCGGACGCCGCGAGGAACACCTGGTGCTCGCTGCCGTCGGGGTCCTGAAATCCGAGCCAGACGCGATCGCCGCTGCTGCGCGCATCGAGCGGGCTCGCGCCGGGCGCATCGAACACCGGGTGCGCGTCGCGCACCTCGAGCAACAGGTAGAGCACGCGCTCGTATACGCCGGTGAGCACGCCGAAACGGTGGCCGGCGTCCTTCTCGTACCAGGACCAGGCCGACGGGTCGCGCGGCCAGCCTTCGGAGTAGCCATCGACGAGCGGTGCCGCGGTGAGTGCCAGGGGCCGCAGGTCATACGGTCCGGCCTCGAGGCGCGATGAGCCGTCCGCGCCGGCGCCCGGCGGCGCGCGGTACAGCAGGTCCACCCGCCCCTCGAGCGATGTCGCGAGCGTCTCGGCGACCGACTCGAGGGACGTCTGCTCGCCCTCGCGCAGCGCCGATTCCATCTCGCGCGCGTAACGGCACCCCGCCCAGGGCAGCACCAGGGTGAGGAGGCCGAGCAGCAGCAGCTTCAAGCGCAGCGACATCGTCGGGAGGCTACTCGACCCAGCGGTAGCCCATGCCGTAGACGGTCTGCACCGCATCGAAGGCGGGATCGACTCCCTGGAACTTGCGGCGGATGCGCTTCACGTGCGAGGTGATGGTGTTGTCGTCGAGTACCACGTTGGCCGCGTCCATGAGCTGCTGGCGGTTGCGGACGTGGCCGGGATGGCGCGCCAGCGCGTGCACGATCCAGAACTCGGTGAGCGACAGCAGCACTACCTTGCCGTCCCACTGCGCCTGCATGCGCTCGGTGTCGAGCGTGAGCGGGCCGCGCCGCAGCACGTCGCCCGCCTGCTCGGGCTTGCGCAGCGCATCGACGCGGCGGAACAGCGCATTCACGCGCGCCGACAGGTGCGCCAGGCTCAGGTCCTTGGTGAGGAAATCGTCCGCGCCCAGGCGCAGCCCCGAGACGGCGTCGAGCTCGCTGTCGCGCGCGGTGAGAAAGATGATGGGCAGCACGGGCGAAAGCGCACGCAGCTGCCGGCACAGCTCGAAGCCTCCCTCGGGCTCGTCCTCGAGCGAGATGTCGATGATGGCGAGATCCGGCAGGCGCGCGGCAAAAGCGCCCATGGCCTGCGCACGGTTGGCGAAGGTGCGCACCGCGTAACCCTCGCGCGCGAACGCGGCGGCGTAGTTGTCGCGGATGGCCGCCTCATCCTCGACGATCGCGATCAGGCGTTTCATGACATCGAGAGGCTACCGCGAACCAAGCGGCCGGTTAAAGCGGCATGCGTCACCGAATCTGCCGCAACGCGCGCGCCGCCACATTTCGCCACGATTCGCCGCTTGCGTGCCCGATCGGCGCCGCGGGCGCGTAATCCCCGGGGCGCTCAATACTCCCATGAGCTGCCCGCACCCCACGCCCGCCGCACCGGCCGTGCCCTCCGGGCCGCGCTTCGGCCGGCTCGCCGACTGGCTGGCGCTCCTGATGCTGCTCGCCGGCAGCGTCGTGTGGCCGCGCTGAGGCGCGGCGGCGCGCCGCTGCAGCGCGGGCACGCAGCGCAACGTTGAGCCGCTGCCCCGGTACGTGCTAGGTTTGGCGCCGTCAAGCGCCGGACGCGCTGGTGTTGTCGCCACCAGGAGCAGTCGCAACCACCAAGAAGCAACGCGCCGCGCCGGCCACTCGCGCCGCCTCACAGGGGAGAACTCATGTTTACCCAAGTGCTCGATCCGCTCGACAACCTGACGCTCACGTGCCTCGTGGCGCTGATCCCGGTCGTGTCGCTGCTCACCATGCTGGCCGTGTTCCGTCTGCCGGCGTGGCTCGCGACGCTGATCGGATCGGTCATCACCTTCGTGCTGGCGCTGTGGGTGTGGAAGATGCCCATGGACCAGGGCTCGCACGCGTATCTCTACGGCGCGGCGACCGGCGTGTGGAACGTCGACTGGATCACCTTCTGGGGGATGATGCTCTTCAACACGCTGTCGGTGAGCGGGCTGTTCGAGAATTTCCGGCGCTGGCTGATCAGCAAGGGCAGCCTCGACGTGCGCGTGCAGACGATCCTGTTCGCCTGGGCATTCGGTGCGCTGCTCGAGGGGTTGGTCGGATTCGGTTATCCATGGGCGATCGTGGCGCCGATCCTGATCTCGCTCGGCATCTCCGACATCAATGCGATCCGCGTCGCGGCGATCGCCAACAACGCGCCGGTGTCCTACGGCGCGCTCGGCGCGCCGATCATCGCGCTCGCGGCCGTCACCGGCTATCCGCTGCTCGCGCTCTCGGGCGCGGTCGGCACCATCGTCGCGATCCTGGCGCTGCTGCCGCCCTGGGTGCTGCTGTACCTGGTCTCGGGCAAGGAGGGCATGAAGGGCGGCTGGCCGCTCGCGGTCGTCGGCTCGCTCGGCTACATCGCCGGCCAGTACCCGGTGGCGCGCTACTGGGGGCCGTACCTGCCGGATGTCGCCGGCGCCATCGTGTGCTTCGCGGCGCTGCTCGTGCTGCTGAAGGTCTGGCAGCCGAAGTCCATTCTCGGCTACGGCGGCGTGCCCGTCGATGCCGCCACTGCCCGGCAGACGCAGACGCACGGCCTGAAGAGCGGCGAGGTGCTGCAGGCGTGGCTGCCGTTCGTGGTGCTGCTGGTCGTGGTCGCGGCGTGGACCGGGCCGTGGTCGACGTTACCCAAGGTGAGCTGGTTCAAGGCCCAGGCGGTCGGGTGCTCGGCGCTCGCCGCCACCTGCAGCGCGGCCAAGCCGAGCCTGACGGCGGCCTTCAATTTCGCGCCCTACATCGCCGGCACCGCGATCCTCACCTCGTGGATCATCGTGGTGGTGCTGCTGATCGCGCTGGGGCGGCTCAAGACCGACCAGCTCGGCGAGGTGTTCCGGCGCAGCTTCCACCAGATGTGGGGAGCGTGCCTGGTCGGCGTATTCATCTTCGGGCTCGCCTACACCTTCAATTACTCCGGGATGGCAGCCTCGCTCGCCAAGGGCTTCTCCACCCTCGGCACCGCCTTCATCATCGTCTGCCCGATCCTCGGCTTCATCGGCGTGGCGCTGTCGGGATCCAACACCTCGACCAACGCCATGTTCGGCAAGTTCCAGGCGCTGGTGGGCGCGCAGCTCGGCATGCCGCCGCTGCTGCTGCCGTCCTTCAACTCGGTCGGTGCCGAGATCGGCAAGCCGGTCGCGCCGCAGACGGCGAGCGTCGGCGTCTCGACCAGCAAGTTCGTGCGCAAGGAAGGCGACGTCATCCGCCACAACATGGGCTGGACGTTCATCCTGCTCGCCTACCTGATCGTCATCGCGGTCGCGTTCTACATCGTGCGGCCGCAGGTGATGTCGCTCGGCGGAGGCGGCTAGAACGCGTTCGTTAGAACGCGTTGATGCCGGTCAGCTCGCGGCCGATCGTGAGCTGGTGGATGGTCTCCGTGCCCTCGTAGGTGATGACGCTCTCGAGGTTGAGCATGTGGCGAATGGGGGCGAACTCGGCGCTGATGCCGGCTCCCCCGAGCATGTCGCGGCAGTCGCGCGCCACGTCGAGAGCCATGCGGCAGTTGTTCCACTTGGCGAGCGACACCTGCGCGGGTGTCATGGTGCCTGAGTCCTTCATCCGTCCTAGCTGCAGCGCCAGCAGCTGCGCCGTGGTGATGCGCCGCGCCATATCGGCGAGCCGCACCTGGATGCTCTGATTGGCGGCGAGCGGCCGGCCGAAGAGCTCGCGGCCCGCGGTGTAGTCGAGGAGCTGTCTGAGGCAGGCCTGCGCCGCGCCGATCACTCCCCAGGCTATCCCAAAGCGCGCCTGAGTGAGACAGGACAGCGGACCCTTGAGGCCCAGCACGCCGGGCAGCACCTGGGACTCCGGCACCACGACGTTGTCGAAGTAGAGCGCCGCGGTCACCGAGGCGCGCAGCGAGAACTTGTGCTGGATCTCGGGCGCGGAGAACCCCGGCGCACCCTTCTCGATCAGAAAGCCGCGGATGCCGTCGGGGGTCATGGCCCAGACGACGCCGAGGTCGGCGATCGCGCCGTTGGTGATCCACATCTTGGCGCCGTTCACCACCCAGTCGGTACCGCGCCGCCTGGCGTGCGTCTTCATGTTCGCGGGGTCGGACCCGCCGTGCGGCTCGGTGAGCCCGAAGCAGCCGATCACCTCGCCGCGCGCCATGCGCGGCAGGTAGCGCTGCTTCTGCTCCTCCGAGCCGTAGGCGAAGATCGGATACATGCACAGCGACGATTGCACCGAGACGAAGCTGCGGATTCCCGAGTCGCCGCGCTCGAGCTCCTGGCAGATGAGCCCGTAGCAGACGGCGTTGAGGCCCGCGCAGTCGTAGCCGGTGATCGAAGAGCCGAGCAGCCCCTGGCTCGCGAGCCGCGGGATCAGCTCGCGCGGAAAACGATGCTCCTCGAAGCAGCGCTGGATGACGGGCAGCACCGCCTCATCCACGAGCCGGGCGACCGAGTCCTGCACCAGCCGCTCCTCCTCGGTGAGCGCGGCGCGCACCCCGTAGAGATCGAGCGGATCGAGGGGCGTCGATCGGGCGGCGGGCTTCGGGGTCTTGGCGGCAGTGGCCACGGAGGGCTCTCCAATGCGGGCGCGGGCGCGTATCGTATCCTTAAGGGGGGTTGCCATGAAGATTCCCGAGATTCTGGTCATCGAGACCATCCACAAGCCAGGGAGCCTCGCCAGGGTGCTGCAGGTGATCGGCGACGCCGGGCTCACCATCGAGCATCTGAGCGCGCTCAAGCGCGACTCGGGGCGCACGCTGTGGGAAATCACGGTCGAGATGGACGAAGAGGCCGACCGCTCGCTGTACGAGCGCATCGGGCAGCTGCCGATCGCGCGCTTCGTCGGCAAGTCGGACCGGGTCTTCAATCGCCACCGCGGCGGCAAGATTCGCGTAATCTCGTCCCAGCCGATCAACTCCAGCCAGACGCTGCGCGATGTGTATACCCCGGGCGTGGCACGCGTGTGTCTGTCGATCCGCGACAACCCGCAGGCCGCGCACGAGTACACCGCACTCGATCACACCGTCGCCATCATCACCAACGGCACCGCGGTGCTCGGGCTCGGCAACATCGGTCCGCTCGCGGGACTGCCGGTGATGGAAGGCAAGGCAGCGCTGTTCGCGGATCTGGTCGGCATCAACGGCGTGCCGATCCTCATGACGGAGACGGCGCCGGCGCGCGTGGTCGAGATCATCGCCGGCATCGAGATGTCCTTCGGTGCGATTCAGCTCGAAGACTTCGCCGCACCCGAGTGCTTCGAGATCGAGCAGCAGCTGCGCAAGCGCCTCGCCAAGCCCGTGCTGCACGACGACCAGCACGGTACGGCAGTGGTCACCCTGGCGGCGCTCATCAACGGCGCCCGCAATGCGCGGCTCGACCTGCGCGCCAGCATCGTCGGCCAGATCGGCCTCGGCGCCGCGGGTAACGGCATCGCGCGGCTGCTGTTTGCCTATGGAGTACACGAGATTCTCGGCACTGACTTGAGCGGCGACGCGATGTCGCGCTTCAAGGCGCTCGGCGGCCGCGGCACCACGCTCGAGGGCATCATGCAGCACGCCGACATCGTGGTCGCGACCACGGGCGTCAAGGGACTGATCCGGCCGGAGTGGGTGAGGAAGGGGCAGGTGATCTTCGCCCTGTCGAACCCCGAGCCCGAGATCGAGCCGGTGGTTGCGCGCGAGCGCGGTGCGGCCTTCGCGGCCGACGGCAAGGGCATCAACAACCTGCTCGCCTACCCGGGGCTCTTCAAGGGCGCGCTCGATGCGCGCGCCCCGCGATTCACCGATCAGATGCTGATGGCGGGCGCCGAGGCGATCGCGTTATTCGCCGGCGACGAGCTGGTCCCCGATCCGCTCGAGCGTGAGCTGCACCAGAAGGTTGCCGAAGCGGTGCGAGCGGCGGCGGCAAGGGCCTGAGGCTCAGAACGAGACTCGTACCTCGAGACCGCGGTGACGGCGGAGGCCGCGGCCCGCTGCCACCCGGGCTGCACGGTGGCATCCCCGCCCCAGGGTCGCCGCTTGCCTCAGTACGGCAGGCCGAAGCGGCGGTACGCCGCCGCGAGCAGCCACAACGGCCCGATGAGCAGGAACTGCACGTCCTTGAAGAACGAGGGGCGCTTGCCCTCGACCGCGTGGCCGACGAACTGCCCGATCCACGCCACGACGAATATCACGAGCGAGGTGGCCCACAGCGGCCAGGGCAACTGGGCCAGGCTCTGCGTCACGAGCAGCAGCACGATGAAGGCCAGAGCCACGCCGATGGCGAGCGTCGGCGAGAGCGCGAGGTAGTAGACGAGCGTTGCGGCAGCGGTCAGCGTCGCCCAGTTGAGCCAGGGGGAGACGGCGGCGAAGGCCGCTGGCACGGGGAGCGACCAGAGAAAGCCCAGCACCGCCAGCACGATCGGCGGAACGCACAGCCAGTGCAGCAGCTTGTTGGTCGGATTCTGGTGGCTCGAGCCGTACTCGCCGAGCCATTCCGCCACGGTACGCATGCCGGGCGACGCTACGCCGCCCGGATGCGTCCCGCAAGTCAGCCCCGTGGGCAAGACCGGCAGCCTCGTGCGAGAGGTTCCCCAAACCAATAGTTAGGTACTTACCTAACTATCGCTGTGGGAGCCTTCGCATGCTGCGGGCCGTCGATGCGCGCGCGGCTTCCGCTTGCCTGCTCGCTGCTCAGGCGGCCATCAGGCCGCGGAGCTTCCCGAGCGCGCTCGACTCGATCTGGCGGATGCGCTCGGCGGACACGCCGTACTTCGTGGCGAGCTCGTGCAGCGTCGCCTTGTTCTCGTCAGACATCCAGCGCCGCTCGACGATGTCGCGGCTGCGCGGATCGAGACGGCTGAGCGCGCCCTTCAGGCGCATCACGCTGTCATCGGCGCTCTCCGCGTCCTCGACCGCAGTCGCCGGATCCGAATCCGGCGCGGGCAGGTAGGCGGCCGGACTGTAGCTTTCCTCGTCGTCGGCATCGGGCGCCGGGTCGAAGGACAGATCGCGCGCCGCGAGGCGCTGCTCCATCTCGGTGACCTCGCCTGGGGCTACGCCCAGGTCGCGCGCCACCGCCGCCGTCTCCTCCGCCGACAGCCAGGTGAGATTCTTCTTCAGGCGCCTCAGGTTGAAAAAGAGCTTGCGCTGCGCCTTGGTGGTGGCGATCTTCACCAGCCGCCAGTTGCGCAGCACGTACTCGTGGATCTCGGCGCGGATCCAGTGAACCGCGAAAGACACGAGCCGCACGTTGAGCGTCGGGTCGAAGCGCTTGACGGCCTTCATGAGGCCGACATTGCCTTCCTGGATCAGGTCCCCCACCGGGAGACCGTAGCCGCTGTAGCCGCGGGCGATGTGCACGACGAAGCGCAGATGCGACAGCACCAGCTGGCGCGCCGCGTCGAGATCGCCGTTGGAGCGGAAACGCACGGCGAGCGCGCGCTCCTCCTCGCGTGAGAGCACCGGAATGCGGCTGACGCGCTCGAGGTAAGCGTCGAGGCTACCGAGCGGGCCGGCGAGAGCCTGGTCGCCCATGCGGGCAACCAATGAGGTACCAGCAATCATCAGATCTCCCGTGGCTTGGATAGGCATTCTAGCAGTCGCACCTTTAGAGTGCTAAAAGTCCCCCGAAGTTCCCTGCGGGGGTGGGCAATACGCCTTTAGGGACAACAGCTTGGACGCGCTCCCCGCCTCGGGCAATCCCCCATCCGGGGAGGCCCGGGGTTCCTCGTCCGGCTACCCTTGCATTAGAGTCGTGCCGGCTCGAAGCCCGGAAGAGAAGAAAGGGGAGCTCATGATCAGTCTGTCCGCGCTCTGGTTGCCGATTCTCGTCTCGGCGGGAATCGTGTTCGTCGCAAGCTCGGTGATTCACATGGCGCCGCTCTGGCACAAGAGCGACTTCCCGAAGATGCCGAGGGAAGACGAGGTGCTGCAGGCGCTGCGGCCGTTCGCGATCCCACCCGGGGATTACTTCGTGCCCCGGCCCGGCGGACGAGAGGAGATGAGGTCCCCGGAGTTCAAGGAGAAGGTCACCAAGGGGCCCGTCGCGGTCATGACCGTCATGCCGAACGGCATGTTCAATATGACCTCGAGCCTGGTGCAGTGGTTCGTGTTCCTGCTCGTGGTCGGAGTCTTCGTCGCCTACATCACGAGCCGCGCCCTCGGAGTGGGAGCGCCTTATCTCAAGGTGTTCCAGATCGCGGGCGCCACCGCTTTCATCGGCTACTCGCTCGCTCTGTGCGAGCTCTCGATCTGGTATCGCCGCTCGTGGGGGCTCACGCTCAAGGGGGCCTTCGACGGCCTGATCTACGGGGCGCTCACGGCCGGGGCCTTCGGCTGGCTCTGGCCCCGCTAGACGCGCCGACAGGCGCGTAACGCGTCACACGCAAGGCAGCTTATGACCGCGGCCGCCGTCGCGGGGCAGCGCGCGTGCGCACGCCGCACCGGGACTGCCGAAAAGTTAAGAGTGCGTCACGCCGGCGTGACATAAGGCGTGATTTGATAAACTGAAATGAGTTCCGGGCCTCAGGGAGGCGGTTGGTCGATGAATCATCGTGGTCGCAGCGCTTTGCTCCTGGCACTCGTGTGCCTCGCCGCCGCGGGAGCGGCGGCTGCTCAGGACGGCCATGCGGTGCGCGTCAAGCTCGAGCGTGCGACGGCCCGGGAGCCCGCGTTGCGCTCGAGCGCGGCGCTGGTGCTCGATGCCACCGGCTCTTCGGTGCTGTACGCGCGGCGCTCCGACGTCGCCATGCCGATCGCCTCGATCACCAAGCTCATGTCGGCGCTCGTCGTGATCGATGCCGGCCAGCCGCTCGATGAGACCGTGCAGATCACCTCCGACGACCTGGCGCACCGCCGCGGCGCCGTCTCGCGCCTCATTCCCGGCACCGAGCTCTCGCGCGGCGATCTCATGCACCTCGCGCTGATGGCATCCGAGAACCGCGCCGCGCACGCGCTCGGACGCAACTATCCCGGCGGCCTCGCTGCGTGCGTGGCCGCCATGAATGCCAAGGCGCGCGAGCTCGGGATGACGAGCGCGCATTTCGTCGAGCCGACCGGGCTCTCGGACGAGAACGTCGCGAGCGCCGAGGATCTTTCGAAGCTGGTGATGGCCGCGGCGAAAGTGCCGGCGATCCGCGAGTACTCCACCGACACGAGCTACGAGGTGCGGGTCGGGCGCCGCGTGCTCACCTACCGCAGTACCGACTCGCTCACCTCGAAGCCCGACTGGGACATCGTCGTGCAGAAGACCGGCTACATTGCGCGCGCCGGCCGCTGTCTCGTCATGCAGACGATTATCGAGGCGCGCACCGTGGTGATCGTGCTGCTCAATTCCTACGGCAAGCTGAGCCGCGTCGCCGACGCGCGCCGCATCCGCCGCTGGATGGAGAGCTACGAGCACCTGCACGGCGAGACCCCGCCCGGCCTGCCGGCCGCCACCCCCGCCTCCGCCGCTCCCGCGGCGACCTGACCGCCCGGCCGTCCTTAAGCCCTCAGGCGCGTGGCTCGATGCTGCGCAGATGCCGCGCGGCCGAGATCCACGCCCCGAGCCAGCCGAGCGCCGCGCCCGCCCCGAGCAGCGTGCCGATCTCGGCACCGGAAGGGCCGCGTAGCTCGAAATGGCTGCCGTAGAGCCGCGCGAGGGTTGCGACCGAGTCCTGCAGCAGCGTGATCGCGAGCGCGATGATTCCCCACGCCAGCAGCGCGCCGCCCACGCCGTACAGCAATCCGGTGTAGAGGAACGGGCGGCGCACGAAGGAATTCGAGCCCCCTACCAGCTTGATCACCTCGATCTCCGGGCGCCGCCCGGCGATCTCGAGGCGGATGGTGTTGCCGATGACGGCGAGCACGCCGGCGCCGAGCAGTGCGGCGGCCATCATCATCAGCTCGCGCAGCACCTCGAGGATCGCGTTGAAGCGCAGCACCCACTGCGCGTCCACCTGCACCAGGTCCACTTCCGGCCAGGCGGCGAAGTAGCCACGCAGCGCCTCGAGTGCCGCCGGCGAGCTCGCCGTGTCGCGCGGCCGCACGTGCAGCATGTGCGGCAGCGGGTTCTCCTTGAGCGCCGCCAGCGCGTCGCCGAATCCCGAGTAGTTGCGGAAGTCCTCGAGACCCTTGTCGGCGGGGATGAGCGTGACCTCTGCGACGTCGGCGCGCGCACGCGCGGCGCCGGCCAGCTGCTGCGCCTTGGCGAGCGGCACGTCGGTCTTGAGGTATACCGACAGATCGATCGCCCTGCCGAAGTTGCCGGTGGCGGCCTGCGCGTTGGTCACGAACAGCCTGAGGCTCGCCGGCAGCGCCAGGGCGAGCGCGATCACGAGGAGCGTCAGCAGTGTCGACAGCGGGCTGCGCGCCAGGCGGCCGAGCGATCCGAGCAACGACTGCAGATGGCCGACGCCGAGGCTCATCGGGTCGCCACCACGCTCGGCAGAGGGTCGTGCGCGTCGCCCTGGAGGTGTCCGCCCTCGAGCACGATCACCCGCTGGCCGAACTCGCGCACCAGGTGCAGGTCGTGGGTGGCGACCACCACCGTCACGCCCACGTCCTGGAAGCGGCGGAAGAGGCGCATCACCTCGAGCGACAGGTCGGGATCGAGGTTGCCGGTCGGCTCGTCCGCGATCAGCAGCGGCGGCTTGCTGACCACCGCGCGCGCGATGCCGACGCGCTGCTGCTCGCCCACCGAGAGCTCGAGCGGCAGGGCGCGCTCGCGCCCGAGGAGCCCGACCTGATCCAGCGCGGCGCGCACCCGCTTGTCGATCTCCTTGAGCGGCGCGCCAGCCACCGCCAGCGGCAGCGCCACGTTGTCGAAGACCGGCCGGTCGGCGAGCAGCTTGTGGTCCTGGAACACGACGCCGATGCGGCGGCGGTAGGCGGCGATGTGCCGCGGCTTGAGCGCGCGCGTGTTCTTGCCGTTCACCACCACCGAGCCGCGCGTCGGCCGCTCGAGCAGCGCGATGAGCTTCAGGACCGTGCTCTTGCCGGCGCCCGAGCGGCCGGTGAGGAACACCATCTCGCCGTTGTGGATGCTGAAGCTGACGTTGGTGAGCGCCTCGCGCCCGGTGGCGTAGCGCTTGGAGACGCGGTCGAAGACGATCATGGCGCGCGCGCCTCGCCCGGTGAGTCCCCGGGACCCTCGACCAGGGCGGCGGCGAAGGCCGCGGCGTCGAATTCGCCGAAGTCCTCGGCACTCTCGCCGACACCGATGAAGCGGATGGGAATGCCGAGCTCGAGTGCGATGGCGATCACGATGCCGCCCTTGGCGGTACCGTCGAGCTTGGTGAGCACGAGCCCCGTCACGGCGACCGCGGCGTGGAACTGCCGCGCCTGTGCGAGCGCGTTCTGGCCCTGGTTGGCATCGAGCACCAGCAGCACCTCGTGGGGCGCGGAAGCGTCGCTCCTCTGGATGACGCGCCGTACCTTTTTCAGCTCCTCCATGAGGTGCGACTGGCTGTGAAGCCTGCCGGCGGTGTCCGCGAGCACGACGTCGCAGCCGCGGGCGCGCGCGGCCTCGAGGGCATCGAACACCACCGCGCCGGGATCCGCCCCGGGGAGCTGGGCTGCGAACTGTGCTCCTGCGCGCCCGGCCCACACCTCGAGCTGCTCGATGGCCGCGGCCCGGAAGGTGTCGCCGGCGGCGAGCAGCACGCTCAGGCCCTGATCGGCGCAGCGCCGCGCGAGCTTGCCGATGGTCGTGGTCTTGCCCGAGCCGTTGACGCCGACGACCAGGATGACGAAGGGCTTCCTCGCGCGGTCGATCACCAGCGCCCGCGCGCACGGCGCGAGGATCGCGGTTATCACCTCGCGCAGCGCCCGCGTGAGCGCGGCGGCGTCGGCGAGCTCGTTGCGCGCGATGCGCGGCTTGAGCTCCCCGAGGATGCGCGCCGTCGCCGCGACGCCCACGTCGGCGGTCAGGAGGCGAGTCTCGAGCTCCTCCAGGATCCCTTCATCGATGCGGCGCCCCCGCACGAGCCCGGTGAGATCGCGCGTCAGCCAGGAGTCGCCGCGATTCAGGCGCTGGCGGAGCCGGGTGAGGAAACCCGGACGCGAGGGCGAAGTGCCGGCGTCGTTAGGGGAGCGTCCGAGCATAGGGCTTGACGCCCATTGTACCGGGCAAGGCGCGCGGGCGGCTCCGCCCAAGGCGCCCGCGCCGCCGGATTGCTCAGCCGCTCCGCGCCTTAGGGCTGGATGACCGGCGGCACGTTGATGACGATCTCGGCGCCGCCTGAGAGCGCGAAGCTGATCGCCTCGCCCTGCATCTCCTCGGTGACCAGCAGGCTCTCGGTGGGATCGATGATCGAGCCGTGGTTGCCGTCCACGAAGTTGACGTAGGCGCGGAATCCGCCCGCCGGGCCGATAACCTGCACCGGCGGCGCGGTCGTCGGCGCCTTGATGCGTGTCAGGGTGCCGGCCGCCCCGGCCGGTCCGTACGCCGAGGCGGTGATGAGGGCCTGCGTGGTGGAGTTCGGCACCACCTGGTCGGGACAGCCCGGCAGCTGCATGGCGCCCGGGCCGCAGCCGGGCGGCTCCGGCGTGACGCCCGTCACCTGCAGCAGGTGAATCGGGTGCTGCGCGGTGGCCAGGGCCACGTAATTCACCGGATCGCCCGCATCGATCACCGTCTGGTGATCGCGGAAGAACTGATTGTAGATCGTCGTGCCCGGCTGGATGCCCGACGCTGCGAGGCCGGCGTTGACGGTCGGCGCGAAGCTCGGCGAGGTGGTGAGGATGTTCGAGAGCACGCCGCCCGGATTGGCGAGCGTGCCGGTGCTCACGTCGGCGGCCGTAGCCACCCCGAGGAACACCGTGCCTTCGATGGCGCCGAGCGAGTGTCCGAGGTAGTGCACTCCGGTAGCGCTGATCGTGCCGGCTGCGCCGAGGTTGAGGCTCGGCAGCGTCCGCGCGAACGTGAGCAGATCGATCGCCCCTTCGCGCAGCCCGTCGCGCTCGGTGAGCGGGCTCTGCAGGTTGATGGCGTGCGCGCCGGAAGGATCGATCGCGGGCGGCGCGATGAGCGCGAGGTCGAAGGTGCGCTCGATCGAGCCGGCCGCCGGAAGCCCGAGCCCCGCATAGAGCGGATTGGCGGCGGCAGCGTAGAAGGGATCGGAAGTATTGGTGATGCCGTGCAGCGGAATATCGATCGCAGCGACCACGAAGCCCGCGTCGGCGAAGGAGTCGGCGACGCCGAACATGTCCTCGCGGTTGCGCGTGATGCCATGCTGGAAGATGAGCACCGGCCAGCCGCCGGCAGGCGGCGTGGCGCCGCCCTTGGACGCGGCGTTGGGTACGGTGAGGAGTACCGGAATCAGCAGATTCTGGGTCGGCACCGGCAGCGGGTTGTAGCGCGTGACGTTGGTACTGGTCGGGTCGAGCGGAAACGGCGGTGCCTGCCAGGAGCCGGTGAGCGGCGCGGCCTTGCTCAGGTAATAGGGGATCGTCAGCACGCCGACGTAGATGTTTGCGTGCCCGGGAAGCGCCGCATTCACCTGCGCGGTGGTGATCGGGGTCGGGTTGGCCTTGATCGTGGTGGGCTTGGTGACCGCGGACAGCAGCTCGAGTGTGTCGGTGGTCGACTGCGTCGTGAAGCTGAAGGACAGCACGATGTTGGCCGGGTCGAGGCTGCTCGCGAGCGCCGGTATGGCGTTGGCGAGCCCCGCCGCGATTTGCAGATGTGCGCCGGTGAGCTGGCAGACGCCGTTCAGCGTCACATCCGTGATGCTGGGACATTTGGCCCCGCCGGTCGCGAGCGCGATCTTGATGGCGCCGTAATCGGTATCGGGCACAGCCGGGTTGCCCGCGAGGTCCTTGATGCCGTTGGTGAGGAACACGAGGTAGCCGGATCCGATCTTGCAGCTCGCGCCGAGGAAAACGCCGTTGTTGAGGCAGGTGCTCGGCGTCAGCGGGTGGAGCGGCGTGATCTCGAGAATCGTGGGCCCCACCCCGGCATCGTTGGCGAGCGCTACGCTGAAGTCGACGCCCATGGTAAGTGGGGCGCCGGTGACCCCGGTCGTGGCCATGCTCAGGGTGTTGTCCGTCATGACCGGCACGATGATCACCGTGGCGGGCGTGAAGGTGGTCGGGTCGAGCGGGGTGCTGAAGTTCTCGCGGATCACGGCGGTGGTCGAGAAGCCGTCGAGCGCGTTCACCGACGCCTGGTTCGGCATGAGCGCGTTAGCCGGCTGGATGTTGAGCGTGCCGTCGGTCGAGCCCGCGAAGTACAGATCCGTCGGGTAGGGGAGCTGCCCGGTCCCGAGATTGAAGAACGCGGTGGCCGCCCCGGGCTGTGGTGGTGGCGTCGCTCCGCCGGGATTGCCGTTGGCGGCGAAGGTGTTGGTCGCGCCGATGGTGTCGCCGTGGCTCGAGCAGGCACTCAAGGCCAACGCAAGCGCGAGAATCCCGGCCGCAGTGAGGTTTCGCATACCCTAGACTCCTAAAACTCTCAGACCGCTTAGGTGCGCGCGCCTCGCGGCACGGCCCAACGCCGCGGTCGGTGTTCTTCGTATCGCCCCGGGCGACCCTCCCGCCGGTGCTGTTTGAGCGCTTCTGGACGAGGCGACCTAGAGTACGCTTACGGCGAGAATCGTGGCAAGGTGCGCGCCGCTTACAGGACACGCCGTGGCGTTGAGCCGGAAATCTGCCACCCGCAACAGCGCTCCCGCCGCGCGGGCGGGAAACGCACGCGTGCTGCGCATCATCGGTGGCAGCTGGCGCGGACGCAGGCTGCGCTTTCCGGCGGCCGCGCTCATCCGGCCGACCCCCGACCGGGTGCGGGAGACGCTGTTCAACTGGCTCGGCGCACGCATCGTGGGAGCGCGCTGCCTGGACCTGTTCGCGGGCAGCGGTGCGCTCGGGCTCGAAGCGCTGTCGCGCGGCGCCGCCCACGTGACGTTCGTCGAGCGTGACGCGGCCGCGGCGCGCGCGCTGCGCGCGACGCTCGCCGAATGGGGCGCCCGCGACGCGCAGGTGGAGCGCCGCGACGCGCTCGCCTTTCTCGCACATGACCCGCTTGCCGTGGACGTCGCGTTCCTCGACCCGCCGTTCGCGTCGGGACTGCTCGCGGAGGCAGCCGGGCTCCTGGAACGCAACGGCTGGCTCGCCGCAACCGCTCTCATCTACGTCGAATGCGCCGCGCGCGGCGCGCTGCCGCAGCTGCCGGCGCGCTGGCTGCCACTCAAGGCGAAGCGCGCCGGCGAGGTCGGGTATCATCTCTACGCGCGGGGGTGAGGCTTAAGGGGGCTCGAGCCGAATGAAGCTCAACGCCGTCTATCCAGGCACGTTCGATCCGATCACCAACGGGCACCAGGATCTGGTGCGGCGGGCGGCGCGCATGTTCGAGCGCGTATTCATCGCCATCGCCGCCAACCCCAACAAGACGCCGCTGTTCCCGCTCGCCGAGCGCGTGGATCTGGCGCGGCGCGTACTGCACGACCTGCCGAACGTAGAGGTGCTCGGGTACTCGAACCTCACGGTCGAGTTCGCGCGCGAGCACAGGGTGGGCGTCATCCTGCGCGGCCTGCGCGCGGTGTCGGATTTCGAATTCGAGTTTCAGCTCGCCAACATGACGCGCCACCTCGATCGCGACATCGAGACGGTTTTTCTCACGCCGCAGGAGCAGTTCACCTTCATTTCCTCGACGCTGGTGCGCGAGGTCGCCCTGCTCGGCGGCGACGTGCGCGAGTTCGTGCACCCGATCGTCGAGGCCGCGTTGTTGAAGAAGCGCCGCCGCCCCTGAGGCGCGGTTTCCTGGCCTTGGCGCGCCGCCGTTTCGCGATGCGCGGCAGCCGCACGGGTGCGGCAGGCGCGGGCAGCGTTCCGGCGCGCTCGAGCTCGACCGCGCGCCACAGGTACCAGGCCGCCGCGCTGCGGTGCGGCCGCCAGCGCTCGCCCCAGGCCGCGAGTGCCCTGGGGTGGGGGAGCTTGCGCAGCCCGTAGGCGGCGCGAAATCCGGCGCGCACCCCGAAATCATCGACCGGCAGCACGTCGGGGCGGCCGAGATGGAACATCAGGAGCATCTCGACCGTCCAGCGGCCGACGCCTCGCACCTCCGTGAGGCGCTCTATGATCGCCGCGTCGTCGAGCCCCTCGAGCGTCGTGCGATCCGGAACGACCGCCGCGAGCGTCTTGGCCGCGAGGTCCTTGAGCGCGGCGACCTTCGCGTGACTGAAGCCGGCCGCGCGCACCTGCGCCGCCGGGGCGGCGAGCACCTGCTGCGGCGTCGGGAAGCTGCCCCGGCCGCACGAGGCCACGAGGCGCGCGAGGATGGTGTTGGCGGCGGTGCCGTTCAGCTGCTGATGCGCGATGGCCTGCGCCAGTATCTGGAACGGCTCGCAACCCGCCTCGGGCGCGTGCCGGTAGGGGCCGGCGGCGCGGATGACGCCGCCCAGCACCGGGTCGACTTTGCGCAGGTGCCGCAGAATGTGCCCGCTCACGCCCCTTCCTCACCCGTCACTTCTGACATGCGGGGCAATAATACGTCGAGCGCTGACCCTGGGTGATGGCGCGTACCCGCGTGCCGCAGCGGCGGCAGGGCTTGCCGGCGCGCTCGTACACGTACAGGCGCTGGCGGAAGTAGCCTGGCGAGCCGTCGGCGCGCAGGTAGTCGCGCAGCGTCGTGCCGCCGGCGCGGATCGCAGAGCTGAGCACGGCACGCACCGCGCGCACGAGCCGCGCCACCTCGGGTAGCGTCAGCGAGCGCGCCGCGCGCTGCGGGCGGATGCGCGCCCGGAACAGTGCCTCGCTCGCGTAGATGTGGCCGACGCCTACCACCAGGCGGCTGTTCATGAGGAGCTGCTTCACCGCGATGCGCCGGCCGCGCGTGATCCGCCAGAGGTATGCGGCGTCGAACCCGCGCGCGAAGGGCTCGGGCGCGAGATGGGCGAGCAGCGGGTGCTCGAGCGGATCGCCGCGCACGTAGAGGAGGCTGCCGAAGCGGCGCGGGTCGTTGAAGCGCAGGGCGGTGCCGGAGTTGAGCACCAGGTCGAAATGATCATGCGGGACGCGGGGGCTCGCCGCCGGGACCAGGCGCAGGTTGCCCGACATCCCCAGGTGCACGAGCAGTGCGCCGGATTCGAGCCTGAGCAGCAGATACTTGGCGCGGCGGCCGATCGAGGCGATGCCCTGTCCGGCCACCCTGGCGGGCAGGCCCGCCGGCACCGGCCAGCGCAGCCGCCGCTCGTACACTTTGAGGGTGCGGATGCGGCGCCCACGCACGTGCGGCGCGAGGCCACGCCGCGTCGTCTCGACTTCCGGGAGCTCCGGCACGCGCCGCGACGCGTGGCCCGAATTACTTGATCTTCGACTCTTTGTAGGCGACGTGCTTGCGCGCCAGCGGGTCGAACTTGCGAACCTCGAGCTTGTCCGGGTGGAGCCGCGTGTTCTTGGTCGTCACGTAGAAGTGGCCGGTTCCGGCCGTGGACAACAGTTTGATCTTCTCGCGCATGAGTGTCTCTCCCGCTTCAGGTCCCTTTAGACCTTCGTGCCCTGCGCGCGCAGCTCGGCGACGACCTTGTCGAGGCCCTTCTTCTCGATGGTGCGCATGCCGCTGGTCGTGAGGCGCAGCGTCACCCAGCGCTTCTCGGTCTCGAGCCAGAAGCGCTGCGTGTGCAGATTCGGCAGGAAGCGGCGCCGCTTCTTGTTGTTGGCATGCGAAACGCGGTTACCGACGGCCGGCTTCTTCCCAGTGACCTCGCAGACGCGTGACATAGCTACAACCTTGAGAGGAATCAGGTACTTATGAGTCCTGCCGGGGCTCTCCGGCCGACTTCCGAGCCGGGCTTTATACCAGCCTGGCGGCGGGATCTCAAGGAGCTGCATTGCGTCACGAGCCCGCTGCAATGGCCGCTGGCGAGCTTGCAGCAGCTCCATCGGTAATGGTTAGGCAAGTGCTTAACCATTGCCGAAGGGATCTATCGACGCTGCGCCGCCGCCGGTGGCGAGGCAGGTCCGTACAGCCCTGACTAGCAAGGACCGCCGGATCTGGCGTACCGTGTGCGCCGCTCCGACGGTCGGCGCGGCGGCTGCGCCCGGCTTCGCGGAACAACAACAACTTCGAAACAACCTTCCGGAGGGCAATCGATGAAACGAGTGACAACCATCGTCTGCGCGGCGGCTGCGCTGCTTGGCGTGAGCTCTCTTGCGAGCACGGCGGCCTTCGCCGACGGCAAGGACTGGAGCGACGGACCGGTAATCAACGTCAGCTCGATCCGCACCGTCGACGGGCACTTCGACGAGTACATGCACTGGCTCGCGACCACCTTCAAGAAGACGCAGGAAGCGGCCAAGAAGGCGGGGCTCATCACGGGCTATCGGGTGATCGTGGTCGAGGCGCGCGGGCCCAACGATCCCGACATCCTGCTGGTGATCGAGTACAAGAACTGGGCGGCGCTCGATAATCTCGGCGGCAAGCTCGACAAGATCAGCGCCGAGGTCGAAGGCTCGGTCGATGCAGCCGCCAAGTCCGAGGCGGACCGCGCCAGCATGCGCAAGGTGCTCGGCTCGCGCACCGAGCAGGAAGCGATCCTCAAGTAAGGATAGCGCCAGGCAAGGCACGAGACAGGCCCGCATGCGCGGGCCTGTCTTTCTTCCGGGGTCCGCTATGGGCTCACAGCAGGCCGTGCTCGGCGCACGAGAAGCAGGTCCCCTCGCCGACGATGAAGTGATCGAGCACTCTCACGTCGAGCAGCGCGAGCGCCTCCTTCAGGCGCCGCGTGATGAGCTCGTCCGCCTGGCTCGGCTCGAGCACACCCGAGGGGTGGTTGTGCGCAAAGATCACCGCGGCCGCGTTGTGCGTGAGCGTCTGCCGCAGCACCTCGCGCGGATGGACGCCGGCACGGTCGATGGTGCCGCGGAACAGCTCCTCGAAGACGATCAGCCGGTGGCGATTGTCGAGATACAGACAGCAGAACACCTCGTAGGGACGGTCGCGCAGCTGCGCGAGCAGGAACGCGCGGGTCGCCTCCGGTGCGGCGAGCGCGGGACCCGAGCGCAGCGCCTCGCGAAAGTGCCGCCGGGCGAGCTCGAGTGCCGCCTTGAGCGCGGCGTAGCGCGCCGGGCCGATGCCGCGCCGTCGCGTGAGCAGCGCCCGCTCGGCGTTCAGGAGCTCGCGCAACGAGCCGAACTCGCCGATCAGCGTGCGCGCCAATTCCACCGCGGACTGTCCGCGCACGCCCGAGCCGAGCAGCACGGCGAGCAGCTCGGCGTCTGAGAGCGCGTGCGCGCCGCGCTCGAGCAGCTTCTCGCGCGGCCGCTCGCCGTCGGGCCAGTGGCGAATCGCCATCACGTTTGGTTCTAAGGTGAGCCAACCCGAGTCTAAGGAGTGCCCGGCGCCCTGGCAGCAGGGTATAAGCGCTGGGAGTGCCGGGTTTTTCGCCGCGCTGTGCGGTGCGGTTTGCACGCGGCCGGCGCCGCGGTGAGATAATGCCTTCGCGAGGGGTCCTCCATGCAAGGCAAACGCATCCTGCTAGGCGTCACCGGCGGCATTGCCGCCTACAAGAGCCCGGATCTCGTGCGGCGTCTGCGCGAGCGCGGTGCCGAGGTGCAGGTGGTGATGACGGCCGCCGCACGCGAGTTCGTGACGCCGACCACCTTCCAGGCCGTCTCCGGCCGCACGGTGCGCACCGACCTGTGGGATCCGGCCGCGGAGGCCGCCATGGGGCACATCGAGCTGGCGCGCTGGGCCGATGCGGTACTGATCGCGCCGGCGAGCGCCGATTTTCTCGCGCGGCTTGCGAGCGGCCGCGCGGACGACCTGCTCGCGACGCTGTGCCTCGCGACCGAGGCGCCGATCGCGGTGGCGCCGGCCATGAATCACGTGATGTGGGCGAATCAGGCGACGCGCGCCAATGTCGCACAGCTCGCCGCGCGCGGCGTGCTGGTCCTCGGTCCGGCCGCCGGCGACCAGGCCTGCGGCGAGGAAGGCCTCGGACGCATGGTCGAGCCGCTCGAGCTCGCCGAGCAGCTCGCGGCGCTGCTCGCCGGCGGCGGCGAGCTCGCCGGCCGGCGCGTGCTGATCACGGCAGGTCCGACCCGTGAGCGCCTCGATCCGGTGCGCTTCATCAGCAACCGCAGCTCCGGCAAGATGGGTTTCGCGGTGGCGCAGGCGGCCCGCGCGGCGGGCGCGGACGTGGTCCTGGTGAGCGGCCCGGTGAGCCTGCCGACCCCGCCGGGAGTGACACGCATCGACGTCGAGAGCGCCGCCGACATGCTGGCCGCGGTGCTCAAAGAGCTCCCCGGCACACACGTCTTCATCTCCACCGCCGCGGTCGCCGACTATCGGCCGGTGCGCGCCGCGCAACAGAAGATCAAGAAGGCGAACGACACGCTCGAGGTCTCCATGGAGCGCACCCCCGACGTGCTCGCGACCGTGGCGGCGCGTCCCGAGCGGCCGTTCGTCGTGGGTTTCGCCGCCGAGACCGAGTCGGTGGAGCAGAACGCGCGCACCAAGCTCATGAAGAAGAATCTCGACATGATCGCCGCCAACGAAGTCGGCGACGACAAGGCTTTCGACAGCGACGAGAACCAGCTCATCGTGCTCGCCCGCGGTGCGCGCTACGAGCTCGGCAGGGCTGGCAAGCTCGCGCTGGCGCGCGGCCTGGTCTCGCTCATCGCGCGCGAGCTCGCCGCGCGCGCCGACCGCTCCCTGCGCGGCACGGCGCTCGCCTGAGACTTCGCCTGAGACAAGGATGAGCACCGCGGCACGCCGTGCGCTCAAGGTGCGCATTCTCGACGCGCGTATCGGCCGCGAGTTTCCGCTACCCGCCTATGCGACCGACGGCTCGGCGGGCCTCGATCTGCGCGCCTGCACCGAGGCACCCCTCACTCTCGCGCCGGGACGAGCCGAGCTCATCCCGACCGGACTCGCGATCCACCTCGGCGATCCGACCCTGGCGGCCGTCATACTGCCGCGCTCGGGCCTCGGGCACCGCCACGGGATCGTGCTCGGGAATCTGGTGGGCCTGATCGACTCCGACTACCAGGGTCAGCTCATGGTTTCGTGCTGGAATCGCGGCGCGGAAGCCTACACCGTGACTCCCGGCGAGCGCATCGCGCAGCTCGTGGTGGTGCCGGTGGTGCAGGTGGAGCTCGAGGTGGTGGCGGACTTCGAGATTTCCGCGCGCGGTGCGGGCGGCTTCGGCCACTCGGGCCGCGGCTGACGGCACGCGGCCCGCCGCGTCAGTCGTTCGAGTGCAGCGTGTGCAGCTCGCGGTAGCGCTCGATATCGGCCTGGAACTGGGCGCGCAGGTTCGCTTCCTCCTCGCTCTGATGGGCGAGGGCGCCGGTCTGAGTGTTCATCTCGTTTAGCGTGCGCACCAGATCTTCCGCCAGGTCATCGGGCATGGAGCGGGCGGCGGCGTTGGCACTGTAGGGACGGAAAGCCAGGGCGCGCGTCTGCAGCGCGCCGAGGCGGGACCGCAGGCCCTCGACGTACTGCTGTCCGGCGGCGCGCTGCGTCTTCAGCTGCTCGAGCCGCGCGTCGCGCAGCGCCTCGATGTCCTTCACCGAGGTGTAGGTGGTGACGAGGAAGGTGTCGTGCTGCTTCTGCTTAATGATCGCAGCGCGCGTGCGCGCCTCCGCCGCGATCTGCTCGGCGCTCTTCTGCCCGTCGACGTGCTTAACGGGGACGCCCTGCGGATTCATGATCTCGCGGTCCTTGCCGGCGTACTCAGGCGGGATCTGATCGCCGTAATGCACGACGCCCTGGTCGTCGACCCAGCGGTAGGTCGTCTTGCCGGAGCTGGACTGCGGGCCGGGGGCGGCGAACGCGGCGCTCGCAGCCAGCGCCGCCGCAGCAAGCAGCAACGAACGCACGCGCAAACGCGAGGACCTGCCCGACATGCGGCTATCTTCGGCCGCGCATCGGGCGCTGGCAAGTCTCAGCGCACGCCGTAACGCGCACGATAGGCGCGCAGCTGGGTGAGCTGCTCGGCAGATATGGACGGGCCACCCCCGATCGGCGCGGTGAGCGCCTCGATGAGGTCCGAGAGTGTGACGATGCTCACACATTTGAGGCCCTCGCCGCGCTCGAGCTCCTGCACTGCGCTCAGGTCTCCCCGGCCGCGCTCCTCGCGATCGAGCGCCAGCGCCACTCCGACCGGCTCCGCGCCCGCGCGCCGGATCAGCTCGAGCGACTCGCGCACCGCCGTGCCCGCGGTGATCACGTCATCGACGATCAGCACGCGCCCGTGCAGCGGCGCGCCGACCACGAGCCCGCCCTCGCCGTGCTCCTTGGCCTCCTTGCGGTTATAGGCGTAGGGGACGGCACGGCCGTGGTGGGCCGCGAGGGCGATCGCCGTGGCGGTAGCGAGCGGGATGCCCTTGTAGGCGGGGCCGAAGATCAGGTCGAACTCGAGGCCGGAGCGGACGATGGCCGAGGCATAGCAGCGTCCGAGCACCGCCGCCGCCTCACCGTCGCTGAAGAGCCCGGCGTTGAAGAAATACGGGCTGTCGCGCCCGGACTTGAGGCGGAACTGCCCGAAACGCAGTGCCTCGCGCTTCAGCGCGAGCTCGATGAACGTGAGCTGGTATTGGTGCATGTCTTATCATTGTTCGGCTTGCGAGTTATCACCGTCAATGTGTGCGGTATCCGCTCCGCGGCGGCCAAGGGGCTGTTCCGCTGGCTGCGGCGGCAGCGGGCGGATTTCGTCTGCCTGCAGGAGACGCGCTGCCAGCAGGAGCAGCTCGACGGGCACGACGTGGCGCTGCCGGGCTACCGGAGCCTCTTCTGCGAGGCCGAGCGCAAGGGCTACGCCGGGGTGGCGCTCTATACGCGCCACCAGGTGGACCGGGTCATCCGCGGCTTCGGTGTGCCCGAGTTCGACCGCGAGGGGCGCTACCTCGAGGCGCGGGTCGGGGACCTGTCGGTCGTGTCGCTCTACCTGCCGTCGGGCTCTGCGGGACCCGAGCGCCAGGCTTCCAAGTACCGCTTCCTGGAGGCTTTCACGCCCCACCTCGCGCGGCTGCGCCACGGGCGGCGCCGCTGCATCCTCTCCGGCGACTGGAACATAGCCCACCGCGCCATCGACCTGCGAAACTGGAAGTCGAACCAGAAGAACTCCGGTTTTCTCCCCGAGGAGCGTGCCTGGATGGACCGCCTGTTCGGGCCGGCCGGCTACGTGGACGCGTTTCGCGAGGTGCGCCGCGGGCCGGGCCTCTACACCTGGTGGTCGAACCGCGGGCAGGCGCGGGCCAACAACGTCGGCTGGCGCATCGACTACCAGGTGGTGAGCGGCTCGCTCGCCGGCACGGCGCGCCGCGCCTCCATATACAAGGAGAGGCGCTTCTCGGATCACGCCCCGCTCACCATGGACTACGATCTTTGAGCGCGGACTCGAGTGAGACGCCCCCCGTAGGCGGCTCACGCAGCGGGGTTTCCGGCCGCGGCTGGGTACAGGCGTTCCGCCTGTATGCCCAGCCCCGCGTGGTATCGATGCTCTTCCTCGGCTTTTCGGCCGGGTTGCCGTTCTACCTGGTGTTCTCCACGCTGTCGGCGTGGCTGCGTCAGGCGGGGATCCAGCGCGCCACGATCGGTATGCTGTCGTGGGTCGGGATTCTCTACTCGATCAAGTTCCTGTGGGCGCCGCTCGTCGATCGTGTGCCGCTGCCGGTTCTGCACCGGCTCCTCGGTCGCCGCCGCTCCTGGATGCTGCTCGCCCAGCTGGGGATCATCGCCGGCCTGGCGAGGCTCGCCGGTGGCAATCCTGCTGCGGGTATTACTTCCATGGCGCTCGCCGCACTCGGCGTCGCCTTCTGTGCTGCGACGCAGGACATTGCGCTCGATGCGTGGCGCATCGAGTCCGCTGAAGTGTCGATGCAGGGCGCGATGGCCGCCGCCTACCAGATCGGCTATCGGCTCGCCCTGATCTCGGGGAGTGCCGGCGCTCTCACCATCGCCGGCCGGACCGACTGGCACGCAAGCTACTCGACCATGGCGGTGCTCGGCGGGGTGGGGGTCGTCACGACGCTGCTCATTCGCGAGCCGCGGCCTACGGCCTCGGCCGCCAGCGTGCAACGTGAGGCGCGAGTCATCGACTGGCTGGAGCGCAATGCGCACTGGCCACAGTGGGCGCGCCGCGCCGGCGAGTGGTTCATTGCGGCCGTCATCTGTCCCCTCACGGATTTTTTTCAGCGCTACGGCGCCCGGCTTGCCGTTGTCACGCTGTGCTTCATCGGCATGTACCGCCTCGCCGAATTCACGATGGGATCGATGGCGAACCCCTTCTATATCGATCACGGCTACACCCTGGGACAGATCGCCACCGTCGTTAAGGTGTACGGGCTCATCATGTCCATGTTCGGCGTCGTGATCGCCGGCGTCTTCGTAGCGAAATTCGGGCTAACGCGCTCGCTGGTACTCGGCAGCGTCCTGCTCGTGGCGTCGAACCTCGGCTTCGCGACCCTCGCGACGACGCACGAGCCGACGCTGCTGGGATTGGGGCTCGTGAACGGCCTCGACAACCTCGCGATCGCAGCTCAGGGCGTGGCGCTGATCGCGTTCCTGTCGAGCCTCACCAGCCAGCGCTATACGGCCACTCAATACGCGCTGTTCTCGTCGCTGTACGCACTGCCGGGAAAGATCCTCGAAGGGACCTCCGGATTCGTGGTCGACCGCGTGGGCTATCCGGTGTTCTTCACTTACACCGCGTGCCTGAGTCTGCCCGGACTGATCCTGCTCTATTTCCTCCATCGGCGTGGCGAGGTCGGCCGTGCCCGCAGCTGACTTCGACGTCGAGCGCGTCGTTTGCCGGGAGAGCGAGCTCGGGAGCGGCGGCGTGCGTGCGTTCACCATCGGCGCCGGCGACTGGCCGCTCAGGGGACTCGTGGTGCGCGTGGGCGCGACGGTGCGCGGTTACGTGAACCGCTGCCCGCACGCCGGCCATCCGCTCAATCTCCTGCCCGACCGGTTCCTGACGCCGGATGGCGCGCTGCTGCTGTGTTCCTCGCACGGCGCGCTGTTCGAGAAGCTCACGGGCTACTGCGTCGCCGGACCCTGCCCGGGCCGCGCGCTCACGCCGGTGCCGCTCGAGGTGCGCAGCGGGTTCGTGATGGTGGCGGACGGGGTGGACGTGGCGGCGCTTAGTGAATGGGAAAAAATCGCCTAGCGGCGATTTTTTCGGACGTCAGCTGCGTTGCAGGGCTACTCGAACAGATCGATACCGTCGAGCGGGCCCGCGCGCTGCTCGCGGTCCTCGGCGAGCTCCGCGCCGCGCGTCTCCCCATCGCCTGCTTCGACGTCGACCGACCCGCTCCAGTCCTCGGGCGCCTGGGCCGCTTCGAGTCCGCCGTCGTCCCACTGGGATTCCCAGTCCTCGACATCCATCTCCTCGACGGTGCCGTCGAAGTACTGAATCTCGATGGTGCCGTCGTCATCATCGACGGCGACGACTTCGAACAGCTGGCCGCCATTCAAGCGATACCAGTCGCCGATCCCGGGGTGAGGGGCCGTCATCGTCGCAACCTCCCGAGGCCCGCGCGCCGCAGCTGCTATGCTGGCAGCGTCAGGGCCCTGGCGAACACTTTCTGAAGGGTGTCCGACGCGATTCATGTTGCGCCTCGCCCTTGACGCTTTCAAGGCGCAAAGCATAAATGTTCGAGCAGTCGCTGAAGTTCTTCGTGGTCTTCTTCGTGGTGATCGACCCGGTGTCGCTGATCCCGCTGTTCACGGGACTCACGACCGGTGCCAGCACCGAGTACAAGCGCCGCATGGCGCTCAAGGCCGTGACGATCTCGGCCGCGATTCTCCTGCTGTTTGCCCTCGGAGGTGCGGCGTTTCTGCAACTCATGGGCATCAGCCTCGAGGCGTTTCGCATCTTCGGCGGCTTGCTGTTGTTCCTGCTGGCACTCGAGATGGTGTTCGCGCGCGAATCGGGCACCCGAACCTCGAGCGATGAGGCCGCCGAGAGCCGCCGCCGTGCCGATATCTCCGTGTTCCCGCTGGCGTTTCCCTTCATAGCAGGACCGGGTGCGCTCGCCACCGTCCTCCTGTGGTTCGGGCACATCCGGCTCCCCGGCCAGGCGGGCCTGTTCGCGGCCTTCATGGCCGCTGCTGCGCTCGTGCTTGCGATCGTGGTAGCGCTCCTATGGGTGGCGGAGCCCCTGATGCGCGTGATCGGCGTGACCGGCGCCAACGTCGCGAGCCGGATTCTCGGGGTGATCCTCGGGGCGCTCGCGGTCCAGTTCGTGCTCGACGGATTGCGGCAGGCATTCGTCGGCTGAAAGCCCCGCTTCACGGGCTGCGGGCGAAGGCGAGATCCCACACCTGATGCCCGAGGCGCGTGCCGCGCAGCTCGAAGCGGGTCGGTATCCGCTCGGCGGGCCGCGCTGCGAAGCCGCCGTCTGCGGCGAGATTGCGCAACCCGGGCGCCGCGCTCAGGCACGCGAGCATCTCGAGCGCGTACGGCTCCCAGTCGGTCGCGAGCCGCAGCACGCCCCCGGCGGCGAGCGCGCGCTCGGCGAGCGCCACGAAGGCGCTCTGGACGAGCCGCCGCTTGTGATGGCGCTTCTTCGGCCAGGGGTCCGGAAAGAGGATCAGGATCTCTGCAAGACTTCCCGCCGCGATCTGCCGCCCGAGCACCTCGACCGCATCGTGGCAGACGACGCGCACGTTGGTGAGCCCCGCTTCCTCGAGCGCCAGCAGCAGCCGGCCGACGCCTGGACGATGCACCTCGACGCCGAGGTAGTCGCGCTCGGGATGGGCGTGCGCGAGCGCCACGAGGTTCGCGCCGTTGCCGAAGCCGATCTCGAGCGTGCAGGGCGCGTCGCGTCCGAAGAGCGCAGCGAGCGCGAGCGGCTCGTCCCGGTAGTCGAGCCCGTACTTCGGCCATAGCGTCTCGAGCGCGCGCTGCTGCGCCGCAGTGGTGCGCCCGGCACGCGTGACGAACGAGCGGATGGAGCGCGGGTGTGCGGTGTCGGGCATGGAGCGCGATCTTACCGGGGTGGAGCGGAGCCGGTGCGCGGTAAGCGGCACGCGCGGGATGGCGGCAGCCGTGGTATAAGCCGGCGCGGCGCAGCCGCCAAACGACGATTTTCGCCAGTCAAAAAAGAAGGGAGAAGCGATGTTGAGGAGTGCCATGCTGGGGCTGCTCGCCCTGGTCGGAACGTGGGACGCCGCTGCCGCGCAGGACGCCAAGGCCGGCGCCGACAAGGCGGCGGCGAAGGGCGCCGAATCGCAGGCGGAACCCGCGGCCGATGCGGGCGCGCTGATGCGGCTGTGCCATATCGACGTCAAGGGGGATCTCAAGGACGAGTGGAAGAGGCTCCCGGTCGCGCAGAGCTCGGTCACCGAGCACCACTTCGCTGCCGCGGGCAAGTCCTTCGACTACGCCGCCACTGCGGGCACGCTCATCGTGCGCGACGACGAGGATAAGCCGATCGCGAGCATCGGCTACGTGGCCTACACCAGAAAGGGCGGCAAGGACGGCGAGCTGCGTCCCGTCACCTTCGCGTTCAACGGCGGACCCGGCTCCTCGTCGCTGTGGCTGCACATGGGAGTGCTCGGACCGAAGCGCGTGGTGGTGTCCGATCCCACGCCGACGCCGAACGCGCCCTACCGCACGGTCGAGAACCAGTATGGCGTTCTCGACAAGAGCGATCTCGTCATGATCGACCCGGTGGGCACGGGGATTTCGCACGCCGTCTGCAACCACAAGGATGACGAGTTCTTCGGGGTCGACCCGGATATCGACTCCGTCAGCCGCTTCATCGCCCAGTACGTGAGCGACAACAACCGCTGGACCTCGCCGAAGTATCTGCTCGGGGAGAGCTACGGCACGACGCGTGGAGCTGCGATCGTCAACTGGCTGCGCACGCACCGCTCGCTCGAGTTCAACGGTCTGATCCTGGTCTCGGTCGCGACCGACATCGAGGCGATCTTCGCCGAGCTTCCGGGGAACGACCGCCCGTACTCGGTGTGCCTGCCGGGCTATGCCGCCGTGGCCTGGTATCACAAGGCGCTGCCGCACCAGCCGGCCGCGCTCGAGCCCTTCCTCGCGGAGGTGCGCGCCTATGCCATGGGCCCATATGCGGCGGCGCTGATGAAGGGCGATGCACTCGGCGATGCCGAGCGCGACGCGGTCGCGGCGCAGCTGCACGAGTACACTGGCCTCTCGACCGAGTACCTCAAGTTCGCAAACCTGCGGGTCTCGGAGATCATGTTCGCCCACGAGCTGCTGAAGAATGAGCGCAAGACCATCGGGCGGCTCGACGGCCGCTTCGTGGGAGCCACCCAGGATCCGCTCGCGAAGGAGGCGGATTACGACCCGCAGTCAGCCGCCATCGGCGCGGCCTTCAGCGCGGCGTTCCTCGATTACTACCACGGCGAGCTCAAGTTCGGGCAGGGCAAGACCTACTACACCACCAATTTCGGCATCGGCGAGAAATGGAAATTCACGCACAAGACCGATAACGGCGAGCAGCCGATCGTGAACTCGGGGGTCGATCTGGCGCAGGCCCTGGTGCAGGACCAGGGCTTAAGGGTGCTGGTGCTGAACGGCCTCTACGATCTCGCCACGCCGTTCTCGGCGACCGAGTACATGATGGCCCATCTCGGGGTTCCGCCCGCGGCGAGCGCGCGCATCTCGATGAAGTACTACCCGGCCGGGCACATGATGTACGTGAATCCGGAGTCGATCGCCAGGATGAAGAAGGATCTCGACGACTTCATCGACTCGACCGACCGTCTGTGACCGGCAGCACCATCTGGGCCCTGAGGCCCGGATGGTTGTCGAGCAGCTCGAGCACGCCGCCGTGGAGCCTGGCCACGGCGTCGACGATCGAGAGGCCGAGGCCGACCCCCGGGGTGCCGCGGCTCGCGTCGCCGCGGAAGAAGCGTTCGGTGACCTTCGGCTTGTCGGCGGCGGCGATGCCCGGCCCGTTATCGGCGACCTCGATCGCGACCGATCCGTCGGCGCGCTTATCCACGCGTACCCGGATGGCGCCGCGGTCGGGCACGCACTTCAGCGAGTTGTCTATGAGGTTGCTCACGGCCTGCGCGAGCAGCACCGGGTCGCCGGCCACCGGCGCCGCGCCTGCGGACTGGAACGAGAAGGCCACTCCCTTCTGCTCGGCGGCCGGCTCGTAGAACTCGACTACCTCGGCCGCCACCCTCGATGCGTCCACCTGCACGAAGCCCGAGCGGCGTGCCCCGGTGTCGAGCTCGGCGAGGCGCAGCAGGGCTGCGAAGATGCGCATCACGCGGTCGACGTCGGCGACCGCCGCCTCGATCCCGGCAAAGGTCTCGGCGGGCCCGGGGCGCGTGAGCGTGAGCTCCTCGAGGCGCGAGCGCAGCTCGGCGAGCGGCGTGCGCAGGTCGTGGGCGATGGAGTTGGACACGTCGCGGATGCCGTGGATCAACCGCTCGATGTGATCGAGCATCCCGTTGATGGTCTGCGAGAGCGTGTCGAGCTCATCGCCCGAGCCCGAGGCCGGCAGCCGCTGATGCAGGTCGCCCGCCATGATGGCCGACACCGTGGTGCGCATGCCTTGCACCCGCGCCAGCACCTGGCGACGGATGAGGACGGCGCCCGCGACCCCCACCACGAAGAGGAAGGTCACGGCGGCGGTCAGGCCCCAGGCGAACTTCCGCTCGAGCGGCAGGTAGAAGCCGAGGTCGCGGCCGACCAGCAGGTGATAGTCGCCGGGCAGCGTGGTGCGCAACAGCAGCGTGTGCACCGGCTGTCCGGCCAGCTGGTCCACCATCACCGCGTGCGTGCCCGAGCCGTCGGGGATCTGGCGCGGCCAGGCGGCAAGGTTACCGGCGAGCGGCCGGTAGGCCGCGTCGGTCAATAGCAGCGTGCGCTCGCCGACGATCTGCAGCCGCAGGCGCGCCTGGATGTGCGCGGTGAGCCCGCCGGGTCCCTCGCGTGCGAACACGTCCGCGAGGTGCTGCGCGTCGGCGTGCAGGATCTCCTCGCGCCCGGAGAAGATGCTCACGTTCCACGCGTACCACAGCAGCACCGCGAAGGCGACCAGGGCGGCGAGCCCGAGCAGCAGGTAGCCGAGCGCCCAGGTGACGGGCGAGGAGCGGATCAGCCTATTCATTGTCGGTGAGCATGTAGCCGGCGTTGCGCACCGTGCGCACCAGCGGCCGCTCCGAGTCGAGCTCGATCTTCTGGCGGAGCTTGGAGATGTGCACGTCGACTACGTTGGTCTGCGGGTCGAAGTTATATTCCCACACCGCTTCCAGCAGCATGGTGCGCGTCACCACCTGGTTGGCGTGACGCAGCAGATACTCGAGCAGCTTGAACTCGCGCGGCTGCAGCGTGATGGCGCGGGCGCCGCGGGTCACCCGGCGCGACAGCAGGTCCATGCGCAGATCGCCGACCTGCAGCGTGTGCCCGGTATCGGCGCCGGAGCTGCGGCGCCCGAGCGCATCGACCCGCGCCAGCAGCTCGCCGAAGGCGAAGGGCTTGGTGAGGTAATCATCGCCCCCCGAGCGCAGTCCCTTGATGCGCTCATCGACCGCATCGAGCGCGGAGAGGATCAGGATCGGCGTGCGGTTGCCGGCCGTGCGCAGCGCCTCGACGATGCCGAGCCCGTCGATGTTGCCCGGCAGCATGCGGTCCATGACGATGACGTCGTGGGGCTCGCTGGCCGCGAGAAACAGGCCGTCGCGGCCGTTGGAGGCATGCTCGACGGTGTGACCCGCCTCACGCAGGCCCTTGGTGACGAACTGCGCCACGCGCTCGTTGTCCTCGACGAGCAGGATCTTCATCGCGCTAACCCCCTGCGGCGCCGGGCATCGGCAGGTCGTCGTGCGCGCCGACGCGCGTCGGATGTTTGCGCGCCCAGCGAACCGACAGGCGGTCGAGGTAGAGGTACACCACCGGCGTCGTGAACAGCGTCAGCATCTGACTCAGGACCAGCCCCCCGACCATTGTATAGCCGAGCGGCTGGCGCAGCTCCGAGCCCGTGCCACGCCCGAGCATGAGAGGCAGGGCTCCCAGGATCGCCGCCATGGTGGTCATCATGATCGGGCGGAAGCGCAACAGGCACGCCTTGCGGATCGCCGCCTGCGGCGCGAGCCCCTCGTTGCGCTCGGCGTGCAGTGCGAAGTCCACCATCATGATGCCGTTCTTCTTGACGATACCGATCAGCAGGATGATGCCGATCGTTCCTACGATCGACAGGTCGAAGCGGAACAACATCAGCATCAGCAGCGCGCCGACGCCGGCGGAGGGGAGCGTCGACAGAATCGTGAGCGGGTGAATGTAGCTCTCGTAGAGAACGCCGAGGATGACGTACACCACCAGCAGCGCCGCCAGGATCAGCAGCGGCAGGGTTTTCAGTGACGACTGGAAGGCCTGCGCGGTGCCCTGGAAGGTGCCGGAGATCGCAGCAGGCATGTGGATCGAGGCCGCGGTCTTTCGGATCGCGGTGACTGCATCGCCGAGCGCGGCAGCGGGTGCCAGATTGAAGGACAGCGTCACCGCGGGGAACTGCCCCTGGTGATTGATCGACAGGTAGCTGGTATGCCCGGTGTCGAACTTGGTGAACGCGGACAGCGGCACCTGCTGCCCGGTGGTGGGCGACTTGATGTAGATCTTATTGAGTGTTCCGGGCTGGCCGAGGAGCGACGGCAGTACCTCGAGCACCACGTGGTAGCTCGCGAGCTGGGTGAAGTACTGAGTCACCTGGCGCTGGCCGAAGGCGTCATAGAGCGTGTTGTCGATGAGCGCCGGCTGGATGCCGAAGCGCGCCGCCTGGTCGCGATCGATGACCAGCGACAGCTTGGTGCTGCCCGATTGCTGGTCGGAAGCGACGTCGGTGAGCTGCGGCAGCTTCTTGAGCTCCCCCAGCAGGCGCGGCGCCCAGTGGTTCAGCTCCTCGATATTGGCGTCCTGCAGCGTGTACTGGTACTGGGTGCGTGAGGGGCGCCCGCCAACGTTCAGGTCCTGCGCGGCTTGCAGGAACACGGTACCGCCCGGCACCGCGGCGATTTTCCTGCGCAGCCGTGTGACGACCTGATCCGCGGTCACATCGCGCTCATCGCGCGGTTTGAGCCCCAGAAACACGAAGCCGTTATTGAGCGGCTGGCCTCCACCGACGAAGGCGGCCCAACCCGCGACCGCAGGATCCTCCCCGATGACTTTCATGAGGCGACGCTCCAGGCTCACCATCTCATCGAAGGACACGTCCTGCGGCGCATCGGTAACTCCGGCGAGGACGCCGGTGTCCTGCTGCGGGAAGAAGCCCTTGGGGATCACGACGTAGAGCAGCACGGCGGTGGCCATCGTGGCGAGGAACGTGGTCAGCGTCGCGCGCTGGTGGCCCAGCACGAAGTCGAGCCCGCGTGTGTAATGCGCGACCAGCCATTGGAAGCCGCGCTCGAGCGCCATGTAAGACCGGCCATGGCTGACGTGCCTCTCATCGCGCAGGAACAGCGCGCCCATCATGGGCGAGAGGGTCAGCGCCACCACCGCCGACACCGCGATGGTCATGGTCACGGTGACCGCGAACTCGTGGAACAAGCGGCCGACGAGCCCGCTCATCAGCAGCAGCGGGATGAACACCGCCACCAGCGAGATGCTGATGGAGAGGATCGTGAAGCCGATCTCACCCGCGCCCTTGATGGCCGCTTCGTAGGGCGCCATCCCCGCCTCGATGTGCCGGTAGATGTTCTCGAGCATCACGATGGCATCGTCGACCACGAAGCCCACCGCGATGGTGAGCGCCATCAGCGACAGGTTGTCGAGGCTGTAACCGATCACGTACATCAACGCCGCGGTGCCCAACAGCGCGAGCGGAACGGTCACCCCCGGAATCGCCGTGGCCCAGAAGTTCCTCAGGAACAGGAAGATCACCATCACCACCAGGCAGATCGCCAGCAGCAAGGTCAGCTCCACGTCACGCACCGAAGCCTGGATCGTGACGGTGCGGTCGATCACCTGATCGAGCTTCAGCGACGGGGGTACTGAGGTCATGATGTGCGGCAGAGCCGCCTTCACTTCCCGCACGTCGTCAATCACGTTGCTGCCAGGCAGCTTGTGGATGAACAGCAGCACCCCGGTCCGGCCGTTCTGGAAGGCAACCGACTGGCTGTTCTCCGGACCGTCGATGGCCATTCCTATATCGCGGATGCGGATCGGCGCGCCGTTCCGGTAGGCGACGATGACGTCGCTCCAGGGCGCGGCGGCGAGCAGCTGGTCGTTGTCGTAGATGGTGTAGTTGTGATGGGCACCGGTGATCGCGCCCTGCGGCGAGTTGACGCTGGCGGTGGTGATCAGGTTGGCGACGTCCTCGAGCTGCAGCCCTACCGCCGCGAGCTTCACCGGGTCGACCTGGATGCGCACCGCCGGTTTTTGCTGGCCGCCGACGCCCACGTTGGCGATGCCCGGCAACTGCGAGAGTTGCTGAGCGATCACCGTCTCGGCGTAGTTGTCGACCTCGGTCATCGGCAGCACGTCCGAGTGCACCGCGTAGATGATGATCGAGTAGTCCGCCGGGTTGTACTTGCGGTAGGAGGGGGGCGAGGGCAGGTTCTTCGGCAGCTGGCCGCCGGCGGCGTTGATGGCGGACTGGACGTCGCCCGCCGCCGCATCGATGTTGCGGTCGAGCTCGAACTGCAGCGTGATCTGCGTAGCGCCCAGTACGCTGGCCGAGGTCATCTGCGCCACACCGGGAATCTGCGCAAACTGGGTCTCGAGCGGCTGCGCGACGGATGAGGCCATGATCTCCGGGCTCGCGCCCGGCAACTGCGCGCTCACCAGGATGGTCGGGAAGTCCACCTGCGGCAGCGGTGCTACCGGCAGGAAGGGAAAGGCGGCGATGCCAATGAGCGCGAGGCCCGCCATCAACAGCGTGGTCGCGACCGGGCGCTCGATGAAGGGCCGCGAGACGTTCACGTCGCGGGCCTCACCACCCGCACGCCTTGTGCCCGCGCCGCCTCCGGCGCATTGGTGCGCACCAGGGTGCCGGGCTGCAGCCGGTACTGATTGCTGATCACCACCTGTTGCCCCGTGCTGACACCCTTCTCGACCACGACGATGTCGCCGCTCTGCTCAGCCGTAGTGATCGGTGCCGCGGCGACCGTGGAATCGGGCTGCACCACGTAGGTGAAGGTGCCGTCCGGCCCGCGCTCGAGCGCGGCGGCGGGGATGGTCAGCACCTGGGAGCGGATCTGCGTCAGCACCCGCAGGTTCACGAACTGCCCCGGCCACAGCTGCTGCCGCCGGTTCGGCAGGATCGCCTTGACGCGGATCGTGCCGGTGGCCTGATCGATCTGGTTGTCGATGAGCTCTACACTGCCGGTATCGAGCACCTCCTTGTCATCGCGCGACAGCGCCGTGGCACTGACCGGCCCGCTTCTCAGCGCCGCGCTCAGCTCGCCGAAGCTCTCTTCCGGGAGGCTCAGCATGACCGCAATGGGCTCGAGCTGGGTGACCACCACCATGCCGGCGGTGTCGGAGGCGTGGACGATGTTGCCGGGGTCGACCAGGCGGATACCGGTGCGGCCTTCGATCGGCGCGGTGATGGTAGTGTAGTCGAGCTGCGTGCGGGCGTTGTCGATCGCCGCCGCATCGCCCTTCACCTGAGCGGTGAGCTGGGCGATGAGCGCGCGCTGGGTGTCGACGGTCTGCTTGCTGGCGAGATCCTCCGGGGCGAGCTGCTCGTAGCGCTCCATGTCGAGCCGTGCGTTCGCGAGCAGCGCATCGTCCTTGGCGCGCATCGCCTCCGCGATGCCGAGCGCCGCCTGGTAGGGGCGGGGGTCGATCTGCACCAGCAGGTCGCCCTTCTTCACGTGCTGCCCCTCCTTGAACGCCACCTTCTCGATCTGTCCGTCGACGCGTGCGGTGACGGTGACGGTGTAGAAGGCCTGCACGGTACCGAGCCCTTCCAGGTACACCGGCACGTCGGCGCGCTGCACGGAAGCGACATCGACGGCGACGGGGGCGGGTTTTGCCACCGCCTTAGGTCTCAGCCACGCGGCGAGAAAGTGCCAGGCGAGCGCGGCGACCACGATGAAGGCCGCGGCGGCGGCGAGCAAGCGCGGCTCGTGCAGCAGGCGGCTCCTCATACCGGCGCACTCTCCTGCCAGCCGCCGCCCAGGGCCTGATAGAGCGACACCAGGGCGGTGAGATGCGCGTACTTGGCCTGCGCCAGCTGGTCTGCGGCGGTGAACAAGCTGGTCTCCGTGTTGAGCAGCGTGAGCACGTTGATGGTGCCGGCGTGCATCTGCATCTGTGCAAAGCGGTACGCGCGCCGCGCCTGCTCGGTTGCCTGCTGCTGGCGTGCGACCTGCTCGGCTGTCTGCTGCACGGCGATGAGCGCGTCCTCGACGTTGGCGAGCGCGGAGATCACCGCCTTGTGGTAGTCGGCAAGGAGCTCGCGGTAGCGGGCCTCGCTGTAGCGGTACTGTCCGAGGAGCGCCCCGCCCTGGAAGATCGGCTGCGTGAGGCTCCCTGCCAGCGACCATACCCGGTTGGCCGGGGTGAGGAGCCCGGCGAGCGCGGGACTCACGTAGCCGCCGCTCGCGGTGAGGGAGATGCCGGGCAGAAAGGCGGCACGGGCGGCGGCGATGTTGGCATTCGCCGCGATCAGCTGCGCTTCGGCTGCGGCGACGTCGGGGCGGCGCGCGAGCAGCTCCGCGGGCAGGCCCGGGCGCACCTCGGGCTGTCCGAGCTCATCGAGCGTGCCGCGCGTCAGGTCGACCGCTTCGGGAGTGCTGCCGATCAGAATGGCAAGTGCGTCCTGGCTCTGACGCAGCTGCTGCTTCAACGGGGGGATCGAGGCGTTCACGGTGTCGACGACCGTCTGCTGTTGCGCCACGTCGAGGGCGGTGGAAGTGCCGGCGTGCTGCTCGAGCGTGAGTCCGCGCAGCACCTCCTGCGCGTTGGCGAGGTTCTTCCCGGCCACCCCGAGGCGGTCGCGCAGCTCGAGCACCTGGAAGTAGCTCGTGGCGACGCCGGAGAGCACGCTGAGCTCGACCGTAGTGCGGTCGTAGCGGCTGGCCCGTTCCGCGGCCGCCGCCGCCGCGTAGCCGGCACGGTTCTTACCCCAGAAGTCGAGCTCGTAGCTCGCGGTCAGCACTGGATTGAAGAGCTCTGCGGTCTGCGGCACCGGGTTGCCCGGCACGGTCTGGCGTGCGCGGGTTGCGGTGGCGTTCGCCGACAGGGCTGGCAGGAGCGGGGCGAGCGTGACGCGCCGCTGGGCATCGGCCTCCTCGACGCGCGCGATCGCAGCTCGCAGATCGTCGTTGGCGCTTTGCGCCTGGGCGATGAAGGCGTCGAGCTCCTCCGACCCGAACCCGTGCCACCAGTTGGCGGAGGGCCACGCGGGCGCCGTGGGATCGCCCGCCGTCACCCAGTGATCGGGGGCAGCGATGTCAGGCTTGTGGTAGCGGGGGCCGAGGCTGCACGCCGTTGCGAGGAGCGCGAGGCACCCGGGGAGCGCGGCGAGCGGACGCAGAAGAACGGTCCGCCCGCGGCGGATCCCTCCCCGAAGAGGCTGCGAGACGCCCATAGTCCCACCCTAGTCCCGGTGAGGTTCTCCCTCGGTGGGCGAATGATTAAAGTCGGTTAATCTCTCGAACGGGGGATCCCGAGGGAAGGAGCTTCGATGTCGATCAAGCTGACGGTGAATGGAGAGAGCCGCGAGCTCGACTTGGATCCGGACATGCCGCTCTTGTGGGCGATCCGCGACCACCTGGAGCTGACCGGCACCAAGTTCGGATGTGGCATGGCGCTGTGCGGCGCCTGCACGGTGCACATCGACGGCCAGCCGACGCGCTCGTGCGTCACGCCGGTGTCGGCCGTCGTCGGCAAGAGCGTCACCACCATCGAGGGCCTCGCAACCCCCGCCGGCCAGGCGGTGCAGCAGGCCTGGATCGCGCTCGACGTGCCGCAGTGCGGCTATTGCCAGAGCGGACAGATCATGTCGGCCGCGGCGCTGCTCGGCGCAAATCCGCAGCCGAGCGATGCGGACATCGACGCCGCGATGTCCGGCAACATCTGCCGCTGCGGCACTTACGTGCGCATCCGCGCCGCCATTCACCAGGCTGCTACGGCGCTCGCCGCGCCGAAGCCCGCCGGGAGCTGAGCCATGTACGTGCGCTACCTGGAAGGAGCCGGTTGGACATGCCCCGCTCCGTAGAGGTGCATAGGCATCCGCCTGCACACGCTGCCGTTCGAACTTGGCGCAGCGCGGCGCGCGCGCGTCTGAGCGCGGCCCGTCAGAGCGCGGCGAAGCTGCGGGCCTCGGCGCTCCAGGCCGGCGCGGTGGCGAGCGCCGCCGGGACTTCCTCGGGCTGTGCGACCACCTGCCACATGTCGAGATGCCGGCGGTCCATGAAGCGCTCATCGACCGCATGGCCGAGGAGCGCGAGGAGAGGCGCGAAGAAGCCGCGCGTGTTCACCAGCACGATGGGCTTGAGATAGAGGCCGAGGCGCTTCAGCGTGATCGCCTCGAGCAGCTCCTCGAGCGTGCCCGAGCCGCCCGGGAGCGCGATGGCGGCATCGCTTCTCGTCAGCATGAGGTGCTTGCGGGCACGCAGGTCCTCGACGAGCTCGAGCTCCGTGAGCCCGCGGTGTCCCCACTCGAGGTCGGCCATGAAGCGCGGCAGGATTCCGACGACACGGCCGCCCTTGCCGAGCGCGCCGTCGGCCAGCGCCCCCATGGAGCCGACGGCGCCGCCGCCATAGACGATGCCGAGACCCGCCGCCGCGAGCACCTCGCCCAGGCGATGCGCGGCGGTGCGGTAATCAGGATGCGAGGAGCGGCTCGAGGCGCAGTAGACGCACACCGCGCGCTCGGATGGCCTGACGGCTGCTGACTTCATGGATACGCGCCTTCGCTCGGATCGGGGGTATGTTGGCATGATTATAGGATGGGACAATCTGTTACATTCTCGTCCCCGGAGGATCGCCCGAACATGAAGCAACGAGAGTTCCGAGAGCCCGCACGCCGCGGGCCGCGACATCCAGGGCCTGCCATCTGGCTCGCGCTCGGCGCGACGCTGGGTGCGGTGCGCGGCGTGCCGGCCGACGAGGCGGCGGTGGCCGCCGACGCTGCGGCCGACACCGCGCCGCTCCGCGAGGTCATCGTCTACGCGCGGCGCCGCGCCGAGCCCGTCGAAAACACCCCGCTCGCCGTCAGCGTGCGCACGGGCGAGGAGCTGCGCGAGGCATCCGCGGTGCTGCTCGATGACGTCGGGCGGGACGTGCCCAACGTGCACATGTACGCCTCGCCGCAGTCGGTGTCGGCACTCGATGTGACGATGCGCGGGCAGACCGTCAATCGCTCGGCGATCGTGTTCGACCCCGCGGTGGGCCTCTACGTCGACGGCGTGTACGTCGCCAACGGCCAGGGCGCGATGATGACGCTACTCGACATGGATTCGGTCGAAGTGCTGCGCGGCTCGCAGGGGACGCTGTTCGGCCGCAACAACACCGGCGGCTCGATCCTGCTGCTCACGCATCGCCCGGATCTCGGCGGGCCCGCGGCCGAGTTCGCGAGCTCGGTGGGCGATTACTCCGAGCTCATGACGCGCGCCATCGCCAACGTGCCGGTGAGCGACACCTTCGGGCTGCGCTTTGCGTTCCAGAGCAACGATCGCAACGGCTACGGCTCGAGCGACTCGTCGGGGCAGAACAACCTCGGGAACCAACACCGCTATCAGGCGCGCCTCGGCGCCCTGTGGAAACCCGACGCGGCGACCGACGTCTACTTCAGCTACGAGCGCTTCGAGGCGAGCGAAGCCGGCGCCATCCTGCATCCGCTCGCCGGGCCCGCGCCCGGCACGCTGGTGGCGCAGCTCGGCCAGGCGCTCGCGCCGTTCGCGGCCATCCCGGGAATTCCGAGCGTCTCGTTTCCCACCGATCCCTACCAGACCGACGGCAACTTTCCCGCGCGCGACCGCGCCGCTACCGACAGCCTGCAGCTCACCGCGAGCCACGCACTGGCCGCCGGCCCGACCCTCAAGCTCATCCTGGGCTATCGGCACCTCGATGCCAGCACCGCGCTCGACGTCGATGCCTCGACGCTACCGCTCGCCGACTCGACTCTCATCAATACCTCGAACGAGAAGAGCGCCGAGCTGCAGCTGAACGACAAGGCGCTCGGCGGGCGGCTCGACTGGGTCGCGGGCCTCTATTGGTTCCGCGACGACGGCAGCGCCCCTTCCGTGCAGGCCCCGGCGTCGCAGCAGTTCCTGAATGCGTTGGGTCAGATCGCTCAGCTGCCCTGCCAGCCCAACCCTCCGAACCCGCCACTCTGTCCGCCGAACCTCACGCCATTCTTCAGCCCGCTGCCGGTGTACGAGCAGAACTCGGTGATGAACCGCTCGGTCGCCGCGTACCTGCACGGCGAATACCAGCTGCTGCCGGACTGGTTCGTGGCCGCGGGCCTGCGGCGCACCGAGGACCGGCGCGATCTCGCGGAGAACGACTACGTCATCGTTCCCGGCCCCGTGCCGACGCAAAGCTGCACCATCACGGGGGGAGGACCCGGGCCCTGTCCCCCGATCGCCGAGAGCGTCGGCTACGACTTCTGGTCGTGGGAGCTGTCGACGCGCTTGCGGCTCAGCCCGGAGCTGAATGCCTATGCCCGGGCCGGGCGCAGCCAGCGCTCCGGAGGGTGGAACGCGCCGGTGTCCTCGCCTCAGGACCAGCCGTTCCGCCCCGAACAGCTCACCGACTTCGAGCTCGGAGTGAAGGCCGACCTGCTCGGCGGCGCGCTGCTCGTCAACGCCGACGTGTTCTACGGCAATTACGACGACATGCAGCGGCTGCTGGCCGAGCTCGTAAACGGGACCCCGGCCACGCTGGTCACCAACGCCGGCCGCGCGCACATCAGCGGCGCGGAGCTCGAGAGCCGCTGGCGGCTCATGCGGCGGTTCTCACTGCAGGGGTCGCTCGGCTACACCGACGCGCGCTACCAGAGCTTTGTCTATCAACCGGTGCCGGGCGGGCCCGTGGCGGACCTCTCCGGCAACGATTTCTATCAGACGCCGCGCTATCAGGCCTCGCTGGCCGCTATCTGCGAGATCCCGACTGCGGCCGGTGACGTCACGGTGCGCGCCGACTACGCCTGGCAGGACAAGATCCAGTTCAACGTGATCAACGATTTCAACTTCCAGCCTTCCTACGGCACGCTGAACGGGCGCGTGGCGCTCGCCAGCCCCTCGCGCAGCTGGGAGCTGGCGTTGTTCGGCGACAACCTCACCGACCAGCGCTACGCCTATACCGGCGGCACGGTCGAGGCGTTCGTTGCCGGACCCGGCGGACTGCCGGTGCCGACGCCGACCATTGCCTGGAACATTCCCGGCGCGCCGCGCACCTTCGGTATCGAAGGCACCTACCGCTGGAACCCGGCGCACTGACGGGGCATGCGGTTCGCCGGCGCCTGCCTTCTCGCGTCGCTCGGCGTAGCGGCGGCGCGTGCCGATGCGCCCGGCCCGGAGCAAGCGCCGCCTGCCGAGGCCGCGGCGCCGCCCGCGCCGGCTCCGTCGACGGGCCTCAGGCGCTGGCTCGACCCGGCGACCGCTCCTTTCATCCCTATCCCTGAGATCGACACCGATCCCTACAGCGGCACGACGCTCGGCCTTATCCCGACATGGCTGAGCACCAACCAACAGGACGAGATCGAGCGGATCATCGCCCCGGACGTCATCCACAGCGAGTACTTCGGCTGGGGCGGCCGCATGCGTATCTTCGGCTTCCCCTCCGCGGACGCGCAGTGGTCGGTGGTCGGGGGCCTGAAAGAGCGCGTCGAGCGCGAGTTCGACGGCCAGTACGTCGGCGGGCAGACGCGCACCGCTGCCTACAGCTGGTCGGTGGAGGCGATCTACGATCGCAGCGGCGTGCCGCGCTTCTACGGCATCGGCAACCACTCACCAATCGAAAACCAGACCAACTACCTCGACGACCAGGCGCGGCTCGACATCCAGGTCGGGCGCAATTTCAACCCGCGCCTGCAAGTCGCCTACCTCGCGCGGGTGCGTTACGTCGACGTGCTGCCGGGCGTGCTGCCGACGGTGCCGTCGATCGAGACCCGCTTTCCCGGGCTGCCCGGTACCGGCGCCGAGCACGAGCTGCAGCACCGGCTGATCCTCACCTACGACACGCGCGACTCCGCGACCATTCCGAGCTCGGGGGCGCGCTACAGCCTCTACGGGGGCTTCGTGAGCCGCGCCCTCGGCAGCTCGGTCTCCTACAGCTACCTCGGCGCCGAGATGCGCCAATACCTCCCGCTTGGCCGCGACGTCACGCTCGCCTGGCACGCCGCGGCGCGCTTCATGACTTCCGCGGGCGGCGCGCCTTTCTGGGCGCTCTCCAGCCTCGGCGGCGATCGCAGCATCCCCGGCGAATGCGAACCGCTGCGCTCGGAAGGCGCCGATCGCTGGGTCGACCGCGATCTCATGGCCGTCGGCGCCGAGCTGCGCAAGCCGGTGCTCGGATTCGATGCCTTCGGCACGCGCGTCAGTCTCGAGCTCGCGCCGTTCGTGGATGCCGGCAAGGTGTTCAGCGATTCCGACTCGAGCCTTGGCGGGCACCTGCATCGCGCCATCGGCCTCGGCGTGCGCGGACTCGCGAGCCCTTACGTCGTCGGCTACGTCGACTTCGGCTACGGCCAGGGAAGGGGCGCCGTGTTCAGCGGAATCAACTATCCGTTCTGAGGCAGGCGCCGCGGCTGCCGGCCGCTCACCAGATGGATTGCGCTCGCGACATCGCGGGCGTCGCTTCGTCCTCCGGCAGGGACCGGATTTGAGTGTCGTACGACAGCCCTGCCGCGAGCGTGGCGACCGTCTCGAGGAAACAGCGCTCGCCATCCTTGAGCGCGACGGTTACTGAGGAAGGATGTATCGAGGGGAGGCTTTGGTCCGCAGGGAACGTTACCGACCACCGATACGGCGGTGCAGGATGAACGGTAATCTCATGCGTTCCTGCTGAGACACCAACGGACACGTACTCGTCGTCCAGCAGCTCGGCCACATAGTGCCCGTCGACGGCTATTCCGACGGCCGCGGCGAAGCGTGCGCGGCTGAAGAACCCGAGCGACGCCCGGGCCGGTGGGGCACGGTGGATGGTGACGAGTCCCTGGCCGCTGGAGATCTCGATCGGCACGTATCCCGTCCTGCGCAGCGGCAGCTGCGATGTCTCGAGCGGAATGATCTTCGCGAGATCCGCGGCTTCCACTTTCTTGCCCGCGAGCGCCGGTTGCGACTTGCTGGCGGGTATCGGGATAGCCACGCAGCCCGAAATCGCAACACACAGGATTGCAATCAGCGGAGCGGCCATTGCCAGGTTGCCGCGCGCGGGAGAACCTGAATAGAATGAATCGTTCATGCGGGTGTAGTTCAATGGTAGAACTGCAGCTTCCCAAGCTGCTAACGTGGGTTCGATTCCCATCACCCGCTCCATTCCCAGCCAAGGCGGGCGAGCGACAGCCAAGACGATCCGTCACGGCGGGAGCGTCGCCATGCTCGCCGCAGCCATTCGCGGTTAAGTTGTGTGTGGGTTACTTAGTGCGCCGCACGTTCCGCGATTGATGTTGACCGTTCCTATTGGGTTGCCTTGCTTCCCGCTGTACTCCAGAACTACAACGACGCCCTGGTCGATCAGCGGCCGCAAGTCTGGGTTTGCGCAGCTGCCTTCCTTTATCGTGGGAGTCAATTTCGCCTCGAATGTCGTACTGTCGACGCCATTCGATTCGGCGTTCACGAGCGTGTACATGACGGTCAGTCTCAGTCCTGGCCCGGCCCTCGCGCCATCCAATCTGGTATCCGGATCGACCGCAGCTGGGGAGGCGCCGTTAGCCTGACCGGCGATTTCCGCGAGCCTTCTTTGAAGGGCCAGAGCGGCCTTGAATTGCGAGGAATCCTTCGTGTCGCAGGCCGTCAGTGTGGCGCAGACGATTGCCAGGCACCCCACTTGCATTCCGAGCTTCACGCGAGGTTTCTCCGGTAGCGCTGTCACTTACGCGGCTGTCGTACCGCCGTGCAAACGTGCGTTCGGTAATTGAGCGCGAGCGAGTGCGGTACCGAATGAGTGTATTTCGCTGAGCGCGCTGGCACAAATTCGCGGGGCGTGCTCCGCCTTGCGTTCTGCCATGCGGTGGCGCATTCCGGCCAACTGCGGCCACTCGGGCCTCCCGTTCGGCTAACACGGGATTCAGGACGGATCAGGAGTAGACATGCCCATGTTCGACGGCGCTGCCGCCAAACGGACCCTCCTCCAACGGCCCGTCGAATGCTCTTGCACTTCGACTCGCAGGTGGCGCACGCCGCTTTCGCTCAGTGAGTCGGGATCAGTCTCTTCGACTGCCACGGCGCCTCGGGAGACGCCGCGCGGCGCAGCACTCAAGGGCTTTGATTGTGTCAGCGCGCCTGCCGTGGCGTTGGATTCGATCCCCGGATCGAGTCGCTGCCGCACCAGATACGGGATTGCAGAATTGCCCATACTGGCTTCGCGTGCGCGCATGACCTCATGCTCGAGAACGGGCACTACAGCTGCGGAGGCGTAGCTCGAGCGCACTTGGACAGCGACCTGCTTCGCAGAGATCGGATCTGCGAAGAACCCCAGCCGAAGAAAGTGGCTGGAATGTCCCTCCCGGCGGCTTTCTGTCGCGTAGAGCGTATATGGCTTGAATATAGCGAGCGACGGCACGCTACTCAGTTCGATCGGCTGCGCCGACCAGTGGAGTTGCAGGGCGAAAGAAACCGGCGCACCCTGAACGACAGCCTCCTTCAATGCCTGCCGGGTACTTGTGTCGTCGGGGCGCAGCAGCGCGATCTGATCGCAATTCCTCTCATCAACGTCGCCCTGAACTGCAGACGCACGGCGCGCTGCCAGAATGTTCAGCACCTGTGTGTCGGTCAAAGATCCATCTTTGACTGGCGCGGGGTCGCAGCTTTGGGGAGCTACCGGCGGAGCCGCGGCGGGCGGCAACGAAGGCGCCCCGGAATTGGCCGGCCGCGAAAACACGACCGGCGCTATGGTCGCGAACGCGTTGGGATAATGGTGACGTAGGGCTTCTACGCAACTCTCGGCATCCGCCAGCGTCTCGAAGTACCCCATGTGGAGGTACAACCGCTCGCTGCCATCCGGCTGAGGCGCACGACTCATGAAGAATGTATGAGGCTGCAGCTGCGGTGATTGGGGCGGCCGAATGGACACCGGTGCAGCCAACCGGCACAGCGTGAGCATGAAATGGCGAGGACCAGCCTGCGCACGATGCGCTGGATCGGGGCTCGACGACCCAGCGGTCTCTGTCGATTTTGATGTCACAGGCTCTCCCTCGGACGAACGTTCGAGGCACGGGCGGGAGAGCGCCAGATCTAACGAAGGCGAGCCTGCAGGCTCACACCAGGGAAGTGGAGTGGCGACCCCGCTGTCCTAGGCCGTTACGCCCTTAGACCGGTGGCTTTGCGTCCCCGCCTTTCGAACGGGTTTGCCCTTATCGGTGCCTAGCTCGATCTTCAGACGCCTCCGAAACGGATCGCATCTCAAGATCGCGCTGTCACAAGCATGGTCGCCTGAGAAGCATATGTCTACTGGTGTGGCACGTGAAAAGCAGGAAGGGACTCGTGCTCAGCGCAGTTCCGTGAGCAACCGCGCCGCTCATCGCTCTGACCCCGCAGCGGGCGCGAATTGGCGCCCCGCATTGTTGATGCAGGGCAACATGTGTGTTGCACAACGACGCCCGGACGTTAACGGCCAGAAGCGGCCATCTTCCTCTGCGATGCCGATTTCCGCTAAACAGACATCAGCCCAGGTGTCTAATCCCTCAGGACGATCGCCGGTTCACCTGCCAAGCGCTGACGTGCTGGCCCGGAAAATCGGCATGTCTGGACCCGCCTCGGCACGCAAATCATGCGACATCGTGATTGCCGCGCCGTGGGTGTACGCCGTTCCCTCGGCCTGTTTCGGCAGAGCTGACGGTTCACGCTGAATCTCAAGTTCCGCGAAACCGGACGTTGGGCGGGGACTCGCCGCCCCTTAGGAAGGTGTCCACGGCGCCGGCAGTAGTTCATTCAGCGCGGCGCACGCGCCGAATCGGGCTTGCCCGAGTGCGACGGTCCTAGGGTTGCGGCCAGAACATGCCGCATAGATTGAACAGCGCATGCACGATCACGGCCGGCAGCAGACTGCCGCTGCGCAGCCGCAGCTCTCCAGTGATGACGCCCAGCACCAGCGCGCAGACCGCAGTAACCGGACCGACCACAAGATGAACCGCCCCGAACAGGATAGCGACGATAAATGGCGCTGCATGAGCTGAGGCCTCGCGCAAAGCAAGGGAGTTTGTCAGCATGCTTTGTAGCAAACCACGGAAGATCACTTCTTCCTGGATCGGCGCAGCGATACCAAAATAGAGGACGGAGAGTCCGATCGAAATGGAGAG
>DAHUXE010000173.1 GCA_027307325.1 Gammaproteobacteria bacterium | reverse complement strand
CGGCTTCGTTGTAGCATGAATTTTGGATTCTGGGATCCAGGCAAAAGGCACCACTGTCGCCAATTTGAACTGTTGACTTCGAGTTCGCATGGCACTCTTGCCGGTCAATCTAACGGTGAAGCTGAGGGGCCGCGCAGAAGCCCCAGCCATTGGCGCCGAGGGCGCATAATTTCTTAGCGCCCGAGGCGCCAACCCAGAAGCGCCTCACGGACCCCTCCAGCGATTGTTAGAGGTCGCCCTCATCGAAGCTAATGTGCGCGCGCGCATCACCGAGCGCAAACCGAAGCCGTAGGCGCCAGGTCTCGCGGCGGCTTGTGCCGGCCACCACCGCGCGCGCACAAGGAGCGTCGTCGATCGAAGGTTCTTTGCGCGAGTTCTTCGCAGATAGGTGCTCTCGGCTTCTTGAGCGTTCCTAGCGGCGGCCTCTAACGGTGAAGTTGAGGGGCCGCACAGAAGCGCCCGCTGGCGCCGAGGGCGCACAATTTCTCAGCGCCCGAGGTGCCAAGCCGCAAGCGCATCACGGACCCCTCCAACGATTGTTAGAGGGCACGGCGGAGCGCAGGCGTTTAATCCTCATCGGCGTTGGGTAGCTCCCCTGTGGCAAGGTAGGTCAGCTCCTGCTCCGAGAAGTCAGCCTGCTTCAGAATCCACTGCGCTCTGTGTAGCAGCTCAGCGGGCACAAGAACTGCGAACGCCGAGGCGAGTCCGGGTAAGGTCTCATTCGAAGCGATTCGGCACGGCACTTCCTCCGCGGTCAACCTACCAGCGAACGCTTCCGCCGAGATGGGGTCCGAGAATGTGGCAACGGCGCTCCAGGTATCGTCCGGCACTGCGTCTCTCCGTGCCCTCTAACGGTGAAGCTGAGGGGCCGCGCAGAAGCGCCCGACTGGAGCCGCGGGCGCACAATCTCTTCCCGCGCCCGCGGCGACACTACCGCGCCTCACGGACCCCTCCAGCGTTGGTTAGAAGATGCCGCCACCAGCAACCAGCAGCGCCCATGCATGCCGTGGGCCTCGAACGAAGGGACCTCTAGAAAACTCTGCTCGCTCCCTGAGTTCATTCGGCGAGTCTCCACTTCAATCTCCACTCCCGCACTTCCCGCAGCGGCGTCTTCTAACGGTGAAGTTGAGGGGCCGGGCACCCACGCCGGCCAGGCGACGCGGGCGCACACTGTCCCCAGGCGCCCGCGGCGCCTATCAGACCACGCGTCACGGACCCCTCCAACGATTGTTAGGAGTCACTTGCCGAGCTCCGCGCCGCATTTTGAGCAGAATTTCGGAGGGCGCAATGTAGTACCGCGTGAAGTCCCGCCGCAGCGCGAGCAGAACTTAGTGCTCCGGTAGGTCAGGAAAAGTGACCCCCCGATTATCAAAGGAACGAACCAAAAATTCGCAATGTCCCGGGGTCGAACGATCGGCAAGAGCATGACTAAGACAAGAGCGGCTGTCGCGACCATCGTCACCGGCCAGACGATGCGCTTCAGCTGAGCATTCGAGCCGTACTGAGTGTAAGCACCGCCGGCGGCGCATATTAGGAGGAGCGCACCGACGTACGGGAGAACCACTGACTGCGAGTACGGCATTGCGCTAGGCAAGTGACTCCTAACTCAATCTATGCGTCCGAAACGTCGCAATGTAAGGGGACATTTGTGTCCGATAAGGGAGGTCCGCCTGACTACCCCGGCCGCCCGTTCCATTCCTTCGCCCCCTCCGGCTTGCGTCTCGGCCCGGGGCAGTCCTAGCGGCTGAACCCGGGAGGCGGCGACGGGGCCTGCGGCAGCGGTGCTGGCCGGGCCGGCGGCCCCGCGGGGGACGTCGGGGGCTTGCGCACGATGCTGGTCGCCATCGCGACCACGGAGGCGAGATCGGACAGCTCTCCGGGCACGACGAGCGTCGTGCTCTCCTTGGCGAGCTTGCCGAACTGGCGCACGTACTCCTCGCCGATGCGCAGCTGCATTGCCTCGATCCCGCCCTCCGTCGCGAGCGCGGCGCCGACGCGGCGCAGGCCCTCGGCGGTCGCGGTCGCAACTGCCAGAATGGCCTCCGCCTGGCCCTGGGCTTCGTTGATCTGCTGCTGCCTGGTGGCCTCGGAGGCCTTGATCACGCGCTGCTTGTCGCCCTCGGCCTGGTTGATCTTCGCATCGCGTTCGCCTTCGGAGGTGAGCACCACGGCGCGCTTCTCGCGCTCGGCGCGCATCTGTTTTTCCATCGCCGACAGCACGTCCTTCGGTGGGGCGATGTTCTTGATCTCGTAGCGCATCACCTTGACGCCCCATGCCACCGAGGCCTTGTCGAGCTCGGCCACGACGTTGGCGTTGATGATGGCCCGCGCCTCGAAGGTGCGGTCGAGCTCGATCTTGCCGATCTCGCTGCGCAGCGTGGTCTGCGCCAGCTGGCCGATGGCGAAGGCGTAGTTGGTGATGCCGTAGGAGGCCAGGTGCGGATCGAGCACCTGCATGTAGAGCACGGCGTCCACCGCCACCTGCACGTTGTCCTTGGTGATGCAGATCTGCTCGGGCACATCGAGGGCCTGCTCCTTCAGGCTGTGCCGGTACGCGACGCGCTCGACGAACGGAATCAGGATGTGAAAGCCCGCCTGCAGGGTGCGGCTGTACTTGCCCAGGTTCTCGACCACGTAGGCGCTCTGCTGCGGCACGACGGTAGCCGTGCGGAATACCAGGATAACGGCGATGAGGGCGAGCGCGATGAAGACATATGAGGTGTACAAGGCGGCTCTCCGTCTGCTTATTCGTCGGGTCTTACCAGCAGCGTCAGGTGCTGCACGGCGACGATGCGGGCGCGGCTGCCGGCGGGCAGCGGGGAGTCGCTGTCGTTACGCACCGTCCAGTAGCTGCCGCCGTATTCAGCCTGGCAGCTGTCGCCGGCCGCGAGCGCGGCCGGCAGCGTGATGACGCCGCCCTGGGGCCCGGTCTTGACCGCCGGTGTCGCGCCCCGGAAGCGCCGATAGATGCGGCTGCGGAAGGTCACCATGGACCCGATGGCGAGCGCCGCGAACAGACCCCACTGCAGCCACTCGGCGAGCGGCAGCGCGAGGGTCGCGAGGCCGACCAGGATCGCGGCGCTACCGATGAATACCAGGTAGAACTGCGCGTTGACGAAGGACAGCTCGGCGGCGAGAAGGATTGCGCCGGCGATTACCCAGCCCCACCAGGTCATCTCAGGCCCCCTCAGGAGGAATGCGCGTGGCCGCCGCGCGGGGCGGCGCGCAAATTATAGCGACTCGCTTGTCTCAAATGCGGCAAACACGTGTCTTTTGCCGCTGGCGGCCATCGCGTGCCTCTGGTTCCATCACGGCACGGTTCATCGTATGTCCCTGACCGAGCCTGCCGCCTGTGACGCGCCGCTGGAGAGTCTGCTGGCCACCGCGCGCGAGCGGATACGCACGCGCCATCTGTCGCTGCGCACCGAGCAGGTGTACCTGCGCTGGATGCGGCGCTATGCCGCTTTCCATCGCCGCCGGCCGCTGCGCGAGCTCGGTCCGCGCGAAGTCGAGACGTTCCTCACGCATCTCGCGGTGAGCGAGCGAGTGGGACCGGCGACGCAGAACCAGGCGCTGCAGGCGCTGCTGTTTCTCTACCGGCACGTGCTGGCGATCGAGCTCCCCTGGCTCGACAACGTGACGCGCGCGACCCACGAGAAGAGCCTGCCGGTCGTGCTGAGCCGCCCCGAGGTGCGTTCGCTGCTGGCGCAACTCGACGGTACGTCGTGGCTGATCGCGAGCCTTCTGTACGGCAGCGGGCTGCGCCTGATGGAGGGGATGCGGCTGCGCGTCAAGGACCTGGGGCTCGAGCGCGGCGAGCTCATCGTGCGCGAGGGCAAGGGCGGCAAGGACCGGGTCACCATGCTGCCCGCGGCGCTCGCGACGCCGTTGCGCGCACACCTGGCACGGCTGCGCGCCTGGTTCGAGGAGGAGCGGCGGCGCGATCAGCCGGGCGTGTCGCTGCCGTATGCGCTGGCGCGCAAGTACCCGCAGGCCGGCACCCAGTGGGGCTGGCAGTACGTGTTTCCGGCGCCGACCCTGTCCCGCGATCCCTACCTCGGGGTCCCGGTGCGGCACCACCTGTACGGCAAGCGCGTGCAGCGCGCGGTGCAGCAGGCGGTGCGCCGCGCAGGGCTCACCCAGCCGGCGAGCTGTCACACGCTGCGACACTCATTCGCCACCCACCTGCTCGAGGACGGCTACGACATCCGCACGGTGCAGGAGCTGCTCGGCCACTCGGACCTGAAGACGACCATGATCTACACCCACGTGATGGCGAAGGGCGCGCGTGGAGTACGCAGCCCGCTCGATCGCGACGGCGCCGCGCCCCCCACACTCGCGAAGTGAGCCAGGCTGCGATCGTACCCGCAACTGCGCTCGCCGCAGCGCCAGATGCGCGCGGCTACGCGACTACAGGTGATAGGTGATCACGCCGTTCGACTCGCTCAGGCTTCCCGCGGCTATCAGCTCGTCGATGAGCCGCTGCAGCTCGCTCTCCGGGACCTGTTGCGAGAAGTGCGAATGCAGGACCGCGATCAGCCCCTTGCGCTTGCGCGGCCGGCGCGTTTTTTGTGTCCCCGCGAGCAGCTGCAGAGCCTCGTCCCTGAGCGACCCGGCCTCGCGCCGCGGGCTCTGCCGGCCTTCGCCCCCGCCTCGACCGCGGCGCCCACCGGCGCGGGCCGCCGCGGAGCTGCGCGGCGCCACCGCGGAGGGCACGGCTCGCGAGCCGAGCGCCTCGCCGATGGAGCTGGCGCGGCGCACCGCGAAGCCGCGGCGGGTGAGGTGGCGCACCAGCGGATCGAAGCCCTTGTCCTTCGAGAGAATGACGCAGCCGGTGTCCGGGGCGCGCGCGAGGTACTCCCCGAGATAGAAGGCGATGTGGAAGTCGAGCGCGTTCTTGCCCTGGCCCTCGATGTCGATCGGCACGAAGCGCTCGCCGAGTTTGAGCGCCGCCTTGAGGAACTCGGTCGGCACCGTGCGCTGCGATGCGCCGAAGAAGAACGGTACCCGCACCCCGTCGGGGATTGCGGCGAGATCGAGCTTGCCGATGTTCTCGTAGTCGACGAGCAGCACGCTTTCGGCCATGGTCACCTCTTGCCGCCGGCAGCCGCGCCGGCGAAGCCATTCTGCCGCCACGCCTCGTACACCACCAGCGCCACCGCGTTCGAGAGGTTCAGGCTCCGGTTGCGCGCGCACATCGGGAGCGCGAGCTGCCGCGCGCGAGGCACGAGCGCGAGCACGCGCGCCGGCAGGCCCGCCGTCTCGGGGCCGAAGACCAGTGCATCGCCCGCCCTGAAGTCCGCCTCGCCGTAGCGGCGCGCGCCACCGGTCTCGACGCTGAAGAGCCGCGCGCCGTCGAGCGCCTCGAGGCACTCGGCGAGGCCCTGGTGCACGCGCACCTCGGCGAGCTCCTCGTAGTCGAGCCCGGCGCGCCGTACGGCCTTGCGGGTGAGCTCGAAGCCGAGCGGCCGCACGAGGTGCAGCGTGGCACCCGTGTTCGCGCACAGGCGGATGACGTTGCCGGTGTTCGGCGGGATCTCGGGCTGGAACAGCACGACGTGGAACATCTGCGGCTCGCGTGTGCGCTGAGGTGTGGGCGTGTGAGCTGGCCTGGCGGCCCCGGTGGCGGCCAGCGGGGCTGTGCGATAATGCACGCCATGCCGCACGCGACACCAGAAGCAGCCGTGGCCGGCAGCCGCCCGGGCACGGCCGCGGCTACCGCCGACGCGCTGCGCTTCTCGTTCTGCGGACTCAAGTTCGCCTCGCCGATCGTGTTGCTCTCGGGCTGCGTCGACTTCGGCGAGGAATACACCCGGGTCGAGGGGTTCTCGAACCGCGACGCGGGCGCCATCGTGCTCAAGGGCACGACCGGCAAGCCGCGCCTCGGCAATGCGCCGCACCGCATCTGCGAGACGCCGGCGGGCATGCTGAATGCGATTGGGCTGCAGAATCCCGGCGTCGAGCACGTAGTCACCACGGTGCTGCCGCAGCTCGACTTCGGCGAGACGCGCTTCATCGCCAACGTGTGCGGCTCGACGCTGGAGGAGTACGTCGAGGTCACGCGCCGCTTCGATCAGTCGGCGATCGACGCCATGGAGATCAACATCTCCTGCCCGAACGTCAGGGAGGGCGGCGTCGCCTTCGGCAATTACCCGGAGATGTCGGCGCAGGTGGTGGCCGCCTGCCGCCGCGTGACGCAGAAGCCGCTCATCACCAAGCTCTCGCCCAACCAGACCGACATCCGCGAGAACGCGCGCCGCTGCATCGAGGCGGGGACCGATGCGCTCGCGGTGATCAACACCGTCATGGGCATGGCGATCGATGTCGCGACGCGCCGCCCCGTGATCGGCAACCTGCAGGGCGGGCTCTCGGGGCCGGCCATCAAGCCGATCGCGCTGCTCAAGGTCCACCAGGTCTACGAGGTCGCGCGGGCGCACCAGGTGCCGATCATCGGCCAGGGAGGCATCGTGACGGCGGGCGATGCGATCGAGTTCCTGATAGCGGGCGCGAGCGCGGTCGGCGTCGGCACGGCGCTCTTCTACGACCCGCTGGTGTGCCGCAGCATCAACGACGGGATCGCGGCGTACTTGAGCGCACAGGGACTGAAGAACGTCACGCAGCTCGTCGGGACGCTGCGCACCGGACGCGACATCGAGGACTGCGCGGTCTCGGGCTGAGAGCGCGCGCAGCGCAACAGGGCCGCGCTGCGGGAAGATCGCCCGGGTTGCGGCCGGCTTAGGTTCGCGCATTTTCTTTCTGGGGAGGGCTGAGCATGAGGAAACTACTCGACTGGCGAGCGCTCCTGTGGGCGCTCGCGCTGGCGCTCGCGGGTTGCATAGTGGAGCAGCCGTATCCGTATCAGACGTCCCAGCCCGTCGACACCTCGGCGGCTCCGGTTCCGGCGACCGATGACACCGAGGAGGAGGCGAACGATGCGCCGCCACCGATACCGGTGTACGAGCAGCCGCCGTGCCCGGTAGAGGGCTACGTCTGGACGCCCGGCGTGTGGCGCTGGGGGCCGGACGGCTACTTCTGGGTTCCGGGCACCTGGGTCGCGCCGCCCCAGGTGGGCTTCCTGTGGACGCCCGGCTTCTGGGCCCTCACCGGGGCGGTATACGTCTTTCACGCGGGGTACTGGGGACCGCACGTCGGCTACTACGGCGGCATCGACTATGGCCACGGCTATGACGGCGACGGCTATCACGGCGGCCGCTGGGTCAATAACCGCTTTCAGTACAACACCACCGTCACCAACGTGAACGTGACCAACGTTCACAACGTGTACCGCGAGAGGGTGGCGGACAACGTCACGGTGAACAACCCGCGCGTCGCCTACCCGCGCGTCAGCTTCGTCGGCGGTGCCGGCACGCGTCCCCAGCCGACCGCGGGCGAGGCAGCCCATGCGGACGAGCCGCGCTTCCGGCCGACGCCGCCGCAGCTGCAGCACCATGTCGACGCCCGCGCCGAGCCGGCGCTGAACGCGGCGCGCAACGAGGGACGCCCGCAGATCGCCGCCACGCCTCGCCCCAGCGCCTTCCGCGGTCCCGGCGTGACCGCCGCCAAGCCGGTGGGCGAGGCCTACCATCCGCAGCGCCCCGGGCAGTCGGAAGACAGGCGGCAGGAGAAGCGGGATGACAAGCCGAAGGAGGACCGGCATTAGCGCGACGGCGAGGCTCGCGGTCGCCAGCGCCTGCGCCGCCGTCCTCGCCCTGGCCGGCGCCGCGATCGGCGGCGATACCGCAGGCGCCGGGCAGGACTTGCCGAGCGACGTGGTGCGCCTCGCGCTGCCGCCGGGGGAGCCCGCGCTCGGGAGCGCGACGGCACCGCTCACCATGGTCGAGTTCACCGACTACCAGTGCCCGTACTGCCGGCGCTTTCAGGCGGAAGTCTGGCCGAAGCTCAAGCGCTACTACATCGATAGCGGAAAACTGCGCTACATCGCGCGCGACCTGCCGCTCGAGTTCCATGCCGCCGCCGCGCCGGCCGCCGAGGCGGCGCACTGCGCGGACGAGCAGGGCAAGTTCTGGGACATGCACGCCGCGCTCCTCGGAGGCGCTGCCGACCTGGCCGCGGGCGGCATCGACCGGCGCGCGCACGAGATCGGGCTCGACATGGCGCGCTTCGCCGAGTGCGTCGCCCGTCACCCCTATGCCGCGCTGATCGCGGCACATGCGCGGCAGGCGGACGCCGTCGGCATCAACGGCACGCCCGGCTTCGTCGTCGGGCGCGCCGCGCACGGCGAGCTCATCGGCGTACGGGTTGAGGGTGCGGTGCCTTACGACGACTTCGGCGAGCTGCTGCGCGAGCTGCTCGCCGCGCCCGCAGCACCTTAGTCCCTACAGCAGGCGCTGCTGCCCGCCGGCGTCTGCGACGGGGATGAGCGGCGGGTGCAGCCGCACGGGCCGCGGCGCGGTGGCGATGAAGCTCACCTCCATGGCGCGGAAGCGCTCGAGGACCCGCAGGTTGATGCTCTGCTGCGCGTCCGCGAAGGCCTGGTACTCGGGCCGCGTCACGAAGAACACGGCCTCGAACTCCAGCGCCGTCTCCGTGCAGCGCAGCAGGTGGCAGCGGTCGAAGCGCACATCGGGCGTGGCCTCGATGATCTCGCGCACCGCGCGCGGCACCGCGGCCAGCGTCGCCACCGGCGTCTCGTAGTGCACCGGCAGGACGAAGAGCGCACGCCGCTCCGCGAGGCGCCCGTAGTTGCGCACCCGGGCCTTCAGCAGGTCGCCGTTCGAGATGATGATCTGCTCGCCGTTGATGCTGCGCAGCCGCGTGCTCTTCACGCCGATGTGCTCGACGCTCCCCTGGCAGTCGTCGACGATGAGGAAGTCGCCGAGGCCGAAGGGCTTGTCGAGCGCGATCGAGAGCGAGGCGAGGAGGTCGGCGAGCACCGTCTGCACCGCGAGGGCGAGCGCGATGCCGCCGATGCCAAGACCTGCGAGCAGCGGCCGGATCTCGACCCCCAGGCTGTCGAGCGCGAGCAGCGCCGCCACTCCCCAGACGAGCAGACCCGCGGCAAAGAGGATCACCTCCATCGAGCTCTTGAGCAGCGTGTCGGGCCCGCTCGAGCGCTGCCGGCGCAGGTCGATGGCGAAGCGCACCGCGGCCATGGCCCAGAGCGCGAGCTGCATCCACAGGAGCAGCACCAGGGCGACCGTGAGGGAGCGCTCGAGCCTCGGGGTGAAGGTGAGGTTCCGCGAGGCGAGCCACAGCGCCGCGGCCCAGAGAAACAATCGGCTGGTGCGCGCCGACAGCAGCGCCGCGAGCTCGATCGCCGGCTGCACCCTCGAAGGCGCGCGCGCCCGCGCTCGCCGGCGCTGCGCGCCGATCAGGCTCCTGGCGAGCGGCAGGACCGTGAAGGTGACGAGAAAGATCGCGCCGGCGATGGTCCAGTCGCCGAGCGTGTTGCCCAGGAAATCGATCTGCCACAGGCGGCCCGGCATCGTCTGTGCCCCCTCTGAGAGCGCGCCGCGGCTAATCTCCCGTGCCCTCGGCGCCGCTCATGCCGAGCTCTTTCAGCTTGCGCGTCAGCGTGTTGCGCCCCCACCCCAAGAGCCGGGCCGCCTCCTGACGGTGCCCGTGCGTGCGCTTGAGAGCTGCGCGGATCAGCACGCGCTCGAACTGCGGCTGCGCGGCATCGAGGAGCGGCTGCGTCGCGCCAAGGCAAGCGCGCTCCGCCCAGCTCGCGAGCGCCGCGGCCCAGTCCGCATCCTTCGGTCCCACGGCGGCTGCGCTCACGAGCTCCACCGGCAGATCCTCGAGGCGTACCTCGCGCCCGGGCGCGAGCACCGAGAGGCGCCGGCAGAGGTTCACGAGCTCGCGCACGTTGCCCGGCCAGTCGTAGGCGGCCAGCAGCGCGAGCGCCTCGGGAGCGAGCGCCTTGCGCTCGACGCCGAGCTCGTGCGCGGCCGCTTCGAGGTAATGGGCGAGCAGGTCGGGAATGTCGCCGGGGCGCGCGCGCAGCGGCGGCAGCTCGATGCGGATCACGTTGAGCCGGTGGTACAGGTCCTCGCGGAACAGGCTCCGTGTGACGCGCTCGCGCAGGTCCTGGTGGGTCGCGGCGATGACGCGCACGTCGACGCGCACCGGGGTCTGGCCGCCGACCCGGTAGAACTCGCCCTCGGCGAGCACCCGCAGCAGCCGCGTCTGCAGCGGCATCGACATGTCGCCGATCTCATCGAGGAACAGGGTCCCGCCGTCGGCCTGCTCGAAGCGCCCGCGCCGCAGCTGATCGGCGCCGGTGAAGGCGCCGCGCTCGTGTCCGAAGAGCTCGGACTCGAGGAGGTCGGCGGGGATCGCCGAGGTGTTGAGCGCGATGAAGGGCTTGGCCGCGCGCGGGCTGTGATCGTGCAGCGCTCGGGCCACGAGCTCCTTGCCGGTTCCGGACTCGCCGGTCACCAGCACGGTCATGGAGGAGCGTGCCAGGCGCCCGATGGCGCGGAACACCTGCTGCATCGCCGGCGCGCGCCCCAGCAGCTCGGGTATGCGCGGCGTGCCGCCCGCCTCGCCGCTCCCCTGTATGCCGGCATTGGCCGCGCGGCGTGCCAGCGCCACGGCCTGGTCGATGTCGAAGGGCTTCGGCAGGTACTCGAACGCCCCGCCCTCGTAGGCCGAGACGGCGCTGCCCAGGTCCGAGTGCGCGGTCATCACGATGACGGGCAGCGCCGGGCGCGTGTCGCGGATGCGCTTCAGGAGCTCGAGCCCCGAGGCCCCCGGCATGCGGATGTCGGTGATCAGCACGTCGGGCGACTCGCGCCGCAGTGCCTCGAGCGCCGGCTCCGCCGAGTCGAACACCCGCGCGCTCATGCCGCCGTGCTTCAAGGCCCGCTCGAGCACCCAGCGGATGGAGGCGTCGTCGTCGACCAGCCACACGCGCACCGCACCCTCGTTCATGATTCATCTCCCAGCGGCAGCAGCAGCGTGAACACGGTGTGTCGCGGCTCGCTCTCGAACTCGATGATGCCGCCGTTGCGCGTCACCAGCTCCTGCGCCACCGCCAACCCCAAGCCCGTGCCGTTCGCGCGGCCGGTGACCAGCGGATAGAAGATGGAGGAGCGCAGGTGCTCCGGCACGCCGGGACCCGAGTCCTCGACCTGCACGGCGGCCACCAGGCGATGGCGCGTCGAGCCGATGCTGACGTTGCTGCGCGCGCGGGTGCGCAGCACCACGTGGCCGCTGTCGCCGTGCGAGGAGAGCGCCTGCAGCGCATTGCGCCCGACGTTGAGCAGCGCCTGGATCAGCTGATGGCGGTCGAGCATGGCGTTCGGCAGGCTCGGGTCGTAGTCGCGCTCGACCAGCACGCCGGTGCGCGCCTCGGCGCGCAGCAGGTGATAGACGTGCTCGCAGATCTCGTGCACGTTCATCAGCGTCTTCGCCGGCGGGCGGCTCGGGCCCGCGATCGACTCGACCAGCGCGGTGAGGCGGTCGGCCTCGCCGATGATGACCTGCGTGTACTCGCGCAAGGAAGCCGCCGGCAGCTCGCGCTCGAGCAGCTGCGCCGCGCCGCGCAGGCCCCCCAGGGGGTTTTTGATCTCGTGGGCGAGCTGCCGGATCATGAGACGGCTGCCGTCGAGGCGCGCGAGCAGATCGTTGTCGCGCGAGATGCGCTGGCGCTGCGTGGTGTCGGCGAGCTCGATCAGCAGGTGCCTCCCCGTGAGTCCGGGGAGCGGCGTCACGGTGACATCCAGCGTGCGCGGCTCGCGCGGCGAGTTGAGCGGCTTGAGGGTCAGCTCGCGGTCGGCGAGACACTCGCCGGTCTCGAGCGCGCGCTTCAGGATCGCATTCAGAGCGCCCCGCTCGTGGAGAAAGTCGCCGAACGGCCGGCCGCGGCTCATGTTGAGACTGAAGGCGAGCAGATCCTGCGCGGCGACGTTGGCGTACACCGGGCACAGCTGCGCATCGAGCATCAGGATCCCGGTCGAGAGCGCATCGAGCAGCTCCGCCGGGTCGAAGTGCGAGAGCGCAGACGGGCTGCGGTACTCAGCGGCCATGGCACCGCTCGCTCGCGCGGGGCGGAAGCCGCGCTGCGCCGCGCACCGGCGCGGCCGGCGCGCTCAGTGCGGCCGCGGCGAGACGCCCGGCTGCCCGGGCGGCGGGGGGCTCAGGAGATTGCGCTGCTGCACGTAGAAGGTCACGGGCGAGGTGCGGCACAGTACCTCGTCGCCCGGACCGCGGATCTGCGCACTCACGGTGTGCTCGCCGCGATCGATCGGCGTCACGTTGAAGCTGAGGCCCGTGGGCTTGCCGCCGTTCACGGCCTGACCGTCCATCGTGATGAACACGCGGTCCTCCGCCCGGGGCATCGGGTCGGACGCCACCCGCACCGCAACTGATTCGGCGTTCGGCAGGTTCTGCTGATCGACCGGCTGCACGATGCCGCAAGCCTTGTAGCTGTTGCCCGAGGACGTGGAGCGCGAGGCGGGCTCGGGCGGGCCGCGTACCGCGGCGGCGCTCGCCGAATAGGTCTGTGCCCCCTGCACCTGCAGCTTCTCGGCGTTCGGGTGCGGCTGATCGCTGTAATGGATCACGCCGTTCTCGTCGACCCACTTGTATACGGTGGTGCCGAGCGCCAGCGAGCAGCAGGCGAGTGACATTAAGGTAAAGAGAATCCGCAGCATCGCGATCGAGCATATCCCGGCATGGCGGCGGAGACAAAAGCGGCACGCCGCGAATGTGCGCTGCCGCTCTCTCGGGCGACGTTCGTGCCGGCCGCCGCAGCCCCGGCACGCCCCCGGGTGCGCCCCGGGGCGGGCCGGAGCCTCGGACGGCGGGTCGCGGGGCGGGCGGGCGCGTCATTCCATGATCAGCAGCTGTAATACAGCTCCAGCTCCACCGGGTGCGTCGACATGCGAAAACGCGTGATCTCCTGGAGCTTCAGTCCCATGTACGCATCGAGCACGTCGTTGGTGAAGACGCCGCCGCGGGTGAGGAACTCGCGATCCTTGTCGAGCTGCTCGAGCGCCATGTCGAGCGAGTGGCACACGGTCGGAATGTGCTTCGCCTCCTCGGGCTCGAGGTCGTAGAGATCCTTGTCGGCCGGATCGCCCGGATGGATCTTGTTCTGGATGCCATCCAGCCCCGCCATCATCATCGCGGCGAAGGCGAAGTACGGGTTCGCGCACGAGTCGGGGAAGCGCACCTCGATGCGCCGCGCTTTCGGCGAGGACACCCACGGGATGCGGATCGAGGCGGAGCGGTTGCGCGCCGAGTAGGCGAGCAGCGTCGGCGCCTCGAAGCCGGGCACCAG
>DAHUXE010000171.1 GCA_027307325.1 Gammaproteobacteria bacterium | reverse complement strand
GCGCACCCGGGCTCTCTGCCGGGGGTCTCAGCCGAGATGCAGCACGCACTCGATCTCGATCTGCGCGCCGCGCGGCAGTTGGGCGACGCCGATGGTGGAGCGTGCCGGGTAGGGCTTGGCGAAGTAAGTCGCCATGACCTCGTTGACCCTGGCGAAGTTCGCCAGATCGGTGAGGAAGATGGTGAGCTTCACGGCGTGGCCGAGCGAACCGCCGGCGGCTTCGGCCACGGCCTTCAGGTTCTCGAACACACGGCGCGCCTGGACCTCGATGTCACCGGTCACGAGCTGCATGGTGGCGGGGTCGAACGGCACCTGCCCCGAGAGGTACACCGTGTCGCCGGCCCGCACGGCTTGCGAGTAGGTGCCGATCGCCTGCGGGGCGCGGTCGGTGTGAATGCTGTGGCGGCTCATCGGCGCAACTCCTCCTGAAAGTCTGGAATGATCGATCGATCCGGTCTCCGCGCCCGGCCCTTCACCCGCCGGCGTCGCTTTCGCCCTCGCTCTCGGGGCTGGTCTCGTCGCGGGCACGCGCCGCGATGGAGCGCGCCACCCGGGTGACGTCCGGCATGCGGCGGATCACCCGCACCAGGCGTGCCAGCTGCCGGCGGTCGCGCACCCGCAGCTCGAAGGTGAGGACCGCGGCGTCCGCGTCCTGCTCGTCGATCGACACGTGGTCGATGTTGGTCTCGGTGCTGGCGATCGCCGCGGCGACCGCCGCCAGCACGCCGGTGCGGTTGACGACGTGCACGCGGATCTCGGAGGAGAACAGGCGGTCGGGGGCGCTCTGCCAGCTGACCGGCAGCCAGTTCTCCGGGTGCTTGCGGTAGTCCTCGACGTTGACGCAGTTCTCGCGGTGGATCACCACGCCGCGCCCGGTCGACAGGAAGGCGAAGATCGGGTCGTAGGGGATCGGGAAGCAGCAACGCGCGTAGGTGACGAGCAGCCCTTCGGTGCCGGCGATCGCGAGCGGCGCGGGGCTCGCCTTGCCGTCGCCGGCCGTGGCCCCCGGCAGCAGCCGCCGCGCGACCAGCGGCGCGAGGCGCTCGCCCAGCCCGAGCTTCTCGTAGAGCTCGTCGAGGTCCTTGAGCCCGAGCTCGCCGAGCGCCGAGCGGCGCACCTCGGGCTTCACCTCCTCGAGCGGCAGGCCGAACTCGGTCAGCGCCTGCGCGAGCAGCTTGGAGCCGAGCGCGATGGCCTCGGTGCGCCGCAGGCCCTTCAGGTAGTGGCGGATGGCGCTGCGGGCCTTGGCGGTCACCACGAAGTTGACCCACGAGGGATTGGGGCGCGCGCCCTTGGCGGTGATGATCTCGACCGTCTGGCCGTTGCGCAGCACGGTGCGCAGCGGCGTCATGCGCCGGTCGACCTTGGCGGCCACGCAGCGGTTGCCGACGTCGGTGTGCACCGCGTAGGCGAAGTCGACCACGGTCGCGCCCGACGGCAGCCGCAGGATCTGGCCCTTCGGCGTGAACACGTACACCTTGTCGGGGAACAGGTCGACCTTGACGCTCTCGAGGAACTCCTCGGAGGAGCCCGCCTCCTGGAGCGAGACCAGGTTCGAGAGCCACTCGCGCGTGCGGTCCTGCTGGGCGGAGTCGGAAGGATCGCCGGCCTTGTACTTCCAGTGCGCGGCGATGCCGGACTCGGCGACGCGGTGCATGTCGGCGGTGCGCAGCTGTACCTCGATCGGCACGCCGTTGGGGCCGAACAGCGTGGTGTGCAGCGACTGGTAGCCGTTCACCCGCGGGATGGCGATGTAGTCCTTGAAGCGCCCGGGCATGGGCTTGAACACCGCGTGCACGACGCCGAGCGCGCGGTAGCAGGTGTCGGGCCGGTCGAGGATGATGCGGATGCCGTACACGTCGACGATCTCGTTGAGCAGCGAGCGCTTGCGGTGCATCTTCTTGTAGATGCTGTAGAGGTGCTTCTCGCGCGCCTCGACCTCCGCCTGAATGTCGCTCTTCAGCAGCGCAGCCTTCAGCTGCTGCTCGATCTTCTTCAGGAACTCCTTCTGATTGCCGCGCGCGCGGCGCAGCGTGCGCTCGAGCACCAGGTAGCGGCGCGGGTAGAGCGCCTTGAACCCCAGGTCCTCGAGCTCGAGCTTCATGTTGTAGAGGCCGAGCCGCTCGGCGATCGGCGCGTAGATGTCGAGCGTCTCGCGCGCGATGGCCCGGCGCCGCGCCGGCGCCATGGCCTCGATGGTGCGCATGTTGTGGGTGCGGTCGGCGAGCTTGACCAGGATGACCCGCAGGTCCTTGACCATCGCGAGCAGCATCTTGCGGAAGGACTCCGCCTGCGCTTCCTCGCGGCTCTTGAACTTGATCTGGTCGAGCTTGGTGACCCCGTCGACGATCTCCGCCACCACCGCGCCGAAGCGCGCCGCGAGCTGGTCTTTCGGCGTCGGGGTGTCCTCGATGACATCGTGCAGGATGGCCGCCACGATGGTGTCCGCATCGAGGTGCAGGTCGGCGAGGATGGAGGCCGCC
>DAHUXE010000161.1 GCA_027307325.1 Gammaproteobacteria bacterium | reverse complement strand
CGCACCGTGCCCTGCTTGATGACGCTCGGGAAGGCGATGCCTGCGCTGCCGGCGGCGCCCGGTAAGCGCGCAGCGAGCGAGGCGAGCACCGGCATCATCGCCTTAGGTGTCGAGGGCTGCGGGGTGTGGGCCGAGATCAGGCCGCCCACCAGCCGCCCGGAGTCGACGTCGACCAGACCGGCCTTGATCGACGATCCCCCCACATCGATTCCGAGGATGTTGCGTGACACGCGCGGCACCTCACAGGTTGGCGGCGGCGGCGAGCTGCAGGTCGCGCTCGCGCCGGCGCTGTTGATATCGCATCCACAGGCTCGAGATGGCGATGCCGGTCGCGACCAGCAGCACGAGGATCGTCGCGAGCGCGTTCACGTCGGGCGTCACTCCGAAGCGCACCTTGGAGAACACCACCATGGGCAGCGTGCTCGAGCCGGGCCCGGCGACGAACTGCGTGATGACCAGGTCGTCCCAGGAGAGCGTAAAGGCCAGCAGCCACCCGGAGGCGATCGCCGGCAGGATGAGCGGCAGGGTGATGCGGAAGAACACCTTGAGCGGACGGGCGCCGAGGTCCATGGCGGCCTCCTCCAGCGACTCATCGAAGCCGGCGAGGCGCGACTGCACCACCACCGTCACGTAGGCCATGCAGAAAGTGATGTGCGCGAGCGCGATGGTGACCGCGCCGACGCCCTTCGGCCAGCCGATGAGCTGTCCGAGAGCGACGAACAGCAAGAGCAGCGACAGCCCGGTGATGACCTCCGGCATGACGATCGGAGCGGTGACCATGCCGGCGAGCAGCATGCGGCCGCGATAGGCACCGAAGCGCGCCAGGGCCACCCCGGCCAGGGTCCCGAGCACCACCGCGGCGCTCGCCGCGGTGAGCGCAATGCGGATCGAGAGCCAGGCGGCGGTCAGGATCTGCTCGTTGTGCAGGAGCACCCCGTACCACTTGAGTGTGGGCGAATGTGCAGCGTCCCACACGGTAACGAGCCGCGAGTTGTTGAAGGAGAACACGATCATCGAGATGATGGGCACGTACAGGAACACGAGGCCCAGCGCGAGCGCGATGCGGGACAAGAGCCCGCGCGGCTTCATTGCGCGGCCTCGAGCTGCCGCCGCTCGACGCGCTGGAACAGCATGATCGGCACGATGAGGAGCAGCAGGATCAGGATGGCCACCGCGCTCGCAACCGGCCAGTCGCGGTTCTCGAAGAACTCATCCGACAGCACCCGGCCGATCATCAGCTGATCGGGGCGCCCGAGAAGCGTCGGGATCACGTACTCCCCTACCGCCGGGATGAACACCAGCAGCGACCCCGCCGCGATGCCGGGCAGCGACTGCGGCAGCGTGACCGCCAGGAACGCGCGCCACGGCCTGGCGCCTAAGTCCGCGGCCGCCTCGAGCAGCGCCGGGTCGTGCTTCTCGAGATTGGCGTACAGCGGCAGGATCATGAAAGGCAGATAGGAGTAGACGATGCCGATGTAGACCGCGAAGTCGGTCTGCAGCAGGGCGAGCGGGTGATGGATCACCCCGAGCGACAGCAGCACGTTGTTGATCACGCCGTTGTTGTTCAGGAGTCCGATCCAGGCGTAGACGCGCAGCAGGAACGAGGTCCAGAACGGCAGCACGATCAGCATCAGGAGCAGCGGGCGGGTCGCCGTGCTCGCGCGCGCGATGGCATAAGCCATCGGGTAGCCGATGAGGAGACAGCACAGGGTCGAGACCGCCGCCACCTTGAGCGAGTACAGGTAGGAGCTCACGTACATCGGATCCGTGAACAGGAACGAATACGCCGACCAGTGCACCTCGATGTGCGGCGCGCCGTGGTGCCAGCTGAGCAGCGGGGTGTACGGCGGAATGGCGAGGCGCACCTCGGAGAACGAGATGCGGAATACGATGAGGAAGGGGATCAGGAACAGCACCAGCAGCCAGAGCGTCGGCACTGCCGCGATCAGCCGCCGGCCCATTGCTTGGCTGAGGCGCACCGCCATCCCTACTCGGTGAGCACCACCGGGCTCGAGCCGTGCCAGGAGAGCCACACCCGCTCCTCGCGCGCGATGGGGCCCTCGGCGCCGCGCAGCACGTTCGGCAGCGTCACCCGCAGCATGCTGCCGGAGTCGAGCCGTACCAGGTAGATCGAAGTGTCCCCCATGTAGGCGATCTCCCTGACCGTGCCGGCGACGAGGTTCTCGGCCGGCGCGGCCGCCGTGCCGGCCGCCGCGCGCGCGATCTGGATCTTCTCGGGCCGGATCGCGGCCCACACCGTCGCTCCCCGGGGGCAGCCGGCGGCGCGCTCGGCCCGCACCGTGCAGCCGAGGTCGGCGCTCCTGATGCACAGGCCGTCGGCGCCGTTCGCGTACACCTGGCCCTCGAACATGTTGACCGAGCCGATGAAGTCGGCGACGAAGCGCGACGCGGGCGACTCGTAGATGTCGCTCGGCGTGCCTACCTGCACGATGCAGCCGCGGTTCATGACGCCGAGGCGCGTACCGAGCGTCATCGCCTCCTCCTGATCGTGCGTCACCACGATGAAGGTTACCCCGAGGCGCTGCTGGATGTTGAGCAGCTCGAACTGCGTATGCTCGCGCAGCTTCCTGTCGAGGGCCGCGAGCGGCTCATCGAGCAGCAGCAGCTTCGGGCGCTTGACCAGCGCGCGCGCCAGCGCCACTCGCTGGCGCTGGCCGCCGGAGAGCTGGTGCGGCTTGCGCGCGCCGTAGCCGCTCATCTTCACGATCTCGAGAATCTCGCCCACCTGGCGGCGGATGGCGTCGCGCCCGAGGTGCTCCTGCTCGAGCCCGAAAGCGACATTCCTCTCGACGCTCATGTGCGGGAAGAGCGCGTACGACTGAAACATCATGTTCACGGGGCGTTCGTAGGGCGGCACGCGACTTAAGTCCTGCCCGTCGATCTCGATGGTGCCGGCCGTGGGCGTCTCGAAGCCGGCCAGCATCCGCAGCAGCGTCGTCTTGCCCGAGCCCGACCCCCCCAGCAGGCAGAAGATCTCGCCGCGGCGGATGTCGAGCGAAACGTGATCGACGGCAGTGATGCCGCCGAACTTCTTGCTGACGTCGCGGATGCGGACGTAGGCGGAGTCCGGGCCGGAGGCCGGGGCCGGAGGAGCGGCGGGCGTAGCTTGCGAGCTCACGGGGGAACGTTACCTTCCAGTCTTGAACCGCGTCCACATGCGGGTTAGGAGCCGCTGGTATTCGGGGGGCCGCGGGCGCTCGGGGGTCAGCCGGGCACGCACCGCGGCCGGCGGGTACACCCCGGGGTCGCTCACCACCGCGGTATCCAGCGGCTGTATCGAGGGGATCAGGGCGTTCGCGTACTTGATGAGGTTGGAGTTGCGGGCGGCGATGTCCGGCCGCAGCAGGAAATTGATGAACAGGTGCGCATTGCGCACGTGCGGCGCGTCCGCCGGGATCGCCAGCACGTCGTAGTTGGCGATGGCGCCCTCCTGCGGGATCGAGTAGGCGAGATCCAACCCCTTGCCGGCCTCCGCGGCGCGGTCGTGGGCCTGCTTGACATCGCCCGACCAGCCCATCGCGAGGCAGATGTCGCCGTTGGCGAGGTTGTCGATGTAGCGCGAGGAGTCCACGTAGCGCACGTACGGACGCATCGACCTGAGCAGCGCCTCGGCGGCCTGCAGATCCGCGGGCGAATTGCTGGTGGGATTCCTGCCGATGTAGAGCAGCACCGTGGCGACCACCTCCGAGGGCGCATCCAGGATCGAGACGCCGCAATCGGCGAAGTGCGACACCACCGCCGGGTCGAACAGCATGCGCCAGCTGTCGACCGGCGCGCCGGGCATGCGGGTGCGGATCTCGGCGGTGTTGTACCCCACCCCGGAGGTGATCCACATGTAGTCGACGCTGTACTGGTTGCCGGGGTCGTAGAGCGCGGCCGCGCGCGCCACGTCCGGATCGACGTTCTTCAGGTTGGGCAGCTGGCTCTTGTCGAGCTTCTGGTAGATGTCGGCCTGAATCTGGCGCTCGAGGAATGCCCCCGAGGGAACCACGATATCGTAGTGCGTGTGCCCGGTGAGGAGCTTGGTCTCGAGGATCTCGTTGGAGTCGAACACGTCATAGTTGACGCGGATGCCGTACTCCTTCTCGAAATCCGTGATCACGGCCGGCTGGATGTAGTCGGACCAGTTGTCGACGTTCAGGACCTTCTCGGACTCCGACGCCTGCGGGCCGTGCGCCGCGGGGCCCGAGCAGCCCGGGGAGCCGGCCAGCACCGCCACGCAACAGAGGTAAAGGTGCCCGAGCCGGGGCGCGCTACTCACGACTCATTCTTATATATCGGTGAGCCTGTGCAAAGATCGCCCCGCGTATAGCAGGGCCAAAGTCCCTGCGCCAGCCTTGCTACGCAGTGCCCGGCTGCCGAGGTGATTGCAGCTGCTGCGCATCGAGCCCCGCCTCTTGCCCGCGGGCGAGAATGCGGCTGCGCGGTTGGCCTGCGGAAACGGCCGCAGGCCGTCTCCGCCAATCAGACTACACATTGAGCAGCAGGTGCTCCCGCTCCCAGGAGCTGATCACCTGCAGGAATACCTCGTACTCGGCCTCCTTGACGATGGTGAACGCCTCGATGAAGGGTTCGCCGATGAGCTTCACCAGCGGCTCGCAGGCGCGCAGCTCGCGCAGCGCCTCATCGAGCGAGCGCGGCAGGCCGAACGGCAGGTCGTGGGCGCTGCCGACGATCGGGTCCGAGGGCTGGAGGCCCTCGATCATGCCGAGATAGCCGCAGGCGAGCGAGGCGGCGATGGCGATGTAGGGGTTGGCGTCCGCGCCGGCCACGCGGTTCTCGACGCGGCGCGCCTGCGCATCCGACATCGGCACGCGCAGCCCCGCGGTGCGGTTGTCGTAGCCCCAGTGCACGTTGATGGGCGCCGACAGGTAGCGCGTCAGGCGCCGGTAGGAGTTGACGTTGGCGCAGAACAGCGCCATGGCCGCCGGCATGTAGCGCTGCAGCCCGCCGATGTGGTTGAAGAACAGCGTCGAGGGCGTGCCGTCGGGGTTGCTGAAGATGTTCTTGCGGGTCTTTACGTCCACGACGCTCTGGTGAATGTGCATGGCACTGCCGGGTTCCTTGGCGTGCGGCTTGGCCATGAAGGTCGCGTACATCTTGTGGCGCAGCGCCGCCTCGCGCGCCGTGCGCTTGAAGAGAAATGCCTGGTCGGCGAGGTCGAGCGGCTGGCCGTGGATCAGATTGATCTCCATCTGCGCCGGGCCGTCCTCGTGGATCAGCGTGTCGATCTCGATGTCCTGGTCCTCGCAGAACTGGTAGATGTCGTCGAACAGCGGATCGAACTCGTTGACGGCGGCGATGCTGTAGGACTGGCGGCCGGGCTCGGCGCGGCCGGAGCGCCCGACCGGCGGCTTGAGCGGATAGTCCGAGTCCTTGTTCTGCTCCACCAGGTAGAACTCGAGCTCGGGCGCGATCACCGGATCCCAGCCGCGCTGCGCGTACAGCTCGAGGATGTTGCGCAGCACGTGGCGCGGCGCCATCGACACACGGCGGCCGTCGGAATAGAAGCAGTCGTGGATCACCTGCGCGGTGGGCTCGGCCGCCCATGGCACCCGGCGAACCGTCTTCTGGTCCGCCTTGAGGATGATGTCGATCTCCGCCGGGCTCATGGCATCGCCGGTCTCGGGCGGATAGTCCCCGGTCACGGTCTGCAAAAAAACGCTCTCCGGCAGGCGCATGCCGCCGTCCTCGGCGAACTTTTCCGCAGGCATGATCTTGCCGCGGGCGATGCCGGCCATGTCGGGGATGATCGCCTCGACCTCCGAGATGCCGTGATCGCGGAAGAATTGCCGGATCTCACTCACCATAGGCGCACCTTTCACTTGAGCGTTGCGCGCTCGGCCGCCGCGCGCCCGAAGGCCGCGAACAGCGCGCGCGAAAACGGATTGCCCATCACTTTCCACTCCGGGTGCCATTGCACGGCGAGCGCAAAGCTGCGGGCCTCGCGTACGCGAAATGCCTCGACGAGGCCGTCCGGAGCGCGTGCCTCGACCGCGAGCGGGCCGCCGAGACGGTCGATGCCCTGGCTGTGCAGCGAGTTGACGCGTATACGGTCGCCGTCGGCGAGCGAGCGCAGCACTCCGCCGGGCTCGAGAGTCACCTCGTGCGCCGGGCCGTACTGAACCTCGAGCGGCTGCGCCTCGTCGTCACGATGATCGAGATGGCCCGGCACCTCGTGCAGCCTCTGATGCAGCGTGCCGCCGAAGGCGACGTTCATCTCCTGGAAGCCGCGGCAGATCCCGAATACCGGTACACCGGACTCGACCGCCTTGCGGATCAGGGGCAGCGTCGTCGCATCGCGCGCCGGGTCGTGCAGCGTCCCCGGGGCGCTCGGCGGACCGTCGTAATGACGCGGCTCGACGTTCGAAGGGCTGCCGGTAAAGAGCAGGCCATCGAGCCGCTCGAGCAGCTCCGCGAAACCCAGCTCCCCGGCGAGCGATGGGATGAGGACCGGGGCTGCGCCCGCGGCATCGATCACCGCCCGCGCGTACTTCTCCCCGACCATATGAAAGGGATGGTGACCGACCATGCGCCGGTCGGCGGGAATACCAATGAGCGGGCGGGCGGGCGCCATGACGGTCTGACTGGGCAGGTGTTTAAGATCCTAAACAATCCCTGCCTTCTGAACCTCCGGAATGGAGACTATTAAAACACAGGCGGCGCGCGGAAGCCTCAGGTTGCCAGGCACCCCACAAGTGGGGTAAGGGCTCAGGCACGGGCATAAAGAGGCCCTTTGGCCCCGACCCGGCGGGGCTCGGGATTTGCCCGGGCCACCTGAGCCTCGTATCCTCGGCACCCCGCGCGCCCGCGGCGGCGTCAAAATATCCTAAACAGAGCGGAGGCCCTTTGACGATGGGACGCCCGGCTTACGTCGACTCCTACTATGCGGCTTCAGCGCTCGCGGCACCCGGGCGCCGCCCGCTCGAGGGGTCCGTCGACTGCGACGTGTGCGTCGTCGGGGGCGGGATAGCCGGCTGCTCGGCGGCGCTGCATCTGGCCGAGCGGGGACTGTCCGTGGTGCTGCTCGAGGAGTATCGCGTTGGCTGGGGCGCCTCGGGACGCAGCGGCGGGCAGGCGCTCTTCGGAGTCGCCGCCGGGCAGGCCAAGCTCACGCGTCTCATCGGCGCTGACGGCGCGCGCGCCGTGTGGGAGGTCTCCGTCGAGGCACTCGCGCTCCTGCGCTCGCTCATCGAGCGCTTCCGCATCGACTGCGATTGGGTGAACGGCTACCTGCTCACGGCGGTGAAGCCGCGTCACGAGCGCGAGCTGCAGGCCGAGATCGCCGAGCTGCGCGAGACCTGTGGCTACGAGAGCGTGCGCTACGTGCCGCGCGCCGAGCTCGCCACGCTGCTCGCCACCGAGCGCTATCTCGGCGCGCTCTACGATGGCAACAGCGGTCATCTGCACCCCCTCAACTACACGCTGGGACTCGCCGCGGCCGCCGAGAGCTGCGGCGTGCGCATCTTCGAGGGCAGCCGCGCCACGAGCTTCTCCCCCGCCGCTTCCGCGCGGGTGCGCATCGCGACGGCCGCCGGCGAGGTGCATGCGCGGCACCTGGTGCTGTGCGGCAACGTATATCTCGGTGCGCTGGCTCCGGCGCTGGCCGCGAAGATCATGGGGGTCGCGACCTACATCGTCGCGACCGAGCCCCTGGGGGCCGAGCGTGCCCGGGCCCTCATCACCAACAACGCCGCCACCTGCGACATGAACTGGGTGCTCGACTACTTCCGCCGCTCGGCCGACCACCGCCTGCTCTTCGGCGGCCGGGTGAACTACTCGGGGCTGCGCTCCTTCGACGCGCCCGCCGCGACGCGCGCGCGCATGCTGCGCGTCTTTCCGCAGCTCGAGGATGTCCGCATCGACTATGCCTGGGGGGGCGAGGTCGACATTACGCTGAATCGTGCCCCGCACTTCGGCCGGCTCGCGCCCAACGTGTACTTCCTGCAGGGCTTCTCCGGGCACGGCATCGCGCTCACCGGCATCGCCGGCAAGCTGGTCGCCGAGTCGATCGCAGGCACGGCGTCCCGCTTCGACGTGTTCGCACGCATCCCGCACGGCAGCTTCCCGGGCGGCGCCGCGCTGCGCCGTCCCGCGCTCGTCCTCGCGATGTTGTATTACCGGCTGAAGGACCTGCTGTGATGCGCCCGCCGTCCCGCGCCAGCTAGGATGGCGGCCGTGCCGCACGATCCGTATCTTTACCGCCACCTCATCCTGTGGGTGTGGATCGCGTGGGCGCTCTACTGGCTCATCGCGGCGATCGGCACCAAGCGCACGCAGCGCCGCGAGCCGCTCCGGTCGCGACTCATCTATATGCTGGCGCTGCTCGTCGGCGGCCTGCTGATCGCCTGGCACCGCTCGCCGTGGGGGCGCGTTCTGGGTGTGCACCTGTGGCCGCACTCGGCGCTCTGTTATTTCCTCGGACTCGTGGTGCTCGTCGCGGGCCTGGCCTTCTCCGTATGGGCTCGCGTGCACCTGGGCCGCAACTGGAGCGGCAACGTGACCGTCAAGGAGGGGCACGAGTTGATCCGCACCGGCCCGTACCACTACGTGCGGCACCCGATCTACACGGGAATCCTGACCGGCGTGCTCGGCACCGCGATCTGCTCGGGCACGCTGCGCGCGGCGCTCGGGCTGGTGATCATCGCCGCCGCGCTGCTCGTCAAGCTGCGCGCCGAGGAGCGCTTCATGCGCGAGACCTTCC
>DAHUXE010000071.1 GCA_027307325.1 Gammaproteobacteria bacterium | reverse complement strand
GCCCGTGCGCGTCCACCCAGGCCACGAACCGGCTCGAGGAGTCGGCGAGCTCGAACCGGCGGGCGTGCACCACGGCGCCGCCCCAGTGCAGCGTGTCGAGCCCGCCGCGCGTCGCCGTGGCCTCCTCGGTGGAGCTCTTCGGCCCCAGCGTGATCAGCTCGACCGGCCGCCGCTCGAACGATTCGCCCGCCAGGTTGCGGCAGATCACGTCGAACAGCGTGAACATGAGCGGGTCCATCACGAACAGCCGGCCGGGTGGACGCACCAGCCGGTCACCGACCCCGGCGCTGTCGCGCTCCGAGTACACGCTCATCAGCGTGTCGCCGGGCGCGATGCCCTTGACGTCGTGGTGGCCGTCGAAGTCGAGGTTCGAGACGTAGCGCCGCAGGCCGAAGTCGAGCGCGTTCGCGACCAGCTCCATGCGCTTGACGAGCGGCCGAAGCGAGCCGTCGGCGCCGTGCAGCCGGCGTTCGCTGGTCGCCGAGACGACGAGCGAATCGCCCGAGAGCTGGTACGCGAACGCCTCGGTGCCGACCTCGTGGCCGTGGTCGTAGATCACGAACCGGCCCGAGTCGAGCATCGCCGCCCCCGGCGCGGTCTCGGGCGCGGCGAGCAGCAGGCCGAGGAGCAGCGGCAGCGGGGCGGGCATGGCGAAGGAGCCTAGCACGCGCCCGGCGCGGGCGGCGAGCCGGCGGGCTCGAGCTGTAAGGAGGCAGTGATCTGACCGCCGTTTGAGCAGTGAACTGACCGCCCCCCCAAGAGGCGGCTGACGGGGTGGTTATCTGGGACCCGAAGGAGGGCCTCGGATGGCGCCGACCCCGGCAGCTCAGGAGCGGGCAATGAAGATGCGGGAAGTGATCGTTCAAGCGATGGCGGGCAAGCTCACGTGGTGGCAGGCGGCGGAGATCCTTGGAGTGACGTCGCGAACCATGCGGCGATGGCGGCGCCGCTACCAGGAGTTCGGCGTCAGCGGACTGCACGACCAGCGCCGAGTCGACCGGTCGCCCCACGGGGTTCCCGAGGCGGAGGTGAAGCGCTGGATCCGGCTCTACCGGGAACGGCACGCGGGCTACAACGTGCGGCACTTCTATGCGCGCATGAAGCGCGCGTCCGGCTGCCGATGGTCCTACACGGTGGTGCTGCGTGCGCTGCAGGAGGCCCACTTGGTGAAGAAGAAGCAACGCCGCGGACGCCACTTCATCCGGCGTGAGCCGCGAGCCTGTTTTGGCGAGATGCTGCACATCGACGGCAGCCGCCACCACTGGCTGGCGCTCTGTCCCGACGAGTTCTCGACCCTGATCGTGGTCGTCGACGACGCGAGCGGTAAGATCCTGTACGCGCAGCTGGCACCCAGCGAGACCACGCACGCCGTCTTCACCGCGCTGGCTGCGGTGCTCGGCGCTATGGCATCCCGCAAGTGCTCTACTCCGACCGTGCCGCCTGGGCGGCCTTTACGCCGCGCGCCGGCCAGCCGGTCGATCGGACCCGCCGCACGCAAGTTGGCCGCGCCCTCGATCGCCTCGGCATCGAACACATCCTGGCGTACTCACCCCAGGCTCGAGGTCGCAGCGAGCGGGTCCACCGCACCCTGCAAGATCGCCTGGTCAAGGAGCTCCGCTCGGCGGGAATCCGCACCTTGGAGCGCGCCAACCGCTACCTCGAGGAGTCCTTCCTGCCGAACTACAACGACGAGTTCAGCCGAGTCCCCACGCTCCCGGACTCCGGCTTCGCACCGCTCGGCAGCGTCGATCTGGAGGCTGTCCTCTGTCACGAAGAGCTCCGCACCGTGCTGCGCGACAACACCGTCACGCTCGAGGGCGTTCGCCTGCAGATCGCTCGTCAGCCGGGGCGGGTCACGTGCGCCGGACTTACCGTCACCGTCCGCCGCCATCTCGACGGCACCCACACGATCGGGTGGGGTCCCAAACTCCTCGGGCGCTACAGCGCTCAAGGCCGGGCTCTGAGTCGAGAGCCCATCGTCACCGCGTCCACCGCCACCGGGGTGGCGGTGAACGTCTGAGCAGCGGACAGATCACTGCTCAAAATCGGTCAGATCACTTCTCCGTTACAGCCGGCGGGCTCGAGCCGCGCCACGCACTCGACGTGCGGCGTGTGCGGGAACATGTCGAACGGCGTGACCTCGGCGAGCGTCCAGCCGCGCGCCGCGAAGTCGGCGAGGTCGCGCGCCAGCGTGGCCGGGTTGCAGGAGACGTAGACGATGCGCCGCGGCGCCAGCTCGGCGCCGCGCGCCACCACCCGCGGGTGCAGCCCGGCGCGCGGCGGG
>DAHUXE010000148.1 GCA_027307325.1 Gammaproteobacteria bacterium | reverse complement strand
CGCTCGATGAGCGGCACGACCGCGGCGAGGCCGGCCGCAAGTGCCGCAGGCACGGCGTGGCCGCGCCCAATTCATCACGGCAGAGCGTCGCCGTCCCGGCCGCCGTGGCCGGCGGCGCTCGCCAGGGCGAACGAGGGGCCGAGCGGAATCATCTCCGCTCGCGGGACGCCGACCAGCCCCGAGTTCAGCCGGAAGGTGAGAGTCGCAAAATCCTGGCCGTGATTCGGCAGCCGGATCCCCGCATTCGACCAGTGCCGCAGCGTCAGCTCACCCGTCGCGCGGTCGCCGGGCAGGCGGAAGCGCATCCCGAGCTGGGAAGCGAAGTCGAGCCGTGTCGCGCTGAGCTGGTCGCACTCGGTCTTCGCCGCGAGCCCGAAGCCGACGAAGCCGCTCACCGGGCCGCGCTCGATCAGCCGCCAGCGCCGCGACAGCGACATTCCCCAGTACGGGTCGGCCATGACGCGCGCCTCGCGATAGGCGTGGTCGTCGAGCAGCTGCTGCGTGGTGACGCGGAACAAGCCGAGCTCGTAGCGGCTGTCATTCCAGTTCACCGTGACCGGCAGCACGACGCCGCCGGTCGTGCCCCAGAAGTGGTAGGTACCGCCGAGTCCCACCTGCACCTCGCAGCTTTCGCACAGCGATTGGGCCCCGGCACGCACGGGAGGCAGGGTGCAGGCCGCGAGCGCGAGCCACGCGAGCCAGGTGAGCGACGGTGCAGTGCGGCGGGTCCGTTCCACTCCCCCAAGCTAGGGTCGGGCCCGTGCGTCCGAAACTTGCCTCTTTGGATAGAGGAGGGCTGCACTAACGGTGCGTCCGCGCGCGTCTCTCTCTGGAGAGCCACAGCCGGCACGAACGGCCCCAAGTATCATGGAGCTCATGAGATCCCTGGGACGAAGATCCGAAGGCGCGCGGCTCGAGCGCATCGAGGCCTCACCACGCTGGGCGGAGGACCGGTTCCGTAACCTCCACCCGATCCTGCCGGGCCTGCGCGACACGAACGCCGCGATGCCCAGCCTGCGCGAGTTTCTGTGCGGCGGCGAGCGGCGGCTGCCGCCGGCGCCGCTGCCGGCGCTGAACCCGCTCGACGCCTGGTCGAAGCCGCCGGGCAGCGGACTGCGTGTCACCTGGCTCGGCCACTCGACGGTGCTGATCGAGATCGACGGGCGGCGCGTGCTCACCGACCCGGTGTGGGGACCGCGCGCTTCGCCCTCGCGGCTCGTCGGGCCGAAACGCTTTCAGCCGGTGCCGGTCGCGCTGCGCTCGCTCCCGCCCATCGACCTCGTCGTCGTCTCGCATGATCATTACGACCATCTCGACTATCCCACCATCCGCAAGTTGCGAAAGCACGCGGTGCCGTTCGTGACCTCGCTCGGAGTCGGGGCACACCTCGAGGCCTGGGGCGTGCCTCCCGAGCGCATCGTCGAGCTCGACTGGTGGGAGTCCTTTTCGCTGCCGAACGCCGAGCTGACGGTGACCGCCGCGCCTTCCCAGCATTTCTCCGGGCGCACGGTCAAGACGCGCAACACGACGCTGTGGTCGTCGCTCGTGGTTCGCTCCGCCCGGCACGCGGTCTTTTTCAGCGGCGACACCGGGCTCACGACCGAGTATCGGGAGATCCGCGAGCGGCTGGGGCCCTTCGACCTCGCCATGCTCGAGGTCGGCGCCTGGCATCCGGCGTGGGGCGACATGCATCTCGGCCCCGAGAACGCGCTCAAGGCGCATGCGCTCCTCGGGGCTGGGGCATTCCTGCCGATTCACTGGGGCACGTTCGCTCTCGCGATGCATCCCTGGGACCAGCCGGCCGAGACGCTGCTGAGGCTCGCACCCACCGCGGGTGCGCGCCTCCTCATGCCGCGCCTCGGCGAGCCGGTCGAGCCCGCCCACGGCGCCGATGTCGACGCCTGGTGGCGCACCGGGCTGCCGGAGCGGGCGCGACCGCTGCGCGAGACGCTGACCGCCGCGGTGGTTCCGAAGTCGATCGCCGTGCCGATGGATTAGAGGAGCGGGCGTGCGGTCAGCGCCGTAGCGCGGCACCCACCGCGTCGAAGAGCCTCTCGAGTCCGAACGAGACGTCCAGGATCCGCCCCTGGACGAAGATGCCGGGCGTGCCGCGCACGCGGCTGCGCCGCCCGCCGTCCTGATGCTCGCGGATCCGCTGCAGGTAGACGTGATCGTCCATCTCCGCCGTGAAGCGCGCCATGTCGAGCCCCAGCCGCTCGGCATAGGAGTTGAGGTGTTTCCCCGCGAGATGATCCTGATGGGCGAAGAGAAGGTCGTGCATTTCCCAGAACTTGCCCTGCTCGCCGGCGCTCTCGGCAGCCTCGGCGGCCGCCAGCGCGTGGGGATGAGCCTCCTCGAGTGGAAAGTGGCGGAACGCGACGCGCACGCGGCTCGCGAAGCGCTCGAGCAGCAGCCG
>DAHUXE010000068.1 GCA_027307325.1 Gammaproteobacteria bacterium | reverse complement strand
CTCGATGAAGCGCACGATCACGCCGGTGCCGCGAAAGCGCTCGAGCAGCTCGAGCGCGGTATGGTCATTGACCCCACGCTGCACTACGGCGTTGATCTTGATCGGCTCGAGGCCCGCGCGGCGCGCGTGCTCGATGCCATCGAGCACCTCGGCGGGACTGCCGAAGCCGCCGCTCATGCGTGCGAACACCGCCGCGTCGAGGCTGTCGAGGCTGACGGTGATGCGCTTCAAGCCCGCCGCCTTGAGCTCGCTCGCGTACTTTGCGAGCAGCACGCCGTTGGTGGTGAGTGCGACGTCGTCGACGCCCGGGATGGTGGTCAGGTCGCCTATGAGGTCGGTCAGGTTGGCGCGCAGCAGCGGCTCGCCCCCGGTGAGGCGCAGCTTGCGCACGCCGAGCTGCACGAAGAGGCGCGCGAGCCGCACGATCTCGTCGAACGACAGCCGCTCGTGCGAGCCGAGAAAGCGGTACTTCTCGTGGTAGGTCTCGCGCGGCATGCAGTACGGGCAGCGGAAGTTGCAGCGGTCCATGACCGAGATGCGCAAGTCCCGCATCGGGCGCGCGCGCGTGTCGCGCGGCGCGCGCCCGCGGCCGAGGGGAACGATGACCTCCGGGGAAGACATCCTTCAAGTATGGGACGGCAGGCGTGCGCTGGCTATCGGCGTAAAGGGGGAGATGCGCACGCGGACGGCCCTTCAGGACCAGCGAAACAGCCGCGTGACGAAGCCCTTCTTGTAGGTATTGGGCCCGGGGGGCAGCTCGACGAAGCCGTCGGTACCGGCGAGCGCCATGAAGTCGCCCGAGCCATTGGTCGGGGCGGGCATGGCCCAGGGGCGTCCCCAGTCGTCCTGCTCGATCCGCACCGGCATGAAATGCGTCAGCGGCGCCGTGACGGTGACGGGTGCGCCGAGTGCCAGCCGCTCGGGTGGCGGCGGATGGCGGCCGAGGCTCGCAAACAGCGCCGGCAGCACGTAGCGGCTGAGGCACACGAGGGTCGAGACAGGGTTGCCCGGCAGCCCGAAGACGGCCGCTCCCGAGGGCGCCATCCCGAACCACAACGGCCTGCCGGGGCGCTGCGCCACTTTATGAAAGATCGCATGCACGCCGAGCTCTTCCAACACCTGCGGCACCAGATCGAACTTGCCGGTGGAGACGCCGCCCGAGAGCACCAGCACATCGTGCGTCTCGAGGTGGAACCGCAGGCGCTCGCGCAGCTCCGCGGCGTCGTCCTGGAGGTGATCGTCCGCGACGCGCTGGAAGCCGTGCTCGCGCAGCGCGCTCACGATCGCGTAAGCGTTGGAGCGGCGCACCTGGTGGGCGAGCACCGGCTCGCCGGGCTCGATCAGCTCGTTACCGGTCGAGATGACCGCGAGCATCGGCTGGCTGCTGACGCGGATGCGCGCCATGCCGGCCCCGGCCGCGATGGCGATCTCCGGCGGGTGCAGCCGCGTGCCCGCCGCCACCAGCAGGGTTCCCTGGCGGGTGTCGCTGCCGCGCCGGTGCACGTTCTGCCACGGCTCGACGTGCACCGCGGCGCCAAACACCGCCTCGCCCCCGGCCACCGTGAGCTCCTCGACCGGGACGACGCTGTCGCACCCGGCCGGAAGAACCGCACCCGTCATGACTTCGACACAGGCCGTGCTCGCGGCGAGCGTCAGCGGCGGATCGCCCGCGGCCTGCGTAGCCTGTACGCGGAAGGCACGCCGGCCTGACGTCACCGCGCGGCTGTCGAGCGCGATGCCGTCCATGACCACGCGGTCGAACGGCGGCTGGTCACGCTCCGCGTAGATGTTCTCGCGCAGCACGCCGCCGGCGCACTGCGCGAGCGGCAGCGACTCGATCGGCAGGCACTGCAGATGCTGCCCGATCAGCGCGTCGGCTTCAGCGGGCGTGAGCACAACTTAAGGCTTCTTGGCGTCCGCTGACTTGGTCTTGAAGACCTTCACCTGTTCGTTGAAGCGGTCAGCGATGCTCTGCAGCTGATCGATGGCGGCGTTGTGCTTCTGGGTCTCGACGCGCTGCATGTCGGCCTTCTGCTCCGGCTTGATCTTGTCGCCGGCCTTGGCGATGGCGTCTGCGACTTCCTTGTCGATGCATGTGACGTAGTCGTTGACCGCCTTGTTGTAGTCGCCGATCGCTTTCTGCCCGGCGAGCATGTCTTGGAGCGTGGCGGTGGCTCCGTCCGGGATCTTGTCGGGAGCGGCGGGGTAGGGGCAGTCGGCGTAGGCAGCGCCGGCGGACAGCGCCGCCGTGGCGGCCAGGGCGAGGAGGCTTTTCATACGTTTTGTTCTCGGGCGGCTGGAAAAGGACCGCTATCTTAAGAGGCGCTCGCAACCTAAGGCTACTCCGGCCCCCGCCGGGGGCGCGCGCCGGCCGCCGCACGCCGGCCGCCCCGGAAGCAGCCGCGGGCATGATCGTCGACGACGCCGACGGCCTGCAGATAGGCGTAGACGATGGTCGTGCCGACGAAGCGGAAGCCGCGCCGCGCGAGATCCCGGGAGATGAGGTCGCTGAGCGCGGTGCGCGCCGGGAGTCGGCGGCCGCGGCGGCGGTTGACGACCGGCTTACCCGCGACGAACGCCCAGAGGTAGCGGTCGAAAGAGCCGAACTCGCCCTGTACCGCGAGGAAGGCGCGCGCGTTGGTCACCGCCGAGTCGATCTTGAGCCGGTTACGCACGATGCCCGGGTCGCGCAGCAGCGCGGCTCGCCGGCGTGCGTCGAAACGCGCCACCTTGCGGGCATCGAAGCGCGCGAAGGCACGCCGGTAGCCGGCCCGCTTGCGCAGAATCGTCGACCAGGAGAGGCCGGCCTGCGCGCCCTCGAGGAGCAGCATCTCGAAGAGCCGCCGGTCGTCGTGCACGGGACGGCCCCATTCCTCGTCATGGTAGCGCTGCGATTCGGGATCGGCGTCGCGGGCCCAGCCGCAGCGCGGCGGGCGGGAGGCAACGACGGAACGGCGAGACACCGCAGGGCGCGCCGGCGCTAGATGCCGCGAAATCCGCCGACGCACACGCTCAGGCGCTGTTCGGCGTCGAGATCGAAAGTGAGGCTCAGGTCGAGCACCCGGCACAGCCCCGCCACCACCCACAGCCCGAGCCCGAGACCCCCGGCGGCGGACGGCTGCTCGCGCTCCGCGCGCCGCCAGAAGCGCTCGGTGAGGTGCGGCAGGTCCTCGGGTGAAAGGTACGGAGCGCCGTTGCGCACCCGCAGCGCCGTGCCCCCGGAGGGCGCGAGCCAGTCGATTTCGATGGGCTTGCGCGGATCGCCGTGCTGCACGGCATTGGTCAGCAGGTTGAGCAACAGGGCGTCGAACAGGCGCGGGTCGGACTGGATCCAGACTTCCGCCGGAACCCGCGCGGCGATGCGCCCGGGATCCACCGCGTTGGTGACGCGCAGCCGCTCGATGCGGGCCGCAACCGCGGGCGCCACCTGCAGGGGCTCGAGGGCGTTGCGGACCGCCGCGCGATCGGCGCGCGCGACCGCAAGCAGCGACTCGATCACCGCCTGCATGCCAACGGCGGCACTGGCGATCTGCCCGAGGAACTGGCGCAGCTCCGGCGCCTCGCGCCGCTCATCCGCACTGACTTCGGCAAGGGCGCGGATCTCGGCGAGCGGCGTGCGCAGCGCGTGCGCGAGGTCGGCGGAGAAGCGGCGCTCGCGCTCGAGCGCGCCGGCGAGGCCCTCGAGCAGCTCGTTGATGCACTCGCCCAGGGGGCGGATCTCGCTCGGCAGCCCGGTGAGCGGCAGCGAGTGCGCCGGATGCCCGGGGGACAGCGCGCGCGCGGCGGCGGTGGCGGCCCCGAGCGGCTTCAGCCCCCGCCGTACCGACACGATGGTGATGAACGCCGATACCGCGAGCACCGTCACCACGCCGCCGAGCAGGATGAAGTCGATGTCGCGCTGCAGCCGGTCGCGTTGCTCGGCGGCGTCCGCTGCGGTGGCGAAGCTGCTCACGATGTACCGATCGACGATCTGGTCGACGATGATCTGAGAGGCGGCGAGGCTCAAACCCACGCCGAGCAGCAGCGAGACCAGCAGTCGCCGCTGCAACGAGCGGCTGACCCACTCACGGAACACGGTAGCCAAAGCCCCGGCGTGTCTCGATGAGGGTGGGAAGTCCGGCCCGATCGAGCTTGGTGCGCAGCGTACTCACCACCACTTCGATCACCCGGTCGGACGCATCGCTCAGCCCGTCGTAGAGCCGCTCGAACAGGGCGGCGCGTGTGAAGCTGCGGCCGCGGTGGCGCAGCAGCGTCTCGAGCAGGGCGTATTCCTTCGGCGTGAGGGGCAGCGGTGCGCCGCGCGTGGCGGCCACGCGCGCGTTGGTATCGAGGGTCAGATCGCCGCACGTAAGCCGGCCCGAGAGCTCCCCGTAGCGGCGGCGCAGCAGCGCCAGCACGCGTGCCTTGAGCTCGGCGAAATCGAAGGGCTTGAGCAGGTAGTCGTCGGCGCCGAGATTCAACGCCGTGACGCGGTCCTCGATCTGGTCGCGGGCCGACAGCACGAGCACCCGCACAGGTGTCTGCGCAGCGCGCAGAGCGCGCAGTACCTCGAGCCCCGACACCTGCGGCAGCATCAGGTCGAGGATCAGCAGGTCGTACTCGTGCACCTCGAGGTGCCGCAGGGCCGCCCGGCCGTCCGCCGCATGGTCGACCGCAAACCCCTCGCCACGGAAGCCGGCGACCAGCGCCGCGGACAGCCGTGCCGAATCCTCGACCAGCAGGAGCTTCACGGCACGAATCTTAGCGCCCTTTGAGCCAAACCAAAGCTTCGTGAGGCAGCATGCGTGTGACTCGAGCGCAGGAAATGGGTATGCCCGGGAGTATTCGGTGCGCAGCCGTGGCCGTGCCGTGCGTCAGGTGGCGCGCGGCGGCCTGGCTTGCGGGCTTCCTCGCCTCGAGCTGCGTCGCGCAGAGACCGCCGCCGTTGCTGCTGCCGCCACCGCCGGGCGCATTCGAGCACGCCGCCGGAGCGAGTGCCTCCTGGCCGGGTGAGGACTGGTACCGGGGTTTCGGCAGCGAGGAGCTCGACACGCTGGTGGACTTCGCGGTGAGCCACAACACGGACCTGGCAGAGGCCGGCGAGCGCATCGCGCAGGCCGACGCGCGGGCGCGGCAGGCGGGGGCGGCGATTCTGCCGGGCGTCAGCGGCGATGCCGGCGGCACTTATCTTGCCGGGCACTCCGCCCAGGGCACGGGCCACGAGCTCGACTGGCTCGCGATGCTGTCGGCGAGCTATGAGGTGGATTTCTGGGGCAGGAACCGCGCGACCGCGCACGCGGCGCAGCTCAAGGCGGGCGCTTCGCGCGCCGAGCGCGCCACCGTAGAGCTGACCATTCTCGGAGGAGTCGCCGACCAGTACTTTCAGGTGCTGGCACTGCGCGAGCGTGCGGCGCTCGCGCGCCTCAACCGGGACGCGGCGCAGAAGCTTCTCGCGGCCGTCGAGGCGCGCTTCGGCGCCGGCCTCGCAAGTCCCACGGACGCTGCCTTGCAGAGGGCGGCGCTCGAGCGGGCGGAGATCGCCGCAGCCGACCTCGAGCAGCAGGAGGTCGAGTCGCGCGCGGCGCTCGCGCTGCTGCTCGGGCGCGTTCCGGAAGACTTCCAGGTCCGCGGCAGCTCGCTCGACTCGCTGAGTGAGCCGAAGGTTTCGGCCGGCCTGCCCGCGCAGCTGCTGGCGCGCCGGCCCGACGTAGCGGCGGCCGAAACGAACCTGCGCGCGGCGAGCGCCGACCTCACGGCGGCGCGCGCGGCGCTCTTTCCCAGCCTCGCGCTCACGGCCGCCGCGGGAGTGCAGAATCCGGCGCTGCCGGCGACCATCCTCACGATCGGCGGCACCGGCCCGTCACTGGCGCTTGCCGCGAACCTGACGCAGCCCATCTTCGATCACGGGCGGCTACGGGCCGAGCGCGATGAGGCCGCGGCGCGCGAGCGCGAGCTCCTCGCCGCCTACCGTGCGGCAATCCTCGCCGCGCTGGTCGACGTGGAGAAATCGCTCGATGCCCTGCAGCGGCTCGACGCCACCCGCGCTTTCCAGCAGGGCAGCCTCGAGGCGAGCGAGCGCGCCTTCGAGGGCGCGCGCTTGCGCTACGAGCACGGGGCGGGAGATCTGCTCACGCTGCTCGAGGCGCAGCGTGTCCTCTACGGCGCGCGGGACCAGTTCGTTCAATATCGTCTCGCGCGCCTCGAGGCGCTGGTGGCACTCTGCAAGGCGCTCGGCGGCGGCTGGCAGTTGCCGCCCGCAACGGCGCCCGCCGCTCACGGACCCGGCGAGCAGCATGCGGCGTCCTAGTCAGCGGCGGGCCGGGTGCGCGGCGGCCTGGTGCGCGGCGCTGCTGTCGCTCGCCGCCTGCCGGCAGGGACCCTCCGAGGAGGCTGCGGCGCCGGCGGCCGCCGGGCACAAGAGCACGCCGGAGTTGGAAGGCCTGACTCTCAAGCCCGAGGAGATCCGTAAGGCGGGCATCGTGACCGCGCGCGCCGCGCCGACGGAGCACGCGCCCGAGAGCACCGGCTACGCGCTGGTCATCCCGCGGGAGGCGATTGCCCAGGCGGTCGCCGAGCTCACGAGCGCGGCGGCGGTCGAACGGGCGAGCCGTGCGGCGCTCGCGCGCGGCCGCAGCCTCGCGGGAACCCCGGGCGCAATGCCGGTGGAATCGCAGGAGGCGGCCGAGCGGCAGGCGGCCGTCGACCACGCGGCGCTGGTGTTGGCTGAGCGGCGCCTGTCCGCGAGCTACGGGCGCAATGCACCGTGGAAGGACGATTACCAGAGTGCGGTGCTGTCGGCGCTTGCCGGTGGCGAGACCAAGCTGGCGCGCGTCACCTTCCCGCTGGGAGCCCTCGGCGCGGCGACGCCCGCGAAGCTGCGCTTCTTGCACCTGAGCGCGGCTGCAATCGCGGGTGGCTTCGAATCCGTGTCGGTGTGGCCCGCTCCGGCGGACCCGAATATCCCCGGCCGGAGCTTGTTCGCGCTGCTGAAGGGCGGCGACGCGAGCGAAGGCGAGCGGCTGCTGGCGCACGCGCCCGTGGGCGCCGCCGAGGCGGGCGTCATTGTGCCGTTCCCGGCGGTGGTCATCAGCGGCGGCAGGTACTGGTGCTACCTGGAAGTCAAGCCCGGGTCGTTCGTTCGCACCGAGATCGACGTCAGCATGCCGACCGACGACGGTTACTTCGTGAGGTCCGGCATCGCTCCCGGTGCGCAGATCGTCACGCGCTCGGCAGGGGAGCTGCTCGCGCACGAGTTGAATCCCGGCACCGCGGCTGACTCGGCTGACTAGTCATGGTGCGCGCCCTGGTCGCACTGTGCGTGCGACATTACGGCTCGGTCACCGCGCTCACGGTGCTGGCGCTGGCGCTCGGCGCGTGGGGCGCCGCGCGCTCGCCGCTCGACGTGTTTCCGGACTTCGTCCCCACGCAGGTCGAGATCCAGACCGAGGCTCCCGGCTTCGCGCCGCAGCAGGTCGAGGAGCTGGTCACCAGACCGATCGAGAACGCCGTGAACGGCGCCTCGGGGCTCGCGACGCTGCGCTCGGAATCCATTCCGGGGCTGTCGGTCGTGAACATCACTTTCACCGGCAGCATCGACGTGCACGTCGCACGCCAGGGCATCTCGGAGCGACTGTCGGAGCTCGGCAGCCACCTGCCCGCCGGCGTCGGTACGCCGAAGCTGTCGCCGCTCGTCTCGAGCACGATGGACCTTCTCAAGATCGGCCTGCTGTCGGACAAAGTCGACGCCTACACGCTGCGCGACACGGCCGACTGGGTGATTAAGCCGCGGCTGCTGGCGGTGCCGGGCGTCGCGCACGCCATCGTGTTCGGAGGGAAGGTGCGGCAGATCCACATCCTGCCGGACATGGCTAAGCTCGCGAGCTTTGGTATCACCCTCAACGAGGTTGCGGACGCGGCGCGCGCCGCGTTGCCGCTGCGCGGCGCCGGCTTCATCGACACGTCCGCACAGCGCGTGCTGATCCAGTCGCCGACCCCCGAGCCCGACGTCGCGGCGCTCGGTGCCGCCGTGATCGCCGTGCGCGGCGCCACGCCGCTGCTGCTGCGCGATGTCGCCGAAGTGAAGGTCGCGCCGGCGCTGCGCTCCGGGGACGCGCTCATCATGGGCAAGCCGGGCGTGATGCTGTCGCTCGCGAGCCAGTACGGCGCCAACACGCTGAGCGTGACGCTCGCGCTCGAGCGCGCGCTGGCGGACCTCGAGCCGGCCCTCAGGGCGCAGGGGATCACGGTGTATCCGGCCCTGCACCGGCCCGCAAACTTCCTCGAGCGGGCGCTCGGCAACCTGGAGGAGTCGCTGGCGCTCGCCGCGGTGCTGATCCTCGCGGTGCTGTACCTGTTCATGCGCGACATCCGCGTCGCGCTGATCGCCTTCAGCGCCATCCCGCTGTCGCTGCTCGCGGCGGTCGCGGTGCTCGATCGCCTGGGTCTCACCTTGAATACCATGACCATGGGCGGGTTCGCCGTGGCGCTCGGCGTGCTGGTCGACGATGCGATCATCGGTATCGAGAACATCATGCGGCGGCTGCGCGAGAACGCGCGCCGCGACTCGCCGCGCCCGCGCCTCGAGATCGTGCGCGAGGCCTCGCTCGAGGTGCGCGGGCCGGTGATCTACGCCACGGTGGTGGTGGTGGTGGTGTTCCTGCCGGAGCTCTTCACCTCGAGCGTCCAGGGACGCTTCGTCGGCCCGCTGGCGCTCGCCTTCATCTGCGCGGTAGTGGCCTCGCTCATCGTGGCCATGACCTCGACCCCCGCGCTGTGCGCCCTGCTGCTGCGCCGTCACGAAGCCCGGGCCGAGGTGCGCTGGCTGCAGACGCTCAAGGTGTGGCAGCGGCGCGCGGTGCAGCAGGTGGACGCGCACCTGAAGCTCACGGCGCTCGTGCTGGTCGCGCTGGTGGTCGCCGCGGCGGGCGCGCTGCCATTCCTCGGCGGCACGTTCATGCCGGACTTTCGCGAGGGCCACATCGTGCTGCAGGTCTCGAGCTCGATCCCCGGGACCTCGCTCGATGAGATGCTGAGCCTGGGCGCGCGCGTCAGCGCTGACGTGCTGGCACTTCCGTACGTCAAGACCATCGAGCAGCAGGTGGGGCGCGCCGAGCTCGGCGAGGACACCTGGGGCCCGCACCGCAGCGAGTTCCACGTCGAGCTCAAGCCCGATGCGCATGTCGACGGGGCGGGGGTGCAGGAGGCGCTGCGAGAGATTCTCGAGCGCTATCCCGGCATCCAGAGCGAGGTGGTCACGTTTCTCGGCGACCGCATCAGCGAGAGCCTGAGCGGCGAGACCGCGCAGGTCGCCATCAAGGTGTTCGGCGACGATCTGGACCTGCTCGATGCGACCGGCGCGAAGGTTGCCGCGGCGCTCCAGGGGATCAGGGGTATCGTGGACCTGCAGCTCAGGCGCGAGAGCGGCACTGCGGTGCTTGCGATCCAACTGATCCCGCAAGCGCTGGCGGCGACCGGGCTCAAGGTCCAGGACGTTCTCGACACCATCGAGACCGCCTACGCGGGCGCCGACGTCGGTCAGACTTTCCGCGGCACCCGCACCGTCGATGTGGAAGTGCTGCTGCCGGATGCGTTGCGACACCGGCCCGATGCGCTTGCGCGGCTCATGATCGCGAGCCCCTCAGGTCCGGTGCCGCTTTCTCAGGTTGCCCGCATCGAGGTGACCAACGGCCGGTACAGCATCGAGCACGACGGCGGGCAGCGCCGCATCAGCGTGACGTTCAACGTGAGCGGCGCCTCGCTGCAGGGCGTGGTGCAGGAGGCGCAGCGCGCCATCGCCAGGAACGTCGTGCTTCCGCCGGGCGTCTTTCTCGAGTACACGGGCGCGGCGGCGGCGGAACGCCAGACCCGCAACGAGCTCGCGCTCTACTCGGCGCTGGCGCTGGCGCTGATCCTCGTGATCCTGTTCGTCTCCTTCCATTGGCGCGCCAACGGCTACCTGGTGCTGGCGAATCTACCCTTCAGCCTGATCGGCAGCGTGCTGGCGATCGCGGTGACCGGCGTCGGCATCTCCCTCGGGACGCTGGTGGGGCTGGTGACGGTGTTCGGCGTGAGCGCCCGCAACGCGATCCTGCAGCTCTCGCACTACGAGCATCTGGTCGAGGCCGAGGGCGCGGCGTGGAGCTTCGAGCTGGTGCTGCGCGGCGCCAACGAGCGGCTGATCCCCATCCTCATGACCGCAGCCGTCACCGCTCTCGGGCTCGCGCCGCTCGCTCTCGGCATGAACCGCCCGGGGCAGGAGCTCGAGGGACCCATGGCGGTGACCGTGCTCGGCGGTCTGGTATCGTCGACGCTGTTGAATCTGGTGGTGCTGCCGGCGCTGGCCGGGCGCTACGTGCGTGTTCAGTTGCCGGAGGGGGGAGTCAGCCGTGAGTGACCGATACGACCCGGGTGCGATCCGCTTTCACTGGATCATGGCAGTACTCGTCATCCTCGTCGGCGTGCTGGGATTGCTGCACGATTCCTGGCCGAAGGGCACGCAGAGCTTCTGGATCAACATTCACGCGCTCGTCGGGCTGCTCGTGTGGGTGCTGCTCATGGCGCGGTTCTGGTGGCGCAGCACGCACCGGCCGCCGCCGCTGCCGCCCGAGGCCGGGGAGCTCTCGCGCCGGCTCGCGCGCCCCGTGCACCTGCTCATGTACCTGCTGCTCCTCGTCATTCCGATACTCGGGATCGTGACTTTCGTCTGGCACGGACGGTCGTTCGACTTCGGGCTCTTCAGGGTGGACTTCGGGGTGCCGAAGAACCGCGCGGTCTTCGGTCCGACCGAGGACGTTCATGGCTACCTGGCCTACACGCTGTTCACGGTGGCGGGCCTGCACGCGCTGGCGGCTCTCTGGCATCAATTCATCCGCCGCGACGGCGTGCTGTCGCGCATGTGGCCGTGAGGGGGGCGGACGCGGTCAGGGAGGCCCGTACAGCGCCCGCACCAGATCCATCACCATGGCCTTTACCGATTCGGCACTGACTTCCGCCACGGCGTAATCGCCCAGCGCGCTGCCGCCACGGCCGTCGGAGGTGTTTCGCTCGAAGCAGATCCGCCGGATCTGGCGATCCAGCCTCGCCCGCAGGTACGGATAGCCTCCATGGCCGTGACCGAGGCGCGCGTGTCTGCTGACGGGGATGTCGATGCGCGTGCTGTTTGCGTCGCTGAGCACCTTCGCCGCTACTCCGCGCTCCTTCAGCGACTGAGCCATCTGTTCGAGGGCAGGCGCGACCACGTCGGTCAGGCAAACGGCTGCCGCCTGTGCGAAATCCCCTTCGGCGGCAGCTTTCCCGGCCGACTCCCCGCGAGCCTGCGCCACGCGGGCGTTGTGGTGGGAGAAGATGGCGTCGAGCTCCTGCTCGATGTCTTTGGCCATAGCTATAGCTTACCTCGCTGCCCGCGCCCGAAGGCGGGGTCGATCGCAGGTCCTCTGGGCAATAGTTAACTACTTACCTAACTATTGCCGAATGAACATTCTTGCGCGCCCGGACAGATTTCCCGGACGTGCTCAGGAACTCTCCGCTGAGGAGGAGGCCGGGGAGCGCTCCTTGCGGAGCATGCGCCGCAGCAGCCGCACGGCGAGCCAGCAGAACCCTGCCACGAGTGCGACCGCGGCGAGCGGCGCAGCGAGCGCCAGCAGCGAGACGATGAGCGCGCCGGCGAGCTCGCCGCTGGCTATCGCGTGATTGCCGAATCCGGCGGTCATGACCGTGGTCTTCACGCGCAGCAGCGAGGTCAGACCGTGGATTGCCCCGGCGGCGCCTCCGCCGGCGATGACTGCGGTGGTCCACCTGACCATCGGCGGCAGGTCCGTCATGACCGCAGCCGACACCAGCGCACCGGCGATGAGCGCCGCGGGCGCAGCGAACACGTCGAGAACATTGTCCACGCCCGGGATGTAGTAGGCGAGGATCTCCAGCGCCGTCGCCACGCTCAGCATCGCGAGTGCCGCAGGCGTGCCGAGCCAGGCGAGACCGCTCGAGAGCGTGAGATGTCCGGCGTACGCGCCGATGCTCAGCACCAGCATAGGCAGGAACACGCGAAAGCCCACCGCGGCCGCAAGACCCACGCCCATGGCGACCGCGAGGACGAGATCGAGCCCGGCCATGTGCGGCACGGAAATCATTCCGGCTACCATAGAGGCGGCCGCCATCCCCGTCGAGCGGTCTGACCGGTCAGTTGGAAGCGCGCCGGCCGGACGGCGCCGGCGAGCTGCGTGCCCGGGACCGCTGGCCGCCTCGCGCTCGAGTGTGAGGCGGGGCGCGCACGACACTGGCGCGGCCTGGCGCACGCGGCGGGCGCGCGCTGTACCTCAGCAGTCCGAAGGCGCGGCCAAAAGAGTACAGCGCTACCAGAGCGAGGAACGACGCTGCCCAGGGATGCGCGTCGGCTTTCCAGGCGGCGAAGGCGGCCAGCAAGAGTGCCCACGCGAAGAGTACGACCCGGGGACTCACGGGCATGCGCTCTGCGGCAACCCGAGCCCGCGACAGACGCACGTACTCATGCCACAGCACCACGACTCCGAGCACGCCCCACGAGGCCATGCCGAGCACCACAGCGGTTCTGGTGTCCCAGTGTCTGTGAAGCTGCCGTGTGAGGACCAGCAGATACGCCGCAGCGACGATCGCGCCGGGCAGGATGCCGATCAGGGCGACGGCCCTGCTGCCGAAGTGGGCGGCCGTCCGGTAAGCGCTCATTTCCATACCCTCTTTGACAGCGCCGGGGCCGACGGGTGCCAGGATTGCGCGCGCCCGGAGAGATTCGAACTCCCGACCCTCAGGTTCGAAGCCTGATGCTCTATCCAACTGAGCTACGGGCGCGGAGCGCGGATTCTACTGCGCGCCTCTGCGGGGCGCTCACCTAAGCGGTGAGTTCGCCAACACCTGGCGCGCAGGGCAGAATGCGCGGCGCACCGTTGCACGGGAGAGACGCATGTCGACAGTTTCCAGACGCGACTTCTTTGGGCTGACCGCGGTGGGGGCGGCGCTGGCGGGGAGTGAGCCGCTGCGGGCGGCAAGCGCTGCGACCTCCGAGCTGACCTCGCTCACCCGCGAAGCGCAGCCGATCAGCGCCGCGGAGCACGGCGCGCGGCTCGCCAGTGTCCAGGGGTTGATGCAGCAGAAGAAGATCGCCGCTTTTCTGGTCGAGGCCGGCCCCTCGCTCGAGTACTTCACCGGCATTCGCTGGCATCGGAGCGAAAGAACCACTGCGGCGCTCATTCCCGCCGACGGCCGGACCGTCGTGGTGACCCCCTATTTCGAAGAGCCGTCGGTGCGCGAGACGCTCAAAGTGCCGGCCGACGTACGGCCCTGGAAGGAGGACGAGAGCCCCTTCGCGCTGCTCGCCGGCGCGCTGCGCGAGCATGCGGCGGGCCCGCTGGCGGTCGAGCCGACGACCAGGCTCTTCATCGTCGACCGGACATCGAAGGCGGCGCCGGGTGCGATGGTGATGCCCGGCGACGAGCTGATCCGCGCGTGCCGGATGCACAAGTCGGCGGCGGAGCTCGCGCTGATGCAGGCCGCCAACGACGTCACCATCGCGGCGCTGCGCTACACGCACCGCCGGGTCGAGGCCGGGATGAGCGGCGCCGACATTCTCGCCATGATGGTGAGTGCCACCCAGGCGCTCGGCGGCTCGCACGAGTTCACCCTGGTACTGCTCAACGAGGCAAGCGCCTTTCCGCACGGATCGATCAAGCCGCAGCAGGTGCACGCGGGCTCGGTGATCCTCGTCGACACGGGCTGCAGCGTTCACGGCTACCAATCGGACATCTCGCGCAGCTGGGTGTTCGGCACTGCCTCGCCGCGTCAACGGGAGCTCTGGAACACGGTGAAGCGCGGCCAGGAGCTGGCGCAGGAGACGGCCCGGCTCGGCGTGCCGGTCGGCGCCATCGATCGGGCGGTGCGCGACTTCTACGAGCACAAGGGCTGGAGCCGCGACTACGGCCTGCCGGGTCTCTCGCATCGCACCGGACACGGGATCGGCATGGAAGTGCACGAGGCGCCGTACCTGGTGCGCAACGACGCGACGCCCCTCGAGGCGGGCATGTGCTTCTCCGACGAGCCCGGTCTCTACATACCCGGCGAGTTCGGGATTCGCCTCGAGGATTGCTGGTACATGACGGAGAAGGGGCCGAAGCTGTTCACGCCGCTCGCCACGTCACTCGACGAGCCGATCTGACGCCGGAGGACTCTCAGTGCCCCGACCCGGATCCGGGGCCGGGCGACTGGTTGGTCACGTGCACGGACGGGCTAGGGGCCGGGGGCGTACCGAGCTGCGCCTCCCATTCGCTCTCGCTCAGGCACTGGGAGCCGATATGCGAGCCCGTCGGGGGCGCGGTCGGACAGAAGATCGTCCGGCCGGAGGCGGTGATGACCTTGTAGCCGGCCGACTGCGCGGCGGCGATGTTGGCGGCGTGTCGCTCGGGGGTTCTCGGGGTCGAGGGTGTCCCCGCACATCCGGCGGCGAGAACGACGACCAGCACTATGGAAGAGATGCGCATGCGGCGCATTCTACCGCGCGGCGCGCCGACACTTCCAACCGCGGTTTCCCTGGACGCGACGAGCGGAGCAGAATGCTCGACAGTCAGCGTTGGCGGAGTCAGCCATGTCCCTATTCGATCTGTCGGGCAAGGTAGCCCTCATCACCGGCTCGAGCCGCGGCATCGGCAAGGCGATCGCCGTTCACATGGCGGCGCACGGCGCCAGGGTGATCATCTCGAGCCGCAAGCAGGAGAGCTGCGCCGCGGTGGCGGCGGAGATCACCGCCGCCGGCGGCAGCGCGCTCGCGCACGCCTGCCACGTCGGGCACAAGGACGAGCTCAAGGGCCTCATCGAGGCGAGTGTCGCCGCCTTCGGACGCATCGATATCCTGGTGTGCAACGCCGCCACCAATCCGCACTTCGGGCCCTCGGCAACCATGTCGGACGAGGCTCTCGACAAGCTCATCCACACCAATCTCTACAGCAACGTTTGGTTGTGCAACCTGACGCTGCCGGCCATGGCCGAGCGCAAGGACGGCGCGGTGATCATCGTGTCCTCGGTGAGCGGCTTCATGGGCAGCGCGCTGCTCGGCGGCTACGGCATCACGAAAGCAGCCGACATGCAGCTGGCCCGCAACCTTGCGGTCGAATGGGGGCCGCACAACATCCGCGTCAACTGCATCGCGCCCGGCGTGATCCGCACCCAGTTCTCCAAGGCGCTGTGGGCCGACCCGGCGCGCGCCGAGGCCCTGGCGCGCGGCTATCCGCTCAAACGGCTCGGCGACCCCGACGACGTTGCCGGAATCGCCGTGATGCTCGCGGCGCGCGCCGGCAGCTTCATCACCGGCCAGACTATCGTCGTCGACGGCGGGGGCCTCATCGGCGGCGGCGAGCGGCTGCTGTAGCGCCTAGCGTGTCGCGCGCTGCGTGGCGCGCAGCGCGGCGTAGCCGATACCGAGCAGCGCGAACCACACCGGCGCCACGTAGAGCGCGACCCGTTGGTCGGCGTCGAGCGCGAGCAGCCCGCTCACTGCCGCCAGGAACGCGAGCACCAGCCAGTTGGCGAACGGTGCACCGGGCATGCGGAACGGTGCGGCGGCGGCCTTGCCGGCGGCGACGGCACGCCGGTAGTTGCGGTGCGATACCAGGATGATGCCCCAGGTCCAGAACGTGCCGACCAGCGCGATGCTCGTGACCCAGGTGAAGACCCGCTCGGGCACCCACTTGTTGAGGGCGATACCGATCAGCAGCAGCACCGCCGTGGCATGGATGGCGTGCCCGGGCACGCGCCCGCGGTTGAGCGTCGCGAACACGCGCGGCGCCTGGCCGCGCTGCGCCAGCGCCCATAGCATGCGCCCGGTGCTGAAGATGCCGCTGTTGCAGGAGGAAGAGGCCGCGGTAATCACGACCAGGTTGATGAGCGCGGCGGCCGCCGGGATCCGCATCTTCTCGAATACGTAGACGAACGGACTGACCTCCGGGCTGAGCTCCGTCCACGGCACCAGCGACATGATGATGATGACGGCACCGATATAGAAGATGAGGATCCTGACGATGATGCCGTTGGTGGCGCGCGGCAGCACCACGGCGGGGTCGCGCGCCTCGCCTGCGGTGACGCCGATGAGCTCCACGCCCTCGTAGGCAAACATGACGATCTGCATGGTGAGCAGCACACCGAGAAGGCCGTGGGGCAGCAAGCCGCCGTGCGACCAGAGGTTCGAGAAGCTGGCGCTTGCGCCGAGGTCGCCGACGTGGAATACGATCACCACGAGTCCGGCGACGATCAATCCAACGATCGTGACCACCTTGATGAGGGCAAACCAGAACTCGAGCTCGCCGTAGACCCGCACGGCGAGCAGGTTGGTACCGTACAACACCAGCAGCGCGACCAATCCCGGCAGCCACTGCGGCACGTCCGGGAACCAGAACCGCACGTAGATGCCGATGGCGGTCAGCTCCGCCATGGCGGTGACCACCCACGCGAACCAGTAGGACCAGCCGGTTACAAAGCCGGCGAACGGTCCGCAGAACTCATCGGCGTAAGTGGCGAAGGAGCCGGCCACCGGGCGGTAGGTGAGCAGCTCACCGAGCGCGCGCATGATGAAGAAGATGGCGACGCCGCCGATCGCGTACGCGAGGATCAAGGCGGGGCCCGCCGAATGGATCGCCCTGGCCGAGCCGAGAAACAGTCCCACGCCGATCGTGCCGCCGAAGGCTATGAGCTGAATGTGGCGGTTGCGCAGGTTGCGTGACAGGTCGGACATGTCTCCCCCTAGTGCGGTGCCGGTGGCGCGAGTAGCGCATAGCGCCGGCCCTGAGGCAACTCGTAACGGGCGACGAGAGCTGCCGCGCCGGAGACGGCGAGTGTCCCGGCGACGCCGTCGCCGGGGGCGGCGAACGGATAGACCCGTGCGAGGAATTCCGTGAGCGCGCCGCGCGCGTGTCCGGGCAGGAGCACCAGCACGCGCGCCGTCCTGCCATGCGCGGCAAACCAGCCGTCGACGGCGGCGCGGGGGCCGGAGGCGGCGCTCGCGAGAACCGTGCCGGAAGTCGCGAAGCCGTGATCGAGCATCGCCAGCGTGGTCTCGTCCGGATCGAGGAGCGCCAGCGATTGCTGCGCGGTGTCGGAGTGGATCCGCGCGGCGAGCGAGGACAGATCCTGCCAGCGGTCGACCACCGGCAGGATCAGCCCCGCCGCGAGACACAGCGCCAGCGCGTACCCCGCGTACGACCAGGCGAGGCTGCGCGGAATATCCCCGCTGCGCCCGGCGCGCACCGCGAAGCCGAGCGCGGTTGCAGCTGCCGCGAGCACGCCGAGCGCGGCCAGGTTGTACACGAGCGGCGCGCCCAGGCCCGCGGCAGCGAGTAGCGCCAGCGCGAGCGCGAACCCAGCCGCCAGCGCGCCGACCAGCACGACGGTCGCAAGCGCCGCGAACCGGTCGCCACGCCGCGGCAGGCGGCGCGCATCCTCGGCCCACAGTCCCGCGAGGAGCCCGCAGCCGAGCAGCGCGGGAGCGGCGTAGATGTCGCGCGCGGTGGCCGCGGCCGACAGCAGCACGAGGAACGGGACGCAGGAGCAGAGCGCGAAGCGCCACGCCGTGCCGCGTGCGCCCGGCTCGCTCATGCGGGTCCAGGCGCGCACCAGCGCCGCCGCCACGACCAGTGTCCACGGCAGCAGGTAGAGCGGCAGCTCGAGGAGGTATTTCCCCGGGGTGTTGTGGTGTCCGGTGGTGTAGTCGGGCGCCGCAGAGGACGACAGCTGCGTGAAACGGCCGACGACGTTGTTCCAGAAAAGCGTGCGCAGCGCCTCCGTGCCGTGGGCACTGCGCGCGACCGCGACGATCCACGGCCCGATGACGAGCGCCTGCAGCGCGAGCCCGGCGTACAGCTCCCAGCGCCGCAACTCCCGCCAGCGGCGCTCCCATGCGATGAGCGTGAGGAGAGTGAGTCCCGGCACCAGCCACCCGGGCGCGCTCTTCGCCATGAAGCCGAGCGCGGCGCCGAGGTGCAGCAGCGCGTAGCCGCCCGCCTTGGCCGCGCCCGGGGCAGCGCGCAGTCCGCGCCAGGCTCCGAGCAGCGCGACGGCGCAGCCGGCGAGCAGACAGGCATCCGGCGCGAGCCAGATGGCCACGCGGTACGCGGTGAGGGCGCTCGCGGCGACCAGCGCTGCGATGAGCGCCGGCACCGCCGGCAGCTCCATGGCGAGTGCCAGTGCGCCGACCGCCAGCGCCCCGATGACGGCGTACAGGAGGTTCGGGGCGCGCGCGGCCGCCGCGGAGTCGCCGAAGGCTGCGATCGCGCCACCTGCCATCCAGTACGAGAGCGGCGGTTTCTCGAGAAACGGCGTGCCGGCAAGCTGCGGCAGGGCGCGGTCGGGCTGCGAGCTCATCCGCCAGGCGATGTCGGCCTCGCGCGGCTCGTCGGGCGTCCACAGCCCGCGGTCGAACATGCCGACCAGCCACAGCGGCGCGAGCGCCAACACGACGAGCAGCAGAGTTCCGCGTGCCGCAGCGGGCTCATGCGCTGATGAAGCCAACAATACCCCCGGAGGCTCATGCCTCGTTGCCGGGGACAATTATGCGTAGGTCTGGCTAGAGAGAGTAGCGCACCAGTACCCGCACCACGCGCGCGTGCTCGGCGTCCCAGTGCGCGAAGGTCTGGCACACCTGGCGGCTGCCGGCCTCGGGGGCGGTCTCGGAGTACTTGTCGGCAAAGCGCGCCTGCGCCGATTCCTGTCCGGGCAGATAGCGGCTGGCGCTCCAGGGTGTCTGCGTGTCGTCGAGGCGGCTGAAGAGAGCGACCTCGGTGACGGTTGCGCCCGCGGGAATCGTGGCACACAGCGTGACGGGAGTGGCCTCGGCTTCGCTGCAGGCGCGCGCCGGAGCCGCTGCACCCGCCGTGCTGGTGGGCGTCGTCACGGGGCCGGCGGCGCCCGCGCGGCAGGCGGGGACCGTGGCTGCCACCGCCACCCCGTCGCCACCGATCCGGCGCAGCACGCCGGTCTCGATCTCGGAGCGCTCCGCGGCGCGCGGCGCCTCGAGCTCGCCCGCGGTATGGCTCACCTCGGCGATCCGGGCCTGGAGCTCTTTCTGCAGGGCGCCCTGTGCGGCACGCTCGCCCTGTGTCAGCCACTGCGAGAAGGCAAAGCCCGACACCACCGAGCCGCCGACGATGACCAGGAACACGATGCGCTGCAGCCGGCTCTTGCGGCGCGCGGCGGCGCCGGGCTTGCCGGCGTCGCGCAGCGCGGCGGAGCGCAGCTGCAGGAACGACGCGGACAGCGTCGCCGTGCCGGCGATGATGGCAGCGATGACTGAGTCGGACATTTGAGTAAACACGCAGCGACCCCGGCGCCACGCTACGCGCGCGGCGCCGCGCCCGCCGGACAGAAGCTAAAAACCGCGACGCTGGTCACATGGCCGCTGTCGTGCCCACGCTACGGGTCCCGAGCCTGCGTGCATGCGCGGCGAGCCAGTCCTCGAGAGGCGCGAGATCCGCGCCGGGGAGATGCAGCCCGAGCTTGCTACGCCGCCAGAGAATGTCCTCGGCCGTGCGCGCAAACTCCTCGCGGCACAGGTACTCGACCTCGCGCTCGTAGAGTGCGGGGAGCAACTCGCTGCCGAGGTCGGCGAGCGCGGCGGCCGAGCCGAGCAGCCGCTCGATGCGGGTGCCGTAGGCGTGCGCGTAACGCTGATGGAGCTGCGGGGGGAGCCAGGGGTAACGCCGCTCGACCGTGCGCAGGAACACTGCGAAGCTGCCTTCCGGCACGTCGCCGCCGGGCAGCGTCGCTCCCTCGGTCCAGGGCTCGGCGCGGGTGCCGAGCAGCGGGGTCAGCAGGTCGACGGCGTCCTCGGCGAGCCGCCGGTAAGTGGTGATCTTGCCGCCGAACACGGAAAGGAGCGGCGCCGGCCGCCACTCGAGCTCGAGCGCATAGTCGCGCGTCACGCTCATCGGGTCGCGCGACTCGTCGGCGAGCAGCGGCCGCACGCCGGAATAGCTCCAGCGCACCTCGCGCGGACTGATGGCGCGGACGAAGTAGCGGTTGGCGAGCGCGCACAGATACTCGAGCTCCTGTGCGTCGATACGCGCCGCGGCCGGATCCCCGTGGTAGTCGACGTCGGTCGTGCCGAGGAGCGTGAAGTCATGCTCGTAGGGGATCGCGAAGACGATGCGCCGGTCCTCGTTCTGGAAGATGTAGGCGAAGCGATGCTCGAAGAGCCGCGGCACGACGATGTGGCTGCCCTTCACGAGCCGCACGCGGTGCACGGTGCGCACCGGGGTCGCGCCTGCGACGAACCTGTCGACCCAGGGGCCGCTCGCGTTGACGGCAACGCGGGCGGCGACCTGCGCGCGGCCGTCGGCGCCCGCGAGCGTCGCGCGCCAGCCGCCGGCGTGCTCGGTGAGGCGCTCGCAGCGGGTGCGCGTCAGGATCACGGCGCCGCGCTCGCGGGCATCGAGCCCGTTCAGGACGACGAGGCGCGCATCGTCGGTCTGGCCATCGGAGTACACGAAGCCACGCTGGTAGCCGCTCCTGAGAGCTGCGCCGGCGATGTGGGTGCGCAGGTCCACCGAGCCGGAGGCGGCGAGATGCTGGCGGTGCGCGAGGTGGTCGTAGAGAAAGAGGCCGGCGCGGATCATCCACGCCGGGCGCAGGTGTGGCGCGTGCGGCATGATGAAATGCAGCGGCCGCATGATGTGGGGCGCGGAGCGCAGCAGCACCTCGCGCTCGATCAGCGCCTTGCGGACCAGCGCGAAATGGAACTCCTCGAGGTAGCGCAGGCCGCCGTGGATCAGCTTGGTGCTGGCGGAGGAGGTATGAGCCGCCAGGTCATCCTGCTCGACGAGCAGCACGCTCAGGCCGCGCCCGGCGGCATCGCGTGCGATCCCGGTTCCGTTGATCCCGCCGCCGACCACCAGCAGATCGAAGCTTGGCCCCTCGAGCTCACTCACGCGCGACGCGGTGCCTCCCGTCCGTAGTAGTCCGGGTAGTCCTCGGTCAGTCCCTTGAAGCGGCGGTGAATCCACAGATATTGCTCGGGCACGAGGCGCACCTGCGCTTCGATCATGTGGTTGAAACGCTCGGTGTCCGCCACCGCATCGTCGCTCGGGAAGTTCTCGAGCGGCGGGTGGATGACGGCACGGTAGCCCTGTGTACCGGGCAGGCGCTGCAGGAAATAGGGTAGCACCGGCGCTCCCGTCATGCGCGCCAGGCGCGAGGTGAGGGTGTTGGTGGCGGCGGGGATGCCGAACAGCGGCACCATTTCCGCGCCCTTTCTGCGATAGCTCTGATCCGGTGCATACCATACGCATTCCTTGTTGCGCAGCGCACCGATGAACGCGCGGATGTCATCGCGCGGAATGGGGTGGCCGCCGTGGGCGGTGCGAAAGCGCCCGAGGGCGTATGCCAACACCTCGTTGCTCGTCGGCCGGTAGAGGAAGCCGACGGGAGCTACGGAGGCGAGCACCCGGCCGGCCATTTCCATGGCGGTGAAATGCGCGGTGAGCAGGAGCACCCCGCGGCCGCGCGCCCTGGCGGCCTCGAGATGCTCACGGCCCTCGACGTGAGCGAGCCGCGCGATGCGTGCCGACGAGCTCCACCACGCGAGCGGAACTTCGAGCAGCGCGATCCCCAGGCTGACGAAATGCCGATCGAGGAGCTGCGCACGCGCCGCAGCGTCGAGCTCGGGAAGACACAGCTCGAGATTGCGCCGGGCGGTCCTCACGAAGCGCAGCGCGACGAGGCGCATCATTCTTCCCAGCAGTCCGCCGAGCGCAATCACCCAGGAATACGGCAGCAGCGCCAGCAGGCGCAACACTCCGATGCCGGCCCAGGTCGGCCAATAGCGGGGCGCGAGCAGCCGCCACTGCAATCCAGAATCCTCCAACAACCAAGGTGCGCGCGCGCGGTGCGGGCAGAATACCCCAAACGCCCCGGCGAACTGTGCTCCAATGCGACCGATGAGTCGTGCCGACCCCCGCTATCTCGAAGTGCGCCTCACGCACGCCCATCTGCGCCGCGACGGCCGTCAGGTCCTGAAGGACCTCAGCTGGACCATCCGCCCCGGCGAGCGCTGGGTGCTCGCCGGCGGCAACGGCGCCGGCAAGACGCAGTTGCTGAAGCTGGTGGCCGGAGCCGTATGGCCCGCGCCGGCCGCGCGCCCGGTGCGCCGCTATCGGCGCGGCCAGCGGCGCTGGAGTACGCCGCAGGAAGTGCTCGATGACATCGCCTATCTGGGGGCGGAGCGCCAGGACAAGTACCAGCGCTACGGCTGGAACATGACGGTCGAGCGCGTCGTCGGCACCGGCGTGCAGCGCACCGACATTCCGCTCGCTGCGCTCTCCGTCGCCGACCGCCGCCGCGTGCGCCGCGCCCTCGGCTCACTCGGCGTCGCGCAGCTCGCGGCGCGCCGCTTCCTGTCGCTTTCCTACGGCGAGCGGCGGGTGGTTCTGCTGGCGCGAGCCCTCGCCTCGCGCCCGCGCCTGCTGCTGCTCGATGAGGTGTTGAACGGGCTCGATGCCGCAAACCGCGCGCGGGTACTCGGCTGGCTGGCGCGCCGCAGCCGCCGCCTGCCCTGGGTGCTCGCCACGCACCGCCTCGAGGACGTGCCGCGCGGCGCGAACCGCGCGCTGGTGCTCGGGCGTCGGCGCATCGTGTATCGCGGCCTGCTGCGCGGCGCGCCGCTCGGTGCGTGGCTGCGTCCTCGCCCGCGCCTGCGAGCGCGGCGCCCGCGCCGCGCGGGACGCGCGCTGGTGCAGCTCCGCGACGCGCGCGTCTACCTCGACGGCAGCCGGACCTTGAGCGGCATCTCGCTCGCGGTGCGCGGCGGCGAGTGTTGGGTCGTGCACGGCCGCAACGGCTCGGGCAAGACGACGCTGCTGCGTACGTTGTACGGCGACCACGGCGTCGCCGTGGGAGGACGCATCGAGCGCGCCGGCGTTTCTCCCGGCGTGCCGCTCGAGCGCTTCCGCAGGCGCGTGGGGCTGGTCGCGCCCCATCTGCAGGCCGAGCATCCGCGCGAGCTCACGGTCGCCGAGGTAGTGCAATCGGGACGCCACGCCAGCATTGGGCTCAACGGCGCCCCGAGCCCGGCGGACCGCGCCGCAGCGCGCCGCACGCTCGCGCTCTTCGGGCTGACGCGGCTCGCGCAGCGTCCGCTCTCCGAGCTCTCCTACGGCCAGTCACGCCGTGTGCTGTTTGCCCGGGCCTGCGTGCGCGCGCCCGAGCTGCTGCTGCTCGATGAGCCGTTTGCCGGGGTCGATGCGCCGACTCGCCACGCGCTGATGCGCCGGGTAGCCGCCCTGGCCGCGAGCGGCACGGCCGTGGTGGTGACTGCCCACCAGCTGCACGACTGGCCCGGCTGCGCGACCCACGAGCTCGAGCTCGCGGCCGGCCGCGCCCGCTATTGCGGACCACTGCGTGCGCGCCGGGCAGGCGTGCTGAGCGGATCGGGCGGTGCGCGGTGAAGCGGCGTGGCGCTCTGCCGCTGGCGGCGCTCTGCGCTGCGCTGCTGGTGCTCGGCGCACTCGCGGCCTTCATGGCCTCGCCACTCTTCTGGGAGCGCTATCTCGGCGCCCGCACGCAAACGCAGCTGCGCGTGCCCGCCTGGTACCAGCCGCGCGAGCGCGTCGCCGGCTCCGAACAGGCGCCGGCGCCACGGGTGGCTCCCGAGCTCGAAGCGCTCGACAGCCGCGCGCTGACCGCCGCCGCCGCCTACGCCGCCGCGCACGGCTCGCTCGCGCTCATCGTCGCGCGCCATGACCACATCGTCTTCGAGCGCTACTGGCAGGGCAGCGGCTTCGACACGCTCACCGATGGGGAGTCCTTTACCCGCCTGCTGGCGGCGCTCGCGACCGGGAGCGCGATCTCGCATCGCAAGCTCGCCTGGCCGGACGAGCCGATCGGCTACATCGTCCCGCAGCTCGCCCACGATCGGCGCGGCGCGATCACCCTCCGCAACCTCATGCAGCTGTCGAGCGGCCTCGCGCCGCCCGCCCCGGGCGGCGCTCCGTGGGGAGCAGCCGCGCGCGCACTGTATGGAACCAACATCGTGGCGGCCGCGCTCGCGCGGCCGCTGACCGGCGTGCCGGGAGAGAGCCGGGCGCCGCAGCCCGCCGACCCGCAGTTGCTGGCGCTCGCGCTCGAGCGCGCCACCGGCGAGCGTTACGCGAGCTATCTGTCGCAGGCGCTGTGGCGGCGCATCGGCGCGAGCGACGCCTGGCTTTACCTCGATTCTCCCGCGGGGGCCGCGCACGCCGACTGCTGCATGCTGGCGCGGCAGGGTGACTGGATCCGCGTGGCGGAGCTGCTGCTCGGCGACGGCAACTACCGCGGCTACGAGATCATCCGGCCGGGCTGGGTGCAGGCGATGCGCATGCCCTCACGCGCCGATCACGACTACGGCGCGTACCTGCGGCTGAGCGCTGCGGCCGCAGGCGCGAGCGAGCCGTGGGTCGCGCCCGACACCTATGCGGTCGACAATGCAGGCGGCAACCGGCTATGGCTCATTCCGTCGCTGCACCTCGCGGTGCTGTGCACCGCCGGCGGGCCGCGGGACGCGGACTTCGACGACGCCCGCATTCCGAATCTGATCGTGGGCGGCAGCCGCGACTTCGTGCCGCCGGCCGCACGGCCCGGCGAGCTCCCGAAGATCGTGCCCGGGCATTAGTATGGATTGGCTCGGGCTCGGACTTTGAACAAACGTCTCGGGGCACTGTTCCTCTTCAGCGTCATCGACACGCTGGGGTTCGGCATTCTCATTCCGCTCGTGCCCTACATGGCCGATCGCTTCGGCGCGCGGCCCGAACTCATCACCCCGATCCTCGGCAGCTACTCGCTGTGTCAGCTGATCGCCGCTCCCTGGTGGGGGCGCCTCAGCGACCGGTACGGGAGGCGGCCGATCCTCATGAGCAGCCTCGCCGGCGCGTGCCTTTCCTATGTGATCCTCGGGCTCGCACGCAACCTCTGGTGGCTGCTCGCCTCGCGCATGCTCGCCGGCCTCATGGCGGGCAACATCGCGGCGGCGTTCGCCTACACATCCGATGTCAGCCCGCCGGAGAAGCGCGCCGCCTCCATGGGCCTCGTCGGAGCCGCAATCGGTGTCGGCTTCACGCTCGGGCAGCCGCTCGGCGGCCTGCTGGCCGGGGCCGACGCGCGCACCGCCAACTTTGCGGCGCCGGCCGTGCTGTCCGCCTCCCTCAGCGTGCTCGCCATCCTGCTCGTGAGGTTCGTGCTGCCGGAGAGTCACACGGCCGAGCACCGCCGCGAGCATCCCGACGAGCCGCGGCGCGGGTCGGTCACGCTGCTGCGCGAGCGTCCGCCGCTCGCCCTGATCGCCGCGGCCACGCTGCTGGTCACCTACTCGCAATCGATTCTCGAGTCGATTTTCGCGATCTGGGCGCTGCACCGCTACGGCCTGGGCCCGCGCGCGGTGGGTTTGCTGCTGTTCGGCGTCGCGCTGCCGGCGTTGGCGATGCAGGGCGGATTGGTACGGGTACTCGCGCCGCGTTTCGGCGAGGTGCCGCTCGCCATCTGCGGCGCGCTCGGATACGTCGCCGGACTGTCGACGCTGGCACTCTCGACGACGCTGCCGGCGACGATCGCGGGGCTGGTCGCGTGCGGTGCCGGGCTCGGTGCCTACAACCCGAGCGCCTTCGCGCTCGCCTCGCGGCAGGCGCGCGGCCACGACCGCGGCGCGGTGATGGGTACGTACGTGGCGAGCGCGAGTCTGGCGCGGGTAGTGGGGCCGTTCACGTCGGGCGCGCTCTACACGCTGTGGGGGCCGTCGGCGCCGTTTCTCATCGGGGCATGCGTCACGCTGCCCGCCACCTGGCTGGTCGGGCGGCTGCGCGCCGCGCGCCCGCCCTGAGCCGCCGCAGCCGCGCCGCGCAGCTGCTCAGGCGGCCGCGGGGGACACCGCGACCTCGATCGAGTCTTCCGCCACGCGCACGGCGTGAGTCGGCAGCGGCGTTTCGGCCGGCGCCCCCAGTACCCGTCCGTCGCGCACGTCGAAGGCTGCGCCGTGCAGCGGGCACACCAGGCGCGTCGCGCGCAGCCGTCCTTCGCTGAGACGCGCGTCTGCGTGCGTACAGGTATTGTCGAGCGCGAACACACCCGCGCGCGTGCGGCAGATCAGGAGCTCGCGTCCGCCGAGCATGCAGGCGCGCATGCCGCCGAGCGGAAGCTCGGCGAGTCTCATCACTGCCGCAAATTGCGCCATGCCCTACAGCGTCATCTGCGTCTGGAAGATCTCGACTGCCTGGCCGCGGATCCAGACGGCGTCGAGCTTGCCGTCGGTGAACTCGAGGTCGACCTCGACGCGTCCCGGGCGGTTCACGTACTGGCCCTGGATGCCGGAGAAGTGCGCGCGGTCTGCGCTCGGCGTCAGCAGGCGCAGCTCCGCCAGGTAGGCGCCGAGCAGCCCGTGCGCGTTGCCGCTCACCGGATCTTCCGGGATCCCGAGCGCCAGGCAGAACATGCGCGATTGAACCTGGTGGTCGGCGCCGGCCTTGCCGAGAGTAAACACGAAGTAGCCGGCGGCGCCGAGCTGCGCCGACAGCGTCGTGAGGCGGGCGAGATCGGGCTTCAGGTGCCGCAGGGGCTCCGGCCCGCGTACCCCGATCAGCAGCCGCGCGCCGCTGCCGCCGGCGATGCGCGGTGCGATGCGCGTGTCGAGACTCTCGGAGGCGAGCGCCAGCGCGTCGAGCACCGCGAGGCGCTCGCGATCGTTCAACTCGCGTCCGAGCGGCGGTGCACTGCGCCGGATCGCGATGCTGCGGTCCTCGCCGGCGCCGCGTACTTCGACGTCGACGATGCCGGCCTTGGACTTCTGCCGCTGGCGGCGCGGTGCGTCCGCGTGCCGCGACAGCACGTACTGGGCGGCGACGGTTGCATGTCCGACGAACCCTATCTCGGTGCGCGGGGTGAAGAAGCGCGCGCGCACGCTGTGATCGGCGCCGTCGGCGGCGAGGATGAAGGCCGTCTCGGCGTTGTTGAGCTCGCGCGCCACCGCGAGCATCTGCGCGTCGCTGAGCGCGTCGGCGTTGAGCACGACGCCGGTAGGGTTGCCCGTAAACGGCTCGCGCGTGAAGGCATCGACCTGGTGAATCTCGATCGTTCGCGTCATCGTTGACGTCCGGACCTGCGCCGCGCACCAATTCTAGTCCTATCGCGTGGCTTCGCGTGCAATACTCCGGCCCCTCGCGGCCGGGGGCTCGAGTCATGGACATCGGCGTCGAAATCAGTCTCTACCCGCTCAAGGCGGACTACATCCCGTCCGTCCACCGTTTCCTCGAGGGCTTGAGTGCGCACCACGGCCTGAAGGTCGTCACGAACAGCATGAGCACGCAGGTGTTCGGCGGCTTCGAGGAGGTCATGGCCGCGCTGCGTACGGCGCTCGCGGCCAGCTTCGAGCCGCTGGCGGCGGCATCGGAGCGGGCGGTGTTCGTGATGAAGATCATCGGGCCTCTGCCCGGCGCCTGAGACACTGACGTCGCAGCTGCCCGGAGGAGCGGCGCGCCGCTGGCGGCGCGCTGGGCGAATGGGCACACTACCCGGCGGCACAGCAGCTCTGTAACACAAGCCCGGGGTTGCGGGGGGATCTGGCATGGCGCTATTGCGGGTCGTGGATCGCGACGGGGTCGAGCACGAGGTGGACGGCAAGACCGGCCTCAAGGTGATGGAGAACCTGCGTGAGCTCGACTACGGCGTCGCGGCCATCTGCGGCGGCATGTGCTCGTGCGCGACCTGTCACGTCTATGTCGATCCCGAATGGCAGGCGAAGCTCCCCGCCATGATGTCGGACGAGCGCGAGCTGCTCGGCGAGCTCGCGCACCACCGGGAGAATTCGCGCCTGTCCTGTCAACTCGAGTTCACGCCGGCGCTCGCCGGGCTGCGCGTGACCGTGGCGCCCGACGAGTAGGCGAACGCTTGTGTCCGCTGCCAACGTCCAGGTCGAGACGCACGGCTCCGTGGCGCTGGTGACGCTCAACCGTCCCGAGCAATCCAACACTCTCAACCTGCAGATGGCGATGGACCTGCTGGCGGCCGCGATGGCGTGCGCGCGCAACGCTGCGGTGCGCGCCGTGGTGCTCACCGGCGCGGGCCGCAACTTCTCCTTCGGCGGCGACCTGCGGGCCATGGGTACGCGCGAGCGCGCGCTCGACGACCACGTTCGCGAGCTCACCACCTACCTGCATGCCGCGATCTCGCACTTCGTGCGCATGGACGCCCCGGTGGTCGCCGCCGTCAACGGCACGGCCGCCGGCGCCGGCGTAGGACTCGTCGCCATGGCGGATCTGGCGCTGTGTGCGCGCAACGCCAGGTTCAACCTGGCCTACACCAGCGTCGGGCTTACGCCCGATGCCGGCACGACCTTCCTGCTGCCGCGCACCGTGGGGCACAAGCGCGCCATGGAGCTGCTGCTCCTCAACCGGCTGCTGACCGCCGAGGAGGCGCTTTCCTGGGGACTCGTCAACGAAGTGGTGGCCGACGAGCGGCTGCTCGAGCGTGCGGTGGAGGTCGCCGAGCGCCTGGCGCACGGGCCGCGCAGCGCCTTCGGCGCGACCAAGCGCCTGATGGCGAGCTCCCTCGGTGCCTTCGAATCGCAGATGGTTCTCGAGAGCGAGACCATCGCCACGCAGGCCACGAGTGCCGACGCCGCGGAGGGCATCGACGCCTTTCTCGGCAAGCGCAAGGCACGCTTTCCGGGCAAGGGCCCGCGCTAAAGGCGCGCAGGGCCGGGGTCTCACGCATGGTGTCTTTCGCTGCGGCGCTGGCGGTCGCCCTGGTGCTCATCGTGGTGCGCGTCTACTTCAAGCTGCGCGCGGCGCGGCGTGCCCGGGTAGCCAGCTGGGACGCACAGCTCATCGAGCGGCTGCGGGCGCGCGGCTACGTGCCCTTCAACGATTACCCGGTGGACTTCTTCCTCGCCCTGCCGGACCAGTCATCCTGCCAGGACGTGCGCGCGCGTCTCGAGCCCGAATTCAGCGTCGACGTGAAGCCGATGCAGGACGACGCCGAGTTTGCCTTCAGCCTGCACGCCACCAAGAGCATGCGGCTCATCCTGCCCGACATGCAGGCGCTCAGCGCGCGCATGACGACGCTCGCGAGCGAGTTCCATGGGCGTTATGACGGCTGGGCAGCGTAGCGCGCAGGCTGCGGGCGCGGCTCCTGCCGCGCACGCCCCCGAAAATCCCCTTCATTGATCGCGTCCTGAGGATGAGTGCCCGGGCACGCGGCGCCCCGCCGTCAGCGCTTCTCGGTCTGGCGCCTGACGGCTTCGGCGGCGGCGGCGATCGCGTCCGGGTCGCCGAGGTAACGGCTGCCGCGGGGCTTGAGCTCCGCGTCGAGCTCGTAGAGCAGCGGCACGCCGGTAGGGATGTTGAGCTCGACGATCTCGCTCTCGCTCACCTCGTCGAGCATCTTCACCATGGCGCGCAGACTGTTGCCGTGCGCGACCACCAGCACGTTGCGCCCGGAGCGCAGCTCGGGCGCGATGCGCGTATGCCAGTAAGGCAGGACGCGCGCCAGCGTGTCCTTGAGCGACTCGGTCGCCGGCAGGTCCTGCGGCGCGACGCCGGCGTAACGCGGATCGAAGCGTGGATGACGCTGGTCATCCGCCGCCAGGGCCGGCGGCGGGATGTCGTAGCTGCGGCGCCAGACCTTCACCTGGGCCTCGCCGTGCCGGGCGACGGTCTGCGCCTTGTCGAGGCCCTGCAGCGCTCCGTAGTGGCGCTCGTTGAGGCGCCACGAGCGCTCGACCGGGACCCACATGCGGTCCATCTCGTCGAGCATGATCCACAGCGTACGAATCGCGCGCTTCAGCACCGAGGTGAAGGCGGTGCCGACCTCGAGCCGCTCCTCGAGCAGCTCGCGCCCGGCCTGGGCTGCCTCGGCGCTGCCCTGAGCGGTCAGGTCGACGTCGGTCCAGCCGGTGAAGAGATTCTCGAGGTTCCAGGCGCTCTGGCCGTGACGGACCAGGATCAGCTTACCAACCATGGTCAATTCGCGAGCTTGCGGACGGTCTCGACGCCCACGGTCAGCGTGGCGAAGTCGGCGGCGCCGGCGGCGCGCATGTCGTTGAGCGTGCGTTGCCAGTGCGCGAGCTCCTTGCCCGCCGCCTCGATCCAGGCGCCGACGCGCGCACTCGCGCTGCCGCGCTCGTGGCGGCTCAGCACGCGCTCGGTGAGGCGGCGGTGCACGCGCAGCGCCCCGTCACGCAGCCCGGTGCGCGCGATCGCCTGCCACGGGCCGTCGACGCTCAGTTTCTCGATACGCGTGCGCAGCCAGTCGATGCCGGTGCGCGTTCCGACCTCGAAGTAGACGCGCGCCGTCTCCGTGACGCTCACGCCGTGCGCGGCGGAGATCTCGGCGATGTCGAGCGCCGCATTGAGCGGCTCCAGACTGGCGATGCGCGCGGCGAGCTGCGGCGGCAGTCCCGCGGCCGTATAGCGTTCGCGTGCCTCGCCGAAACGCTGCAGCTCGTCGCCCGTCAGGAGCTCGGCCACGCGCACCTCGAGCTCGCGCACCGCGCCGCGGAATTCCTTCACCGCGGCGTCGACCTGCAGGCCGCGCCGGCGGGCGGCGAGCAGCCAGTAGGTCGCATGCCGCAGCAGGCGGCTGGTCTGGAACGCCGCTTCGTACTGCAGCTTGGCGGGCACGCGGTTGTCGAGGGCCTCGATCTGCTCCCAGACCGCGCGCATGGCGAACATCTCGCGCGCCGCCGTGTAGGCGCGGGCGATGTGCGCGGGCTCCGCTCCCGTGTCTTCCTGCGCGCGCGACACGAAGGTCGGCCCCATGCGGTTCACGAGGCTGTTGGTGGTCGCGGTGGCGATGATCTCGCGGCGCAGCCGGTGGCGGCCGATGGCGCGCGGGAAGCGCTCCCGCAGCGGCGCGGGGAAGTAGCGCTCGAGCTCGTGCGACAGGTACGGGTCCTCGGGCACGTCGGAGGCGAGCAGGTGGTTGTTGAGCCAGATCTTGCTGTAGGCGAGCAGGATCGCGAGCTCGGGCCGCGCGAGGCCGATGCCGCGCTTGCGCCGCTCGAGCAGCTCGTCGTCGCTCGGCAGGAACTCGAGGGCGCGGTTCAGGTCGCCGGAGCGCTCGAGCGAGCGAATCAGGTGCTGGAACTCCTGCAGACGCGCCGCCGACTGCATCTCCAGGGTGCTGATGGCCTGGCCCTGCAGGTAGTTGTTGCGCAGCACGACGTCGGCCACCGCGTGCGTCATGCGCACCAGCAGCCGGTTGCGCTCGCCGCGTGCGAGCTTGCCTTCGGCGAGCAGCGGGTTGAGCAGGATCTTGATGTTTACCTCGACGTCGGAGGTGTTGACACCGGCGGAGTTGTCGATGAAATCGCTGTTGAGGCGCCCGCCCTTGAGGGCGTACTCGACGCGGCCGCGCTGCGAGAGGCCGAGGTTGCCGCCTTCACCGACCACCCGGGCGCGCAGCTCGCGGCCGTTGATGCGCAGGCCGTCGTTGGTGCGGTCGCCGACCTCGGCGTTGGTCTCGTCGCTCGCCTTGACGTAGGTGCCGATGCCGCCGTTCCACAGGAGGTCGACCGGCAGCCTGAGGATCGCGCGGATGATCTCGTTGGGCGTGGCGCCGCCCGCTTCGAGGCCGAGCAGGGCGCGCGCCTCGGCCGGCAGGGCGATCGACTTGAGCGTGCGCGGGAAGATGCCGCCGCCACGCGAGAGCTTCTTGCGGTCGTAGTCGTCCCAGCTCGAGCGCGGCAGGGCGAACAGGCGCGAGCGCTCGGCGAGGCCCGCCGCCGGGTCCGGGTTCGGGTCGAGAAAGATGTGGCGGTGGTCGAATGCGGCCTGCAGGCGGATATGGCGCGACAGCAGCATGCCGTTGCCGAACACGTCTCCGGACATGTCGCCGATACCGGCCGCCGTGAAGCCGGTCTTCTGCGTGTCTAGCCCCAACTCGCGGAAGTGGCGCTTGACGCACTCCCAGCCGCCGCGCGCCGTGATGCCCATCTTCTTGTGGTCGTAGCCGGCCGAGCCGCCGGAGGCGAACGCATCGCCGAGCCAGAAGCGGTAGTCGGCCGAGATGGCGTTGGCAATGTCGGAGAACGTGGTGGTGCCCTTGTCGGCAGCGACCACGAGGTACGGATCGTCGCCGTCGCGCCGCACCACGCCGTGCGGCGACACGATGCGGCCCGCAACGATGTTGTCGGTGAGATCGAGGAGTCCGCGGATGAAGGTCTGGTAGCAGGCCACGACCTCGGCCTGGATCTCCTCGCGCGTGCCCGCGAGGCGCTTCGGCACGAAGCCACCCTTGGCGCCCACCGGCACGATGACCGTGTTCTTGACGTTCTGTGCCTTCATCAGGCCGAGAATCTCGGTGCGAAAGTCCTCGCGCCGGTCCGACCAGCGGATGCCGCCGCGCGCCACGTAGCCCATCCGCAGATGCACGCCCTCGACGCGCGGGCTGTAGACGAAGATCTCGAACTTAGGTCTGGGCAGCGGCAGGTCGGGGATCTGCGCCGGGTCGAGCTTGAACGACAGGTAGCTCTTGGGGTGCCCGTCGGCGCCCTGCTGATAGAAGTTGGTGCGCAACATGGCGCGCACCAGGTTGAGGTAGGCGCGCAGGATGCGGTCGTCGTCGAGGCTCGCCACGCCATCGAGCCCGGCGCGGATCTGCGCCACCAGGTTCTCGGCGGCACGGTCGGCGCGGGCGTTGCGCGCGGTGCCGCGCGCGAAGCGCGCCTCGAAGAGGCGCACGAGATTGCGCGTTATGCCCACGTTGCCGGACAGCGTGCGCTCCATGTAGATCTGGCTGAAGGGCACGCCGGTCTGCAGCAGATAGCGGCAGCAGGCGCGCAGCACCACGATCTGGCGCGCGGCGAGGTCCGCGCCCAGTACCAGGCGGTTGAAGCCGTCGTTCTCGATGGCGCCCGCCCAGGCGGCGAGAAACGCCTCGCGGAATCGTTCTTCGACGCGGGCGATGTCGGTCACCAGGCCGTCGCGGTGCTCGAGCTCGAAATCCTGGATCCACGCCGCGCCGCCTTCCGGCCAGGCGAGCTGATAGGGCCGCTCGGAGATCACCCGCAGGCCGAAGTTCTCGAGCATCGGCAGGATGTCGGAGATCGGTACCGGATCGCCGCGCTTGGCGATCTTGAGATGCACGCGCTCGGGCTTCTGCGCGGCGGGCCGGTGGAGCTTCAGGCGCAGCGCCTGCGGCTCGTGGCGCAGCGCCTCGAGGTCGGCGAGGTCATCGAGCACCGCGTCCGGCGCGACGTCGTCCTGGTAGGCGACCGGGAACGCCCGGGCGTAGCGCGCCAGCAGCGCAAGTCCCGCGGCCTCGCCACGCTCGGTCGTCAGCACCTCGCGCAGACGATCGGACCAGGTGAGGGCGGCGTCGGCGATACGGCGCTCGAGGGCGGGCAGGTCGGGCTTGTGCTGCCGTGACGGGTCGGTGCGCACAACCACGTGCACGCGCGCGTGGCTCGAGCCCGAGATCTGCGCATTGCTCTCGACGCTGGTGCCGGCGAAGCCCGCGAGCGCGATGCGCTCGATGCGCTGGCGCACCTCGGTGTTGTAGCGATCGCGCGGCACGTACACCAGGCACGAGTAGAAGCGCTGATAGGGGTCACGGCGCACCAGCAGGCGCACCGTGCGGCGCTCGTAGAGATTCACGACCCCGCGCACGATGCGGATGAGATCCGGCACGCCGGCCTGGAACAGCTCATCGCGCGGATAGGTCTCGAGAACGTTGAGCACCTCCTTGCCGTCGTGGCTCGCCGGATCGAGGCCGAAGTGCTCGATGACGCGCTCGACCTTGCGGCGCAGGACCGGGATCTCGCGCGGGCTGCCGTGATAGGCGGTCGAGGTCCACAGTCCGAGGAAGCGATGCTCGCCATCCACCAGCCCGCGGTTGTCGAAGGTCTTGACGCCGACGTAGTCGAGGTACTCGTCGCGATGCACGGTGGCGGGCGAATTCGCCTTGGTGACGATCAGCAGCTCCGGATCGCGCGCGCGCATGCGCATGTCGCCGCGCAGCACCGCCGCGGCGGCACGGCCTCGCTGGCGCCGGCCGCGCGCCAGCACGCCGAGGCTCGAGGCCAGGTCGGGCACGAGCCGGTCCTCGGCGCGGCCACGCTCGAGGCGGTAATGGCGGTAGCCGAGGAAGACGAAGTGCCGGCCTTCCATCCAGTCGAGAAGATGGCGCGCCTCGCCCACCTCGGCGGCGGGCAGCGGCGGCGGGTCGCTCTCGAGCCGAGCGATGATCTCGCGCATGCGCTCGCGCATCGTCATGAAGTCGCTCACCACGGCGCGCACGTCGGCGAGCGTCGACGCGAGCCCGCGCTGCAGCTTGTCGAGCTGCTCCGGGTCCGTGACGCGGTCGATCTCGTAGAGCTGCCACGATTCGGCGTGCACGGCCTCCGAGCCGTTGGCACCGAGGTCAATGAGCCGCCCGCGCCGGTTGCGGCGCACCTGCAGCACCGGGTGCACGATCAGGTGGACGGCGAGCCCGGCACGGTTCAGCGCCATGCCGAGCGAGTCGACCAGGAACGGCATGTCGTCCGTGACCGTGAGCACCAGCGTATGGGGCGACTCGAAGCCGTCGGCGTCCGCGGCCGGATTGAACACCCGCACCAGCGCGCGCCCCGGTGCGCGGCGGGCCGCGAACGCGAGGTGCGCGAGCGCCGCCCTGGCGAGCAGTCCCGGCGGGTGCGCCGCCAGATCCTCTTCCGCGACTCCGTGGAAGTAGCTGCGCAGGAAACGCTGCTGCAGCTCGTTGCGGCCGTTGCGGCCGCCCGCCGTGCGTGCGATGCGCTCGATCAGCGCGACCCGCGCGGCGGGAATGCTGCGCAGCAGCCGGCTGTCCTCGGGAGCAACGTGCGCGTGCATGGAGGCGCGCGATTATACATGCGGGACGCTGCGGGCGGCCGGCAGCGTGTGCGGGCGCCTATAATGCCCTCATGAGCGCTCCTGCCGAAAACCCGATGGGCACCGACGGGTTCGAGTTCGTCGAATACACGGCGCCGGATCCGCAGTTGCTGCGCACGCTGTTCGAGCGGCTCGGCTTCCCGGTGGTGGCGCGCCACCGCTCCAAGAACGTGACGCTGCACCGGCAGGGCGAAATCAACTTCATCATCAACGCCGAGCCCGCCTCGTTCGCGCAGGCCTTCGCGCGCATGCACGGCCCCTCGGCGTGCGCCATGGCTTTCCGGGTGGGCGATGCGGCCGGGGCCTACCGCCGGGCGCTCGGGCTCGGGGCAAAGCCCGGACCGCAGAGCGCCGGCCCCATGGAGCTCAACATCCCCTGCATCGAAGGCATCGGCGGTTCGCTCATCTATCTGGTGGACCTTTACGGAGAGCGCTCGATCTATGACGTCGACTTCCGCCCGGTGGCGCCGCCGGCGCCGGCGGAGAGCGCGGGGCTTACGGTCATCGATCACCTCACGCACAACGTCGGCCGCGGGCGCATGGACCAGTGGGCCGGCTTCTACGAGAAGCTGTTCAACTTCCGCGAGATCCGCTACTTCGACATCGAAGGCAAGCTCACGGGGCTGCTGTCGCGCGCCATGACGAGCCCGTGCGGCAAGATCCGCATCCCGATCAACGAATCGCAGGACGACAAGAGCCAGATCGAGGAGTATCTGCGCGAATACCGCGGCGAGGGCATCCAGCACATCGCGCTCGCGACCGCCGATATCTACCGCACGGTGGACGTGCTGCGCGGTCACGGCGTCGCCTTTCAGGACACGCCGGAGAGCTACTACGACGGCGTCGCGGCGCGCGTGCCCGGGCACCGTGAGTCGCTCGGCGAGCTGAGCACGCGGCGTATCCTGATCGACGGCAACCCCGCCAGGGGCGAGGGCGTGCTGCTGCAGATCTTCACGCAGAACGTCATCGGCCCGATCTTCTTCGAGATCATCCAGAGGAAGGGCAACGAGGGTTTCGGCGAGGGGAATTTCAAGGCGCTGTTCGAGTCGATCGAACAGGATCAGATCCGCAGGGGCGTGATTTAGCCATTCGGCGGCCGGCGGCCTGCCGGCGACGATTACTGAATGACCCGTCGTGTGCTCAGGCACAGTCGTACGGTGCTTGCAATCTCGCCTGATGAGTACGCGCCGAGCGAGCAGAGGAATTGCCGAATCGCTTCGTTGTCCACGAGCGCATCGCCGCACAGACGCCGCACGCCTGCCAGGCGGGCATGACGCAGCAGAGCTTGCATCAGCGAGGACCCGAGGCCGACTCGCTGCCAGTCGTCGGCGACGACCAGAGCGAATTCGGCCGCGTCCGAATCGGGGCACCTGACGTAGCGAGCTTCGGCAACAAGACGCGGGGCTCCATCTGCGCCCCGCCCGTCCTCTGCGGCGATCAGGCCGACGTGCTTGCGCTGGTCGGGCTTGGTGAACTCGCGCAGCAGCCGCTCCGGCAGCTCCTTCATTGGAGCGTGGAATCGCAGCCTGCTGGTTACCGGCGACAGCGCGGCGAAGAAGCCCCTGAGTGCATCCAGATCTGCCGGCCCGATCGGCCGGATCAGGACCTGTCTGCCGTCCCTGAGCCGCGTACTTGTCCTCGCTGCGCGGGGCCCGCGCGGCAAGCCAGCCGAGGGGAGCGCGGTCGCCGGCCGCGCGGCCGATTCAGGGCGCGGGCGCGTCGCCAGATAGACGCCGAGTGCCCCGAGCGCCAGCCCCGCCACCTGGTATGCGGTCAGCGCGTCCCCCAGCACCAGGTAATCGATCACGGCCGTTACCGGCGGCATCAGGAAGAATAGCGCGGTCACCTGGCCGACCGCCCCGCGCTTCAGCAGCACGAAGAACAGCGCGAACGTGGTGAGCGAATTGACGCCGATCACCCAGCCGAGGCTCGCGAAGAAAGAGGCCGAGCCATCGGCACGGAAGCCTTCATGTATCGCGAACGGCAGCAGCAGAAGAGCCGCGGCGAGATGCTGCAATGCCAGGCCGCTGCGCGGATCGACGCTCGAAGCGTGATGCTTCTGATACAAGGTGCCGACGCTGATGGCGAACAAACCGGCGAGCACTGCCAGATAGGCGACTGGCGAAGCGCCCCGGCCCGGCGTGACACTCTCGCCCACCGCCAGGGCGACCCCGGCGAAACCGAGCGCGAATCCAAGCCACCGGAGTGGGCGGACTGCTTCGCGAAACAGCGCGCGCCCGATCAGGGCGGTGACGATCGGCATGGTGCCGATCACGAGTGCGATCAGCCCGACGTTCACGCCCTGGGCGACGGCCCAGTAGAGCGCGCCGAACTGAAGCCCGAGCTGCAACGTGCCGGCCAGAACGCTGTGCAGCGCCGCGCGCCCTCGTGGCCAGGCGACCCCGCCAGCCCCGGCGAGCGCGGCAAACATCAGCCCCGCGCCACCGAAGCGCAATACCAGCAACGTGAACGGACCGGCATGATCGAGCGCGATCCGGGCTGCCGGATAACCCGAGCTCCACAAGAGCACGAACGCGACGCCGAGCAGACCCGACGGCACGCGGCCGAGGAACTCGTGCTCGGCCGCGGAGCTCGCGGGCGGCACCACGGTCCGCCGGCCCATCGTCTCTCCCGCGAGTTGCTGGCCCATGGCTTGCTCCGTGAAAGCGTCGCGCCATGCTCACGCACGTACCCACGCAGGGACAGCCCCCGGCCGGGTGACCAGGAACAAGGATTAGTTGGGTCGGCAGCGTCCGTCTTCCGGGGGATTGCTTACGGCCGGTGCTCGCGCGCCAGGTATTCCACGCTCTGCATCTCGATGAGCCGGCTCACGGTGCGCTCGAAGGGCGCCCTGAGGCGCTCACCGCGATACAGCTGCGGAGGCGGTGCGGCCGCGGACACGATGAGGTTCACG
>DAHUXE010000138.1 GCA_027307325.1 Gammaproteobacteria bacterium | reverse complement strand
CCCGCGGCGCAGCCGGCCGCGGGCGGCGGGCCGGGCATGGTGTGGGTCAACACGGCGAGCAAGGTATACCACTGCCAGGGCGACCGCTGGTACGGCAAGACCAAGGCCGGCTCGTACATGACCGAGGCGCAGGCCAAGGCGCAGGGCGCGCGTCCGGATCACGGCAAGCCCTGCTCGTGATCGTGCATGCCGAGTCGGCGTGATCTGCTGCTGGCGGCGGCGGGCGGTGTCCTGCTGGGCGGCACCGCGCGCAGCGTGTTGGCGGCCGGCGCCGCTCCGGGCGCGGAGGAGCTCGGGCAACTCCCCAGCAAAAAGCTTCTCATCCGCCGTTCGTGGCGGCCACCGAACTACGAGACGCCGTTGGCCGATCTGGTGCCGGCCTATACCTCGAACGACGCCTTTTTCGTGCGCTATCACCTCTCGGTCATTCCGGAGATCGACACCGACACGTGGCGGCTGAAGATCGGCGGCGCCGGCGCCCAGAAGCCGCTCATGCTCACGCTCCGGGACCTCAAGCACGATTTCAAGCGCGTCAGCCTGGTTGCCGTCAACCAGTGCTCGGGAAACCGGCGCGGATTGTTTGCACCAAGGGTGCCGGGCGTGCAGTGGGGGAACGGCGCGATGGGCAACGCCGAGTGGACCGGCGTGCGGCTGCGCGATGTGCTCACCCGTGCCGGTATCGCCGGCGAGGCGGTCGAGGTGGTCTTCAACGGAGCCGATACCCCGGTGTTGCCCGGCACCCCCGACTATCTCAAGAGCATCCCCATCGAGCGTGCGCTGGATGAGCGTACGCTGATCGCCTTCGAGATGAATGGGCGTGCGCTGCCGCACTGGAACGGAGCGCCGGCGCGGCTGGTGGTGCCGGGATGGACCGGCACCTACTGGGTGAAGCACCTCACGGAGGTCCGTGTCGAGACCGCGCCGTTCGACGGCTTCTGGATGACCGGCGCCTACCGGGTTCCCGCCGGGGCCTTTCCCGGCGCGCCTTTCAAGACCCAGGAGACGCCTCTGACGACGCCGATCACCGAGATCCTCGTCAACTCGCTCATCACGAGCCCCCTGTCCGGAGCGCGCGTCAAGGCGGGCTCCAGGGTCGAGCTCGCCGGCAAGGCGTGGGACGGGGGCGCCGGAATCGCCGCCGTGGAGGTCTCGACCGACGGCCGGCAGACCTGGCGGCCGGCGACGCTCGGGAAGGACCTCGGGCGTTTCGCGTGGCGCGAGTTCCGTTACCGGATCGAGACGCAGAAGCCGGGCCTGCTGGTGGTGGCGGTACGGGCCCGAAGCCTCGGTGGCGCGACGCAGCCCGACAAGCTGACGTTCAACCCCGCCGGCTACCACGACAACATCGTGCAGACCGTCACGCTGGAGGTCGGGTGAGAGGCGCGCTCCCGGGCGCGCTGCTGCTCGTGGCGCTTACCGGGGCGTGGGCGCCGGCCCTGGCGGATGAGGATGCGATCCAGCTGCGCGATGGCAGCTGGCGCGACCTGACCGCGGCACGCTGCGCGATCTGTCACAGCCTCGACTACATACCGGGCAACGCGCCCGTTCTGGACCGTGTCGGGTGGCAGAAGGTCATACAGAAGATGCGCGATCGCTTCGGCGCCCCGATCACCGACGAGGAGGCGCAGGAAATCCTCGACTACCTCGCGGGGAGCTACGCGGCCAAGCCGTAGCAGCCGCACCGCGTGGACGCGCCAGGGTTCAGAATCAGCGGCATCGACCACATCGTGCTGCGCGTGCAGGACGTAGCGCGCGCGCTCGAGTTCTACCGTGACACGCTCGGCTGCACCGTGGAGCGCGAGCAGCGCGAGCAGGGTCTCACTCAGCTGCGCGCGGGACGCAGTCTCATCGACCTCGTAGCCGTGGACGGGCCGCTCGGGCGGCGCGAGGTGCGCGCCACCCGGCGCGGGCCGAACGTCGAGCACTTCTGCCTTACCATCGTGCCGTTCGATGAGGCGGCGCTGCGCGCGCATCTCGCGGCGCACGGCATCGAGGCCGGCGCGGGCGCCATGCGCTACGGCGCGGAGGGCGAAGGGCACTCCTTCTATATCGAGGACCCGGACGGCAACCGGGTCGAGCTCAAGGGCGGACTGACATGAGCCTCAAGGGCAAGACACTCTTCATTACGGGCGCCAGCCGTGGCATCGGGCTGGCGATCGCGCTGCGCGCGGCGCGTGACGGTGCCAACATCGCCGTCGCCGCCAAGACCGTCGAGCCGCACCCCAAGCTCGCCGGCACCATTCCCAGCGCGGCGGCCGAGATCGAGCGCGCGGGCGGCAGGGCCCTGCCGCTCGCCGTGGACGTGCGTGACGAGGCGAGCGTGGCGGCCGCGGTGCGCGAGTGCGCTTCAGTCTTCGGCGGCATCGACATCTGCGTCAACAATGCCTCGGCGATCAATCTGGCCTCGACCGAGCAGATCGACATGCGCCGCTACGATCTCATCCAGCAGATCAGCACCCGCGGCACCTTCGTGACTACGCGCGCCTGCGTGCCGTTGCTGAAACGCGCGGCGAATCCGCACGTGCTGACGCTGTCGCCGCCGCTCGATCTCAACCCGCGCTGGTTCGCGCCGCACCTCGCCTACTCGTTGTCGAAGTACGGGATGTCGCTGTGCATGCTGGGGATGGCCGAGGAATACCGCGCGGCCGGCATCGCCTGCAACGCGCTCTGGCCGCGCACGACCATCGCCACCGCGGCGGTGGAATTCGCGCTCGGCGGGCCGGCCATGATGCGCCGCTCACGCAAGCCGGAAATCGTCGCGGATGCGGCGCACGTGATCCTGTCGCGGCCCGCGCGCGAGTGCAGCGGGCGCTTTTTCATCGACGACAGCGTGCTCTACGAGGCGGGGATACGCGATTTCAGCGCCTACAGCGTCGAGCCGGGCGGGACGCTGCTCGCGGACCTCTTCATCGCGCGCGACTCCGCGGCGCCGCCCGGGGTGAGGCTGGAGTTCATGCAATGAGCGCGGCTGCGCTCAACCGCCGCGTCGTGCTGGCACGGCGTCCGCAGGGTATGCCGGTGGCGGAGGACTTCCGCCTCGAGGAGGCGCCGGCGCCGGCGCCGGCGCCGGGGCAGGTGCTGCTGCGCACACGCTTTCTCTCGCTCGATCCCTACATGCGCGGCCGGATGAGCGATGCGCCGTCCTACGCCCCGCCGGTCGCGCTGGGCGCGCCGCTGACTGCGCAGACGGTGAGCGTAGTCGAAGCCTCCGACAACCCGGCCTGGCGCCCCGGCGAGCTGGTGGTCGCGAACGTCGGCTGGCAGGATTACGGCGTGTCCGACGGGCGCGATCTGGTGAGGATCGATCCCGGGCTCGAGCGGCCTTCGTACGCACTCGGCGTGCTCGGCATGCCGGGACTCACCGCTTATGTGGGACTGCTCGACATCGGCCAGCCGAGGGCAGGCGAGACGGTCGTGGTGGCGGCTGCCACCGGAGCGGTGGGTTCGGTGGTCGGACAGATCGCGAAGCTCAAGGGTTGTCGCGTCGTGGGTATCGCGGGCGGTGAGGTCAAGTGCGGCTATGCCGTGGAAAGCCTCGGCTTCGATGCGTGCCTCGACCACCGGGCGCCGCAGTTGCGCGAGCGGCTGGCGGCGGCCTGTCCGAAGGGGATCGACGTGTATTTCGAGAACGTGGGGGGCGAGGTGCTGTACGCCGTGATGCCGCTCCTCAACGTCGGGGCGCGCGTGCCGCTCTGCGGTCTCATCGCCTGGTACAACCTCGAGAAGCCGCCCGCCGGTGTCGACCGCACGCCGGCGCTGCTCTCGACGGTGCTGCGCTGGCGCATCCGGATTCAGGGGTTCATCATTTTCGACCACTACCATCGCTTCCCTGCCTTCGCGAAGGACATGAGCGAGTGGTTGCGCACCGGCCGGGTGCGTTACCGTGAGGAAGTGATCGAAGGGCTCGAGAATGCGCCGCGCGGCCTCATCGGGCTCCTCGCAGGCGAGAACTTCGGCAAGCTCGTGGTACGCGTATGAGGATGACCGGCATGGCCGAGCGCATCGTGGTCTCCTGGGTGTTCGACGTCATCTCGCCCTTCGCCTGGCTTGGTTTCCACGACCTTGCACGGTTGCCGCCCGAGGTCGAGCTAAGATTCGTGCCGGTACTGCTCGCTGGTCTGCTGTCGCACTTCGGACAGAAGGGGCCGGCGGAGATCCCGTCCAAGCGGCGCTTCACCTACCGCTTCGTTCTGTGGCGCGCGCAGCAGATGGGTCTCGCGATGCGCTTTCCACCCGCGCATCCCTTCAACCCGCTCGCGGCACTGCGCCTGGTGGTGGCAGCCGGGAGCGACCGGCGCGCCACCTCGGTGGTTCTCGATGCGGTGTTCCGTGACGGGCGCGACGTGAGTGACCCGAAGGTGATCGCCGATCTCGCGCGGCAGCTCGAGCTCGCCGATGCCGGGCGCGCGGTGAGCGATCCCGCGATCAAGCAGCGGCTGCGCGACAACACCGACTGGGCGATCTCGCTCGGCGTCTTCGGCGTGCCGACGCTGGTGATAGGCGAGGAGCCGTTCTGGGGACAGGACGCCTTCGGCATGGCGCTCGACTACCTCACCCACGGCGGAGCGTTTCGCGACCCGCAGATGCAGGCGGTCGGGGCGCTGCCGGTCGGGGTGGAGCGCCGGCCATGACCCCGGTGGCGCGCCGCAGGCTGGCGCTGCTGCTGGTCATGGCGGCGCCGGCGTTGGCGCCGGCCGCGGATTACTGGGCCTACCAGTACAAGGACATCGACGTAACGGTAGCGGGCAGCGGCAGCTACGCGCGGCAGGTCGCGCACAACGCCGACCGTCTCGGGGCCGCGCTCACCCGGATCCTGAATCTCAAGGGCGATGCGCGCCTGCCGACCCACATCTACGTGCTTCCCGACGAGGAGATCGTCGCGCTGCTGGGATCGAGCGGCAGATCGAACTACAACAGCTCGGGCTACGATGCCACCGTCATCGCCAGCCGGGGGGCGGGCGGTGGCGAAGAGTACTGGGGTGTCTATTTCGGCTACGCCGGCAGCGTGCTGGACGGCGAGGGCGCGCCGCGCTATCCGTACTGGTTCCGGCTCGGAGTTCCGGAGGTGTTCGCGACGACCGAGCTCGACCACGACCGCATCAGGACCGGCGGCATTGCTCCCGGCTACGCGGGCACGGTGGCAGGTGGCACGCCGATCCCTCTGCGGAGCTTTCTTGCCATCGAGGAGCAGGACCCGCAGCTCGTGTCCGGTGCGCTGAGCGGGATGTACGCGGCCGAGAGCTGGTATCTCACCCGGGAGATCCTGGTGGAGAGCCGCCATCGCGACGAATTTGAGCGCTATTTCGCTCTCATGCGTCAGGGCATGAGTGAGCGGTCGGCGTTCGCCGCGAGCTTCAAGGTGAGCTACGAGGATCTCGACCGGATGCTGCGCGACGACCGCGGCGCGGGGGCCAATGTGTTTCTGCTGCCGAGCCCGGCGGACGAGCGTCCCGACTCCGTTCCGCCGCGCAAGCTCACGGCGCCTGAGGTGCAGGCACGCCTCGCGCTCGTCAACCTCAAGGTGGGGCGGCGCGCCGAAGCGCTGCGCCTCGCGGCTATTGCGCTGCGCGATGATCCGGCCAACGAGTACGCCCTGCGGGTCGCGGCACAGGCCCAGCTCGAGGAGGGCAACTACCCGGCGTCGTTCGCCGCGGTGGATGAGCTTTCGCGCCGCGCGCAGCTGTCGCCGGATGCCATGGCCGAGAGCGCCGCGATACTGACGGTGCTGGCGTCCGCGGTCAGCGGCGGCGACGCGGTGCTTGCCGTGGATGCGCCGACGATGCTGCGCTTCGAGCAGCGCTATTACGAGGCCGTCATCGCCGCCACCCCCGAGGACCTGCGCTCCTGGGCCGGGCTGGCGGGCCTGTACGGCGCGCGGCGCGACAGCGCCGCGGCCCGCTCGCTGCTGCCGGCGGCCTCGCAGGCGCTGGCGCGCCATCCGGGCAACGTGACTCTCGCCTACGCGCTCGCGCACATGTGCGCGCAGACTCGGCAGTGGGATTGCGCGCTCCAGTTCGCCGGCAGCTGGCGCGAGAATGCGCCGACCGAGACCCGCCGCGCCGAGGCCGCCGCCTTCGAGGCGCGCCTCAATGCCTACCGGCTGCGCCTCGCCAGCGCGCCGCCGGCGGAATCTGCCGCGCCGGCCCCGCGCAACTAGCGTCCCGCCGCGTGCCGCTCCCGGGTCGCGCCGGCCGCGCCCTCGGCCCAGGCGTGCAGCAACCGCAGCTGCAGTGAGAGCTGCTCGATCTGCGCCCGCGCGGGCCAGTCGCCGATGTTGGCGACCGCGCTCGCGGTCAGCCCGTTGATGAACGTGACCAGCGAGCGCAGTACCTGCGCGCGCGTGGCGGCCGGCCACTTCGGCCACTCCGGCCAGCACTGCGCGAGGCAGCGCTCGAAGAGCCGCAGGTACTCGCGGTGCACCCAGGCGTTGATGCGCTTGAGACGCCGGTCCGCCGAGACCTGTCCCCAGAACGCGGTCCAGAAGGCGCACTCGATGCGCCGGTGCGCATCGACCGGCAGCGCCTCGGTGAGCAGCGTCAGCAGCTCGGGTGGCGCAGCGGCCGGTGCCGGGTGTGCCGGGCGCAGCAGCCGCTCCTCGATGCGCCGCAGGATGAGGCGCAGTGCCGCGATGATGATGTCCTGCTTGCTGTCGAAGTAGTGCGCCAGCATGCCGGTGGTGTAGCCCGCCTCGCGGGCGATGCGCACCATGCTGGCCTGATCGAAGCCGTGCTCGGCCACGACCCGGCAGGCGACGAGTGCGATCTCGTCACGGCGCTGCGCGTGGTCGACGATCTTGGGCATGCCGCGATCCTACCCCGTGGCTCCCACGCGGTCGTCGGGGTCGAGGCCGACGTCGGCGGCGGCGGCCTGGCGCCGGTCGCGCTCGAGATCCATCGAGCGGCAGCTGAGCAGATACGCCGCGGCTGCCACCGGCAGGCCCACCAGCATGGCCACGTCGGCATTGCCGAGGGCGCGCGCCACCGGCCCGGTGTACATCCCGGTGCTGAAGAACGGAATCATCACGACGAAGCCGGTGAGGTACGCGGTGAGACCGCGCCAGTTCCACTGGCCGTACATGCCGCGGGAGTTGAAGATCTCCCGGATCGAGTAGTGCCCTTTGCGCACCAGGTAGAAATCCACCAGGTTGATCGCCGTCCAGGGCGTGAACAGGTAGAGCAACAGCGAGAGATAGTCCTGGAAGCGGGCCACGAAGTTACCGGAGGAATTCAGGGCCAGCAGGGTGCTTGCCAGCAGCGCGACGCCGAGGCTCGCGAGGCGCTTGAGCGCCGTGGACTTCAGCGGGCGGACGGTATCGGCGACCGAGAGGAGCGTGAGCGAGGCGCCGTAGAAGTTGAGGGAGGTGATCGTGACGAGGCCGAGCACGGCTGCGGCGATCAGCACTTTGCCGAGGCCGGGGATGACCACATCCGCGGCCCGCTCCATGGCGGCGGCCACGTCCAGCTGCGGCGCCAGCGCCGCCGCCGCGGTTCCGACCAGCATCATCCAGGCGCCGCCGATGAAAGCGCCGAGGTAAGTCCACCAGAACGACTCGCGCACGCCGACGTCGCGCGGCAGATAGCGCGAGTAGTCCGACACGTAGATCGACCAGCTGAGCTGGTAGGAAGCCGCGGCGAACATCTGGGCGAGGAAGGGCACGGCGCGAAAGCCGCTGATAGCCCACTGCGCCGCGGTGAAGCGCAGCGTGACCAGCCCGCCGAGCGAGAACACCGTGAGAATTCCGATCATGAGGTAGGCGAAGCCGCGCTGGGCACGGTGGATGTGGTCGTAGCCGACCGCGGCAAGGCTGACCGCGAGCAGCGAAAAGCCGATGATGACGCCGGGAGAGGTCGCGGAGATCGCGGGTGTCAGCTGGTGGAGCGCTTGTGCGGCGAGCACCTGGTTGAAGGCGTTGTAGCCGACGTAGGCAACGAGGGCGACGGCCCACACGAGCAGCGCCCCCGTGTAGCCGAACTGCGGCCGCGACTGGATCATCTGCGGCAGCCCGAGCTGCGGCCCCTGCGTCGAATGGAACGCCATGAAGAAGGTGCCGAGCGCGTTGCCGAGCACGACGGCGACGGCGGTCCAGAGCAGATTGCCGCCGAGCGTGATGCCGAGAACGCCGACGGCGAGAGTGGCGAGATGCGCGTCGCCCGAGAACCACACCGGCCAGAGGTGCCAGACCCGGCCGTGCCGCTCGGCGAGCGGCACGTAGTCGATCGAACGGGTCTCGATGAGTTTAGCTCTAGCCATGCCCCTCGGGCCGCCGGCCCCGGTCAGCGGAGTTTTATATCATGTCATCGACATTATGGGGGCCCGCGCTTGCGGGAAATGGCGCGCCCGCGCCGGACCAGCCGCTACAGCTTGGCGATCACTTCCAGAGCGGCTTCCGGCGTCGTCGTGACGTAACTGCAGGCCCCGGGCGTGCGTCTGACGGTGGCGGCTGCCTCGGCGTCGCTGCCGGCGACCACCGGCGGATTGATGCCGTCCCGGAACGACTTCTTGATCCAGGTGACCGAATACTTCGCGGCCGTCATCTTCAGCACCCGCTCCAGAAACAGGCTCTGGGCGGCGCTGTTGTCGATCGGCACCAGCTTCACCGCTCCGACGAACTGCTTCTCGCCGACGAACAGGTCGCGCACGTCGGCGGCCGTGATCATCGGCTGCAGGTTGCAGATGATGTAGAGGTCTTCGGCACGGGCTGCGGTGCCCGCCGTGGCGAGCACCGTCGCGAGGAGAAGCTTTGCCGGTATTCGCGTCATGCCTGAAGGATTGCCTGGTGCGCGTTCAGAAGCGGATGGCGTACTGCACGAGCGCTTCGCCGTAAGTGTTCATGACCCGGTCGGTGAAGCTGGTCTTGGCAAACTCCATCTTCAGGGCCGACGAGAGGTCGATGTCGAAGCGCACGCCGAGTGCCTCGCGATCATAGGAGTTGCCGTTCATCTGAGCGGCAAAGAACGGGTCGGACTGCTGGAACGATCCGCGCTCGTAACGCCCGTACGGAGTAAGGCGGCCGGCACGGTATCCGATCTGGATGAAGCCGGCATCGCTGCGGTGCGAGCCGGTATGCCCCGTGAGATCCGTGTCGTCGAAGAAATGCAGCTCCGCGATGTCCTCCCAGCGGTCGGTGTCGTAGACGGCGTAGGCACCGTAGCTCTTCACCTGGGTGAAGTACGGGCCGCTGACCTGCGGAAAGCCCGCCGGCGTTGCATCCTGGTCCTCGATGCGCGTCTGGAAGGCATCGACCCCGACCTTCAGCCCGTCGAGCACCCCGCCGGGCAGCAGGCCCAGGTTGCCGCCGAAAATCGCGCTGCCGCGCGGCACGCCCGCGTTGTTCATGTCGAGGATGCCGTTGAAGATCCGCTGGCTGTTGCCGAGATAGGCGTCATAGGTGAGCTTCATGTCACCGAGGCGCTCCGACCCCGTGAGCCACAGTCCCACCGTGTGCGCCGGCATGATGCCGCCGTGATCCTCGAATTCGATGAAGCGCGGGCGGCGCAGCCCGATCGCAATCCATTGCCCGTGGTGGAAGGCGGTGTTGTAGAAGCCGTACGGCGTGTGGAAGCGTCCGAGCCATATGGTGGCGGAATCCGAGAACTGATAGCCGATCTGCGCGCGCTCCAGGTCGACGCCGACCGTGCCATCCGAGCCAACCTCGAAGTTTAGCTCGAAGAGCGCGCGGGTGCGCCCTCCGAGCCGCGGCGTAAGGAAGAAATCCAGCTCGGCGATGTCCGCTCCCTGGTACTGGGGAAACTCGGCGTTGCGCGTGCCGAGGCCCACGTCCGCGAAGCCGTGCATCGGCATGCCGGTGTCTTCGGCGCGCTGCCAGGCGTTAGCCGCCATCTGCGCTACCGTTTGCTCGAGTGAAGTGAGGCGTGAACCGTTATCGGGTGTCGCCGCAGCCGCCGGTGGCGCGGGCGCGGCTGCCGCAGCCGCGGCTGCCGCAGCCGCGGCGGGAGCGGCGGGAGCCGCTGCTGTGGCCGGTGTCGCAGGCGGGGCACCGGGGGCCGCGGCGGGCGTCGCCGGCTGCTGAGCGGCACGCGCCTCGAGGTCGCGAACCTTCTGCGACAGCTCGCGGATCATCTGCATGCTCTGGTCGAGCTCCTTGCGCAGCTCCGCGATCTGATCGGCCTGCGGGTCCGCGACGGCAGGGGCAGCATGGCCAAGGCAGACAACGAGCAGCGCGCAAGCGCAGGAGAGGACACGCGCGACACGCAGGTTTCCCTTGATACCCATGAAGGCGGCTACCTCTGTGTAAACTGCGGCCCTGCCGCCGCGGTGGTTACGATGAGTGCGCCCCGCTCATCGAAGCGGACGATGCGCGAGTCGTGGATCACGTGCTCGTCCATCTTCCAGAACTCGAAGCCGAGCTGGCGCGCGATGCGCTGCACGTCGGCGCGGGTACCGACGAGGAAATGCCAGTTGTCGCGCGTGAGATGCCGGCTGCGGCGGTACTGATGCCAGGCGGCCGGATCGTCGGCGTCGGGGTCGTAGCCGACCACGATGAACTCGGCCTCGAGGCCGAGCCGGTCGAAATCCTGTTGCAGCTGCTGCAGGTCGCGGATCGTGACCGGGCACACGCGGTGACAGGTTGCGTAGGCCATGGTCAGCACGACCGTCCGGCCCTGGAGCGAGTGCAGATCGAACGCCTGGCCGAGGTCATCGCGCCAGCGCGCGGGCAGATCGCCGAGCCGCACGGGCGGGAGATCGGTGTGCGTGGCCGCAGCAGCCACGCTCACCAACGTGGCGAGCACGGCGAGCAGCACGCGGCCAGCGGCGCGCCGCGGCGCACGTCGTGCGCCCACCGATCCCGTATGCATGCGAGCGACCCCCCACTCGAGTTAGGGGAAAGTATGTGCGTAAGCGAGCTATGTCAAACGCGACGGTGGTCACATGCCGCGTTGCAGCGGAAGCAGGCAGGTCTCAGTTCGCCGCTCCGGCGAGCGAGGCGAAGTACGCCTCGAGCGCCCGTCGGTCGGCATCGGCGAGATTCAGACCGAGCGGCATACGGCGCGCACCCGCGCCGGCCGACAGCCGGAAGCGGATCTCGTCATAGAGAGTGCCGTGCGGGGCGCGGACGCGGAGCTGTTGCGCGAGGAATCCCGGATCGGAGAAGGGAATCCGCGGTGCGACGTCCCTCTCGTGACAGCTGACGCATGTCTGCAGTGCAGCAGGCGGAGCCCCCGCGGCGCTGACCGCGGACGGCTCGGCACCCGCGAGCGCCGCCGCCGGGGCTCGTGCCACCGTGCTGGTCACGGTCCCCCCGGCAGCCGCGAGCGCCGCGCGGCTGCGCCTCTTGAGGTAACTGCAGTAGCGATCGCCATCGGTGGAGGTCACGGAGTGGCTGAGCGATTCGAGCACGCGATCTCCCGGGGCGATCACCTCGAGCAGTGACGCGCGCAGCGCTGACGCTGCGGCAGGCGGTCCGGTGAAATCGTACGTGCCGGCCTCGAGCGCGAGCGTCCAGGTGCCCGTCGGAACGCCGAGCGCCGACTCGGCCACGAAGCGCAGCGGCAGCAGCGTGTCGATGGCTGCGGGGGCGGGCAGCGCCCTCATGGGCACCGCGGCGCGTTCCGCCTTGCGCTCCGCCTCGAGTGCATTGGCGCGCGCCGTGTCGGCTGCAAATCGCGCGAACGCCTCGCGCTCGGCGCGCCACAGCGCCCCGGGATAGAAGTCGGAGAGCGGCGTACAGACGCCATCGGCGACTCCGAGGAGCGCGTATCTCCAGGCGGCAAAGGCCGGTTGACGCGTGAGACGCGCGGCGACGGCCTGGAGCTGCAGGTTGGCGAGATCGGCCGCGAGCTCGGCATTCGGCGGTTCGCGCACCGTGGCCGCATACTGACTGCCCGCACCCGGGTGAAAGGTGCGGGGGTCGGCGTAGCGGGCGGTATCCAGCAGGTAGCGGTAACGCGGATGAGCCGGCTGCTGCGCGAGATAGCGCGCGAGGCCCGCACGCTCGCGGTCCGAGAGACTGGCGCCGTAACGCTCGCCGTAGGCACCTGGCCAGAGCGGAAAGCTGTCCCACAGCGGGCGCGGCGGATTTCCGTGGCAGCGCGTACAGCGCTCGGGGTTGGTCTCCGACACGCGCACGCCGGCGGCGCCGCCGGGCCGCTCGGGAAACTCGAGCTCGCGCATGCGGAACTCACCGGTCGCGGCGTCGAATTCCAGGGTCTCGACCAGGCGGAAGCCGCTCTGCGCCGCAGCGCCGTTGAAGGTCAGCACGAAGCGCGCGTCCGGGCCGTAGAGGATGACGCGCGGATTCCCCAAGCTCGCTGCCTGGAGGCTGCGGCTGTCGAACATCAGGGCATAGTCGCGGCGCTGCGCCTCGGGGAGCGCGGCGAGCAGCTCTTCGACGGTTCCGGCGTCGTGCGTCCGGATGAGCGCCTCGAGCGCTGCGAACCCGAAGTTTTCGGCGTGCGCGGCCGAGACAGCCAGGGTGAGGAGAAACGGCAGACAGGACGTGCGGCGCATGGCCAGGATCATCCCGGCGCGGTTACCTAATGGTGTGGGCAGTCACGGTGCGCGGATGTTACACGCCGCGACTTTACAAAGCGTGATCAGCTTCTCGCCGGGAACCCCCTGAAGATGTTATCGGTTATTTCCTGAGTCACCCGGCCCGCGCCGGGTGTCACGACTTGATGTAGCGCACACTGGAATTGGCATGCTTGCAGTGGGTGAAATCGCGCCCGCGGACATATTGCCGGCGGCTCAGCCGGCCGCGTCGCCGTCGGCCGAGCCCGCCGCTCAGCCTGCCGTGCGCCCGCGCGGCTTCAGGCTCACGAGCAGCACCGACCGGCTGATCGCGCTGCAGTTTCTCGCGGTCGTGGTGCCGATCGCCTTCGTGCTGCTCGCACAGATGGTGGCCGACGCACGCCGTGCGGCGGCGCTGGCCGACTCGCGGCCGCTGCGCACGCTCGCCAACGACGCGCGCGCCGACTACCGCACGTTCACCAACGGCGCCGCCGACGCGGTCGATACCGGGGCCCTGGGCCGGCAGTCGGCCGAGGCACTCAAGAGCGCCGCGGACCGGCTGAACCGGCTGGCATTTCGCGGTGGCGAGCCGGCGCTCGGCGATGCCGCCCGGGAGGTGGCCGAACTCGCCACCAGCGTCGGCAACGGCGCGACACTCGACAAGCTGATGGGGCTGCGTACGCAGATCGCGGAAGCCGACCGCGCGACGCGCGCCATCGACGAGGATTTCGAGCGCCGCGATGCCGCCGTGGTCCAGGACGCGGTCGACTCGGCGCGCGTAGAGACGCGCAACGTGACGATCGCCTTGTTCGTGAGCCTTATCCTCTCCGTGATCTTCGTGCTCGCGACCCGCCTGCGCCTCAAGCGGCAGCTCGCGGCCGACGCCGCGATCGAGCGGCGGCGGCGGGCGGAGCTCGAGACGATCTCGATCCGCTTCGGCATGGCGACGCGCGCGGCCCACGCCGGCGTGTACGAGGTGCAGGAGAGCGACCGCGGCGTGTGGTGGAGCGACACGATGCACGAGCTCTACGGTCAGCCGGCCGGCTTCCGTCCGACGCTCGAGGGCTGGCTCGAGCTCATCCATCCGGACGACCGCGCCGCCGCTGCAACGGCCATGACCGGCGCGATGCGCGAGCGCCGTCCGCTGCATTCCCAGCACCGGGTCGCACGGCCCGACGGCAGCGTGCGTCACGTCGAGTCGGTGGCCGCCGTGGTCAGCGACCCCGCCGATGGAACCGCGCGGCTGGTCGGTATCGATCTCGACGTCACCGAGCGGGTAACGGCCGCCGGCCGCGAAGAGACGCTGCAGCATCAGCTGCGCGACGCGTCGCGGCAGGCGGGCATGGCCGACGTGGCAACCAGCGTGCTGCACAACGTCGGTAACGTGCTCAACAGCGTCAACATCTCCGCCAACCTGGTGACCGACAGCCTGAGGCGCTCGCGCGTGCAGGGGCTCGAGAAGGTGGCGGCGCTGCTGAAGGAGCACGACAGCGATCTCGGCGCCTTCGTGGCCCACGACCAGCGCGGCCGGGTGCTGCCGGTCTACCTGAGCGAGCTGTCGCGGCACCTCAGCGCCGATAACCAGGGCGCATTGCGCGAGCTCGACTCGCTGCGCAACAACATCGACCACATCAAGGACATCGTGACCACGCAGCAGCGCTACGCCAAGCTGGGTGGCTTCACCGAGCTCACCGACGTCGTGCAGCTGGTCGAGCAGGCCGTGCGCATCAATTGCCACGCGCTCGAGCGCCATTCCGTCAAGCTGGAGCGTGAATTCGCCGAGGTGCCCGGGATCGTGGTCGACAAGCACAAGGTGCTGCAGATCGTGGTGAACCTGCTGCGTAACGCCAAGGATGCCTGCCGCGACGGCGCCCAACGGGAGCGGCTGGTGCGGATCGGCATCGACAAGTGCGCCCCCGGCGTGCGCATCTCGGTTGCCGACAACGGCACGGGTATCACCCCGGAGATCATGAGCCGCCTCTTCACGCACGGCTTCACCACCAAGAAGTCGGGGCACGGATTCGGTCTGCACAGCGGAGCGCTGGCCGCCAAGGAGATGGGCGGAGTGTTGCGCGCCGAGAGTGCCGGTGCCGGGTGCGGCGCCACCTTCGTACTGGAGCTGCCGCTGCAACCTCCCGGGAATTCCACATGACCACCGCGACCCCACAGCTCAGGCGTCGACTGCTCGTCGTCGACGACAATCCGGCGATCCACGAGGACTTCAGGAAGATCCTGCCCTCCGGCGCCCGGGAGAGCTCCGAGCTGCTCGCGGCCGAGCTGCTGCTGCTCGGCGAGCCGAAGGTGCTCACACCGCGGCCGACGTTCGAGATCGACGCGGCGCTGCAGGGTCAGGAGGGCGTCGAGCGCGTCAGGCAGGCCCTCGAGGAGGGCCGGCCGTATGCGATGGCGTTCATCGATATGCGCATGCCCCCGGGCTGGGACGGACTCGAGACGATCGAGCGCCTGTGGGAGGTCGACCCGCACGTGCAGGTGGTCATCTGCTCGGCGCACGCCGACTACGACTGGACCGACGTGGTGGCGCGACTCGACCACTCCGACAGGCTGCTGGTCATCAAGAAGCCGTTCGAGGCGATCGAAGTACTGCAGTGCGCCAACGCGCTGACGCGCAAGTGGGACAACGAGCGCATCCTGCGCCAGCAGGTCGAGCAGCTCGAGCAGGTGGTGGAGGCGCGCACTCAGGGGCTCGAGGCCGCCAACAAGCAGCTGCGGCATCTCGCCACCCACGATTCGCTCACCGGGCTGCCGAACCGGGTACTGCTCGACGACCGCCTGACGCAGGCTGCCGCGCACGCCGAGCGCGACGGCCATTCGTTCGCCGTCGCCATGTTCGACCTCGACCGCTTCAAGGTCGTCAACGACTCCTTCGGCCACCGCGCCGGCGACCAGCTCATCAAGGAGGTGGCCTACCGCCTCGGCAGCGTAGCCCGCAACACCGATACCGTGGCACGCCTGGGGGGCGATGAGTTCCTGTTCATCATGGACCGCCTGGCGAGGCGCGAGGACGCAGTGCAGATCGTGCGCCGCGCCGTCGAGGCGCTATCGCAGCCGATCCGCATCGGCGACGTGGACATTCATGCCACGGCGAGCATCGGCATCGCCATGTTTCCCACCGACGGCAAGGGTGTCGACACCCTGATCGCCAACGCCGACGCGGCCATGTACTGCGCCAAGCAGCGCGGGCGCAACAACATCCAGTGTTATGCCTCTGGCATGAATGCCATCACCCAGGACAAGGTGAAGCTCGAGAGCGACCTGCACACGGCACTGGCGCTCAATCAGCTCGAGCTGCATTTCCAGCCAAAGATCGAGACTGCCAGCGGCGCGATCTACGGCGCCGAGGCGCTGGTGCGCTGGCGTCACCCGGAACGGGGGCTGATTCCGCCGGGCGAGTTCATCCCGCTGGCGGAGGCCTGCGGCCTGATCGACCAGATCGGCGCGTGGGTGGTGCGCGAGGCGTGCGGGCAGGCGCGTGCCTGGCAGCTGCAGGGACTGCCGTCGCTGCGGGTGGCGGTGAACCTGTCGGCGCTGCAGTTCCGCAGCGGCAACCTGCAGCAGATGCTCGCCGAAGCGCTCGCGGCCGCCGAGCTCGAGCCGCGGTTCCTCGAGGTCGAGATCACCGAGAGCGCACTGATGAGCGATCCGGAAGAGTCAGTGAAGATCCTCGAGCAGTTGAGTCGCATGGGTGTGGTGGTGTCGGTCGATGACTTCGGCACCGGGTATTCGAGCATGGCGTATCTGCGCCGTTTCCCGATCGACAAGCTGAAGATCGATCGGACCTTCATCGGCGAGCTCATCTCGCGCGCCGACGACGCCTCGATCGTGCGCGCCATCGTCTCGCTGGCCCACAACCTGCGCCTCAAGGTCGTCGCCGAAGGCGTCGAGACCAGCGAGCAGCTCGAGCTGCTGCGCTCGCTCGGCTGCGACCAGTATCAGGGCTTCTGCTTCAGCCCGGCGGTACCGGCGGCGCAATTCGCCGCGCTGCTGGTCGAGTCGCGCAACAAGGCAGAGGCCGAAACCGACGCCCTGGCCGAGCGCACCCACAGCCGGCTCGCTCTTTATCGGCCGCGCGGCCAGCGCTGACGCCCGCCGCTCGCAGGCCCGCAATTCACGCAGGGTGCGCGCCGCGCCCCCGGGGCAGCACCTCGGCGCCGGGGACCTTGGGCTCGTCATCGACCATCTGCGGCGGAAAACCCTCGCCGAGCACCCGCACCCCGCAGGCTTCCTCGAGCCTGCGGATGATGTTGGGCGAGTGCTCGCGCGGCCCGTAGCGGCGCGCGCCGTCCTCGAACAGCCGCAGGACCAGCGGCGAGAGCTCGAGCGGGACGTGGTGGGCACGCGCGAGCGCGTCGAACAGGCCGACGTCCTTCACCACCAGGTCCATGGTGAAGTTGATGTCGCGGCTGCCGTTGAGGATCACCTGCGACTCGGTCTCGTGCACGAAGGAATTGCCCGAGGAAATGCGGATGCCCTCGTAAGCCATGTTGAGGTCGAGGCCGGCGACCCTGGCGACCGTGAGTGCCTCGGCCAGCGCCGCCAGGTGCACCGTGCACAGGTAGTTGGTGATCACCTTGAGGACCGAGGCCGAGCCCACCGGTCCGGTGTAGAGGATCCGCCGCCCGAGGATGGAGAGCACCGGCAGTACGCGCTCGAAGGCCGCGCGGCTGCCGCCGGCAAAGATCGAGATATTGCCGGTCGCGGCGCGATGGCAGCCGCCAGAGACCGGGCAGTCCAGCGCGCTCGCGCCGCGGGCCTCGACGCGCGCGGCGAGCCGCCGTGCCTCGGCGGCGTCCGTGGTGCTCATCTCGAGCCAGACCTTCCCGGGGGAAAGGCCCGCCAGCACGCCGTCCGGCTCCTCCATCACCGCCGCGGAAACCGCCGGGGAGGGCAGGCAGGTGATGACGAGATCGACGCGCTCGGCGAGCTCGCGCGGGGAGGCGGCGGCCCTGGCGCCGCGCGCCACCAGCGCCGCCACGCGGTCCGGGTCGAGGTCCCGCACCGTGAGGTCCGCGCCGTGGCGCAGCAGGTTCCCGGCCAGCTGTCCGCCGACGTTGCCGAGGCCGATGAAACCGAGAGCGAGGTCAGTCATCGGGGTAAGATACCTCAAGCTCATCGCCTTCCGATGAGCGGCAAGCAAAAAGAAGGAGCACCACCATGTCCCCGAGGCTCGCACTGACCATGGTCCTTCTCGCCAGCGTCGCGGCGGGCACCGCCTCGAGCGCAGCGCAGTCACCGCCGGCGGCACCGGCGCCCTATGCGCTCGACAACGTTCCCGACAGGATGCCGTTCGACATTCCCTACGGAGCGCCCATCCCGCTCGAGCGGGCCATGGCCGCCATCGCCGCGACCGCTGCCGAAGCCCGCAAGCACGACTGGAAGCTCTGCATCGCGGTGGTCGACTCGGGCGGGAACCTGGTCGCCTTTCAGCGCATGGACGGAGCGCAGCTCGCCTCGGTGCAGATCGCCGAGCACAAGGCGCGGGCGTCGGCAACGTTCCGCCGCGAGACCAGGGTGTTCGAGACGGGTATTCAGCAGAGCGGCTACAACTACGTCATGACGCTCGACGGCGTGATCGGCTCGCGCGGCGGCATTCCGCTCATCGAGGGCGGGAAGCTCGTCGGCGCGATCGGCTGCTCGGGCGGCACCGGCTCGCAGGACGAGGTCGCCTGCAAGGCGGGGGTTGCCGCCATCGTCAAGTGAGGAATTTATGCAGCAAGCCGTGCACAAGTATCTGGCGGCGCTCGAGGCGGGAGATGCCGAGCGCGCCGCGGCCCTGTTCGTGCCCGAGGGCTGGGTACAGTCGCCGTTCCTCGGCAAGCTCCCGGTACGGGCCTACGTGGCGAAGGTGGCGAGCGCCTCGAAGGGCTCGCGGCTCACCGTGCATGACGTGCTGGTGAGCGCCGAGGGACACCTGCGGGCGGTCGCGTACTACCTCTACGACTGGACGCTCAAGGACGGCTCGCACGTCGCCTTCGATTGCGCCGACGTGTTCAACTTCGACCGCGCGAGCGGCAAGATCGAGTCGATCGTCCTGGTCTACGACACCGAGCCGGTGCGCGGGGTGGTCGAGAGCAAGTATCCCTGAAGCGGTACCCGCCTTGAGGTCCCGCGCCGCTCCCCGCAGCCGAACCGGCTGCGGGGTTCCTCTTATTGTTAAGTGAACTGTGTCACGCAGGCAGATTTTCCTTCTGGCCGCCGGAGCGATTTGGCCTCAAATTTAGCCGCGGGGGGCCGACACTTTGACCAGAGGCAGGACGCCTCGGCCCGGGCGCCTTTAGCGATACCAAGATCGGTCGTGGACACAACAGAAGCAGCAGCGCAGACGCAACGCCTCAGTGCGGCTCCCCGCTCGGTCGAACGACTGTTCGCCGGGCTGGTGGTCTACAGCACCGCGGGTGCCGTGCTCATGCTCACCGGCGTTGGCGGCCCGAACATCAGGCACTACGCCGGACTCATGTGGGCGCTGCCTGCCTCGCTCTCGGCCGTCGTCGCCTGCGCGATCACGGCGCGCTACGCGCCCACCGGCAATCTGCGCCGCGCCTGGATCTCACTGACCTGCGCGCTCGGGCTGTACTTTCTCGGCGAATGCACCGGTGTCACGTCCTGGCTTCTCGGCGTCGATCCCTTGCCGGGTCCGGCTGACTTTTTCTACGTTGGCTTCTACCTGGCGATGCCGGCTGCGGCGATCTTCCTGATCCGCGCGGCCGCGGTGCGCGTGCCGTGGATTCAGCTCTCGATGGACGCGACCATCTTCGCGGTGGGCTTCGGCGCCTTCTTCTGGTTCCTGGTGCTGCATCCGGCGGCGCAGCAGCACGAGGCCTCGGTGCTCAAGCAGGTGCTGAGCCAGACCTACCTGACGCTCGACTGCGTGCTGCTGCTCATGCTCGGCGTGCTGCTGCTCACCGGCTCGGGGAACCTCGGCGGGCAGCGCGTGCCGCTGCTGCTGCTCACCGGCTTCGCCACCAGCTTCGCCGGCGACATCGTCTGGTCGCTTGCCAAGATGCGCGGCTACTACCTGCCCGGCGACACCGCCGACGTCATGTACCTGGTGTGGTACGTGCCGATCGTGGCGGCGGCGCGCGTGCAGATAAAGTGGATGGCGGCGCCGGCGCCGGCGACCTCGCAGAACGCGGACGTGCTGGCGCGCGGCCTCCCCTATGCGGCGATGCTGGCGGCGTTCCTCATGCTGGTTTACCTGAGCGGCGGCGACGCGAGCGGGCCGGCCAACATGATGATCATGGTGGTGTTCGCGCTGACGCTGCTGCTCATGGTGCGGCAGAGCGTCGTGCTGCGGGGCGATGCGCTGGTGCGCGAGAAGCGCGCCGCGCGCATGGTGGAGGACCGCTACGCCTCCCTCATCGCCAACGCTTCGGACGTCATCATGATCGTGGGCGCCGACGGCGTGGCGCGTTTCGCGTCCCCGGCATCGGAGCGCACGCTGGGGCTCACTCCCGCGGAGATCACCGGCAGAAGCCTGCCGGATCTGTGGGCGGGCGAAGACGGGGAGAAGCTGCGTGCGTTCCTCGCCGAGGTGGCCGCGACGCCCGCGGGCACGGTCGGGCCGGTGGAGCTGCGGGTGGAGCGCGGCGCCAAGCGCTATGTCGTCGAGACCGTCGGCAGCAACCTGACGCAGGACCCGGCGGTGCAGGGCCTGGCGCTCAACTTCCGCGACATCAGCGAGCGCAAGGCGCTCGAGGAGCAGCTGCGGCAGCTCGCCTTCCACGACCCGCTCACCATGCTCGCCAACCGCAACCTGTTCCGCGACCGGGTGCAGCACGCGCTCACCCTGGCGGAGCGCGGCCCCAACTGCCTCGCGGTGATGTTCCTCGATCTCGACAATTTCAAGAACATCAACGATTCCCTCGGACACGACGCCGGCGACCGGCTGCTGCAGGCGGTGGCGCACCGCGTGCTGCAGGCCACGCGCACCTCCGACACCGTGGCGCGGCTCGGAGGCGATGAGTTCGCGGTCCTGATGGAGGGGGTCGAGCGCTCGAGCGAGGTCGGACGGGTCGCCGATGCGCTGGTCGCCACGCTCAACGTGCCGTTCCAGCTGGACGGCCGCGAAGTGCGGGTCGGCGCGAGTGTCGGCGTGGCGATCTCCGCCGCCGAGGCGAGCGCGGAAGCGCTGCTCAGCAACGCCGACATCGCCATGTACCACGCCAAGGCTGCCGGCAAGAATCGCCACGTCACGTTCCAGCCGCAGATGCAGGCGCTGCTGCACGAGCGGCTGCGTCTCGAGGCGGATATCTCGCGCGCGCTCGCCAACCAGGAGTTCTTCCTCGAGTACCAGCCGATCGTGGACCTCGGCACCAAGAGCCTGCTCGGTGTCGAGGCGCTGGTGCGCTGGCGCCACCCCGAGGCCGGCGTCCTCATGCCGGGGCGCTTCATCCAGGTGGTCGAGGAATCCGGCCAGATCGTCAAGCTCGGCCGCTGGGTACTCCGCCAGGCTTGCCGCGACATCTGTGCCTGGCGCCGCTCGATCGCGGGCGGCGCCGGACTGCGGCTGGCGGTGAACATCTCCGCCCGCCACATGCAGCACGGCGAGCTCGAGCACGACGTGGCGCAGGCGCTCGCCGAGTCCGGGCTCGAGGCGGGGAACCTGGTGATCGAGCTCACCGAGAGCACCATCATGTACAACACCGATGCGAACCTCGAGCGGTTCCACACCCTGAAGGCGCTCGGCGTACGGCTCGCCATCGACGACTTCGGCACCGGCTATTCCTCGCTCTCCTACCTGCACCGCTTCCCGATCGACATCCTGAAGATCGACCGTTCGTTCGTCGGCAGCCTGACCAACAGCGACACCGGGCCGGAGCTCGCGCGCGCGGTCATCACGCTCGGCGAGACGCTCGGCCTCGAGACGGTGGCCGAGGGCATCGAGCACGAGCCGCAGGTTGCAGCGCTGCTCGCGCTCGGCTGCGTGGCGGGACAGGGATTCCTGTTCGCCAGGTCGAGCTCGCTCGAGCAGATCTCGAAGAGCCCGTTCGTCGCCCGGCGTAACGCCCTGTGGAACGCGCAGACCCGCGCCGAGGACCTGTCTCCGACCGGGCGCTTCAAGGCCCTGAAGTCCGTGCCCGGACGCAGCGCCGGCGCGGCCTGATCCTCGCGGCGGCCGGACCGCCGCCTTGCCGTGCGGCAGCGGTGTAGGATCGCCGCCCATGGTTCCCACCATCGATGTTTCCGCTCTTTTCGGCGCGGCGGGCGTTGCGCGCGAGGCGGCCGACCGCGACATAGCGGCCGCCGCGGCCGGCATCGGCTTCCTGAGCGTCGTCGGGCTCGCGCCGCACGCGCCGCTCGGACCCGAGGCACGCGCGGCGCTGCTGCGGATCTTTACCCTCGATGCCACCGCGCTTCGCCGGCTGTGGCGGCGCAAGTTCGCGCCCGCCAACCCCAACGTCTACCGCGGGTTCTTCCCGCTGCAGCCCGGCAACGTCACGGCGAAGGAGGGCATCGATCTGGGGCCCGACCTGGTCTACGGAGCGTGCGTGGTCCGAGCCGACGACCCGCTGCGCGAGCCGACGCCGCTGCCGCACGAGGCAGACCTGCCAGGCTGGCGGGCCGCGGCGGCGGGCTACTACGCGGCGATGGAGCGGGTGTCGCGCGCGCTCATGCAATCGGTGGCGCGGAATCTCGGGCTGCCGGAGCAGCACTTCGACGCTGCCTTCCACCGCGGTCTCTCGACGCTGCGCCTCCTGCACTACCCCGAGCGCGACGCCGTCGAGCTCGCCGGCGCCGGGGCGGCGGCGTGGGTCGAGCATCGGGGCGAGCGGCGTT
>DAHUXE010000135.1 GCA_027307325.1 Gammaproteobacteria bacterium | reverse complement strand
CCAGCGCGCCACACGTGTGTGACTCGCGAGGTCAAACACCCACAGCTCGGTGCCGCCGTCCTTGTGCGTGCCTTCCCCGCCGCGGTGCATCTGCACGAACAGCTTGGCCGTTGAGCGATGAATCGCGCCCACCTGCTCGCCGCCCGGGCGCCACCCCGGTTCGCTGGCGCCGATCAGCGGCCAGGGGGGTGCGAACACGGGCTCGGCGCCGCTCAAGTCGACCTCGTGGACCTGGCCGAGGAACGAGAGAAAAGCAAAACCGCGCGCGGTCGCAATGCCTTGCACGAACACCGGGTCACGGTCCGCGTCGAAGAACGGCGCCGACATGCTGCGTGCGGCTTCGTGACCCTGTGCGTCGAGCGACACGGTGAGGATCCGGCCGCTCTCGCACAGCGAGGACACGCGGTTCGGACCCGAGGGGATCACGAGCATGCACCCGGCGGTATCGATCTCGGCGAGCACCGTGCCTTTGGCGGGATCCAGTACGCCGAAGGAGGCGGCCGGGGTTACGTAGGACACGTAGAGGAAGCGCCCGTCGCTGCTGTAGGCAACGTTGAACAGCGTGGGGACGGCGTGCAGACGCTTGGGCGGCAGCACGATCTCGCGGCTCGTCGTGAGCGTCGCAGTGTCGGTGAACTCCACCACGTCGGTGCGCGCGCCGTGGCCGCCGCGCGCGAAGTACGTGGTGGCGACGGCACTCGTGGTCCCATCGGGCGACAGCGCGAATCCCGGATTGAAGCCGGCATCGATCTGACCGAGGCGGCGATGCGCGTCGCCGTCGTAGAGATAAACGCGCCCGTCGATTTCGTTGTCGAACGCGTAGTCGACCAGGTAGACCCAGTGCGGCCCCGGCGCCGGCAGCTTCTCGACCGTGAGATGCTCGGTGGGCAGGGGCGGGGGCGGTGCCGGCGTGGCGCACGGCGCGGTGCTCGCCAGCGCGAGGCCGAGCGCCGCTGTCCAACGCGGAAAGGATTGCATCGGCCCCCCTCAGCAACTCGCAGCCGCGTAGAAGTCTGGCACAACGGCGGCCGAGGCGGAAGGTGCGCTGCAGCGTGCGGGCGACGCGTTTGTTTGACCGGCGCGGCGCGCTGCCTATAGAGTCCCGGCGCCGACCGCAGGCTCGAAGCTCAATAATCGATCAGCGATAGGGGGAAGGGCAATGCCGGCTGCGCCGCCGCAGTCGCTGTGGTCCGCGACCGCGACCGCAGCTCCCGCACTCACGCCACTCGCTGGCGCGAGGCGCGCCGACGTCGCGATCATCGGTGCGGGCTACACGGGGCTGTCGGCGGCGTTGCACCTCGCCGCGGCGGGCCGCGCCGTGCTGGTGCTCGAGGCGAAGGCGCTGGGCGAGCGCGCCTCCGGCTTGAACGGCGGGCAGGTGATTCCGGGGTTGAAGACCGACCCGGAGGCTCTCGAGGAGTTGTTTGGGCCCGAGCGCGGCGCACGGCTGGTGGCGAGCGTCGCCGCCGGACCCGACCTGGTGTTCGAGCTCATCGACCGCCACGGCATCGGTTGCGATGCCGCCCGCAGCGGCTGGATCCAGCCAGCCACTTCCGCAGCGGCGCTGGCGCTGCTCGCCGCGCGGGTCGCGCAGTGGCAGCGGCGCGGCGCGGCGGTCGAGCTGCTGGGCGCGCGTGAGGTGGGATTGCTCACCGGATCGCCGCGCTACTGCGGCGGGCTGCTCGACCGCCGCGGCGGCACCGTGCAGCCGCTGTCCTACCTGCGGGGCCTCGCGCGTGCAGTGGTGCGCGGCGGCGGACAGATCTGCGTGCATACGCCAGCGGTGCGGCTGCGCCACGCGCCGCGCGAGTGGCAGATCGAGACGCCGACCGGCAACGTCACCGCTGCGACGGTGATCCTTGCAACCAACGCCTACAGCGGCGAGCTCCTCGGTGCGCTGCGCCGGAGCATCATCACCGTGCCGTCTTTCCAGGTGGCGACCGCGCCGCTCACGCCCGCGCAGCGGACGCAGATTCTCCCCGGCGGCCAGGCGGCCTCCGACACCTGGCACCTGCTGCGCTACTTTCGCCTCGATGCCGCCGGCAGGCTGGTGCTCGGAGCGCGCGGGACCTTCGGGCAGCTTCCCGGGCCCCGCTCCTGCCGCCACCATTACCGGGCGGTGCGCGAGATCTACCCGCAGCTCGCCGGCGTCGCCTTCGAATATCACTGGGGAGGTCTGGTCGCCATGACGCGCGATCACCTGCCGCACCTTCACGAGCTCGCGCCGGGCCTGCTCGCCGGTCTCGGCTACAATGGCCGCGGAGTCGCGATGGCGACTCTGATGGGGCGGCTGCTGGCGCAGCGCACGCTAGGCATGTCCGACGCGGAGCTCGCCTTCCCGGTCACTCCGGTGCGGCCGATACCCTTCCACCGCGTGAGCAGCTTCGCCGCGCGGGCGGCGATTCAGTATCTGCGTGCGGTCGATGGTCTCGCGCGCGTGCAGGCGAGGCTGCGGGGGGGATCGTCTTGGACCTGACCAAAGGCGTACTTGCGGTACTCGTCCTGGTGAATGCCGCGTTCGTCGTCGGCTGGCTGGTGGCGATGCGGCGCCACGGACTCACCGGCCGTCCACAGCTGGCGGACGCAGCCATCGGCGCTCTCACGACCTTCCTCGATACGCTCGGGATCGGATCGTTCGCGCCGACCACGGCGCTGCTCAAGTTTCGCGGCAAGGTCGCGGACGAGCTGATTCCGGGCACGCTCAACGTGGGCCTCAATCCCGCGGCCTTCCTCGAGACCTTCCTCCTGATCTCGGTCGTGGCGGTCCAGCCGGCGCTGCTCGCCGCCATGGTGGTGAGCTCCGCGGCCGGGGCGTGGCTCGGGGCGGGTGTGGTGAGCCGCATGCCGCGGCGCTCGATTCAGCTGTTCATGGGCGTCGCTCTGCTGCTGGCGGCCGGCTTCTTCGCCATGAGCAACCTCGGCGCGTTCCCCGCGGGAGGTACCGCCCTGGGTCTCGCCGGCTGGAAGTTTCCCCTCGCAGTCACCGTCAGCTTCGTGCTCGGGGCGCTGATGTGCGTCGGCATCGGCAACTACGCGCCGCTCATGATCCTGCTGTCGCTGCTCGGCATGGCGCCGATCGCGGCGTACCCCATCATGATGGCGAGCGACGGCCTGCTGCAGCCGGTGGCAAGCCTCGGGTTCTTCCGCTCCGGCCGCTTCTCGCACGTCGCCTCACTCGGACTGACCCTCGGCAGCCTGGTGGGCGTGCCCGCGGCGTTTTCGATCCTCAACTACGTCCTGAAGCACGATTCGGTCAAGCCGATCCGCTGGCTCATTACCTTCGTGGTGGTGTACGCCGCGCTGTCGATGCTGCGCTCGGCGCGGCGCGAGCGCGCCGCGGC
>DAHUXE010000133.1 GCA_027307325.1 Gammaproteobacteria bacterium | reverse complement strand
ACCGCGGCGGGCGCCGCGGCCAGCCAGCCGCCTTCCAGGGTCGCGAAATGCCGCTCCTGCACGAGGTAGAGGAAGCACCAGTCGGCGATGAAATAGAAGACGTAGTTGGCGCAGATGTAGGAGAAGGTCAGCGCCAGGACGTCGTGGTTGAGGAGCAGCCGTCCCACGCGCGGCCAGGAGAACTCGTGGTGAATCGCCGCGCGCGCGCCGATCTCGGCGAGTTCCTGCGCGCCCACGGCAGGATGCTCGGCCGGGGTGTTGCGGCCGTACCAGGTCCACAGCAGGGCGAGGATCAGCATCGGCAGGTTTGTCCACAGCAGCGCCCGCTGCCAGCTGGATGCCACCATGAGATTCGCAACCAGCGGTGCCGTCACCGCCAGCCCGACCCCGAGGCAGGCGCTCGCCAGGCCCTGGACCAGCGGCCACTTCTCCGGCGGAAACCACGCCTCGAATACCCCGTTGGTGACCGGAAATATCGGCGCCTGCAGCGCGCCGAGCAGCGAGCGCCCGAGGAGCAGTGTCAGGAAGAGTGGCGCACCTGCGAGCGCGAGCGGCGCGAGCGGCACGACCAACGCCGCCGCACAGGCGCCGAATCCGAGCACTGCGAACACCAGGCGGGGGCGGAAGCGCTGACCGAGGAGCCCACCCGGGAACTGCATGAGGCTGTAGCCGGCGATGAAGGCGGCCTGCAGCCAGCCGATCTGCTGCTGCGTGAGCCCGAGCTCCGGCATCATCCGCAGCGCCGCCACCGACAGGCCCTTCTGCTGTAAGTAGGCGAACACGCCGAAGGCGAACATGAAGCCAAAGATCTTCCAGCGCACGGGCATGCGCGGCGGCGCGCGGAGCGGGACTGCGGCGGCCGGCGAGCCGGTCACGGCGAGGCGGTCATGACTGTCCCGGCAGCGGCGCATCGCGCCGCAAGGTGAGCTGGGCGGGATCGGCGTCCAGCTCGCGTGCATAGCGGTGGCCGCTGTAGACGGCGTGCACGATGGCGCCGGGTGCGAGCGCGTCCCCTATGCGGGTGACGGAGCGGATGCCGGCGGCCGCGAGCTCCCCGGCCCGCGTGCCGAGCTCCCGGTGCAGGGCGTCGTTGGCGAAGCGCGCACCGACGATCACCAGCGAGCGGCAGGGAAGCTGCCTCTCCTCATTCGTGAACTGGTTGGCGAGCGTCACGGCCCCTTCTGCGAAGGCGGTGACGCGCGACAGCGTGTGCAGCGCTACACCTGCGGAGAACAGCGCGCGATGCACCTGTGGCTGCTCGTTGCTCATGATGGTCCACGCCGAGGCATGACCTGCCGGCGTCACGTAGCTTACCGCGTGTCCGCCCCGAGCGAGGTGTTCCGCGAGCACGCCTCCCATGTAGTAGTTGTCGAAGTCGTAGACGACGACCGGGCCGGCGACCGCGGCGCCGGCGGCGAGGTCATCCGGCGTCAGCACGCCGGGAGCCTCCAGCATGCCCGTCGCGAGCTCGAGCGGCGAATACAACAGCCGCGCCCAGCGCGAGCCGGTGGCGAGCGCGACGTGGGCACACCCGAGCTCGAGAATCTCGTCCGCCGAGAGGCGGTTGCCGCGGTAGATGTTGACGTTGGTGAGCCGTTCGAGCTGCCCGCGGCGCCAGTCGACCACCCGTCCCCAGGCGCCGAGACCGGGCAGCCGCGTCTCGAAGCGCAGCCGCCCGCCGATGTCGTCGGCCGCCTCCGCGACGCTCACCGCGTAGCCGCGCCGGCCGAGCCACAGCGCGCACTCAAGTCCTGCGGGCCCGGCCCCGACCACCAGCACCGACGCCGCGCTCGCCGCCTTTGGCGTGCGCTCGGGATGCCAGCCGCGGCGCCACTCCTCACCGGCGGTGGGATTCTGCGTGCAGCGCACCGGTACGCCGTCGTGCCAGCTCGAGATGCAGATGTTGCAGCCGATGCACTCGCGGATCTCGCTCTCGCGTCCCTCGTCGATCTTCAGTGGCAGGAACGGATCGGCGATCGAGGGGCGCGCGGCACCGATCAGGTCGAGCACGCCGCGGCGCACCTGGCTCACCATGGTGTCGGGGGAGGTGAAGCGCCCGACTCCGACCACGGGCTTCGATGTCAGTTTCTTCACGAAGTCGATGACCGGCTCGTGCGAGCCCTCGGCGGCGAAACGCGAAGGCGGACAGTCGGTGGGCGAGGAGTCCATCTTGACGTCCCACAGGTCCGGGAGATCCCCGAGCAGTCCCACGACCTCGTGCGCTTCGGAAGGGGCGGTGTCGCTCGGCCGCGCACGCAGCTCCTCGAGGCTGATCCGCAGCGCCACCGCGCACCGGCCGCCGACGGCCTCGTGAGTGACCTCCAGAAGCTCGCGCACGATCCGCACGCGGTTGGCGACGCTGCCGCCGTAGGCATCGGAGCGCTGGTTCCACTCGGGCAGCAGGAACTCGTAGGGCAGATATCCCATGCCGGCATAGACATAGACGATGTCGAAGCCCGCCTGCCGGGCGCGGCGCGCCGCCGCGCCCTGCTGCGCGAGGAGCGCGCGGATGTCGTGCGTGTCCATGACGCGCGGCCGCTGGTTGCCCATGAAGTTGACGTGCGTCGCCATCCAGGAGGTGCCGGAGGGCGACATCGTGGGCAGGCGGGTCAGGCGGTTCATCACCGAGCCGCCGCCGTGCCACAATTCGATGCCGGCGAGCGCGCCGTGGCCGTGGACGGCGTCGGTCATCAGCGCATGGGAGCGCACGTCGTCATCGTCCCAGAGCGTCGCGTAGGGCAGGGGAGCGTCGTCCGAGCCCGGATCGATCGACACGTAGCCGCTGCACACCACGCCCCAGCCGCCCGCGGCTTTCATGCCGCGGAAGGCGGCGCGCATGTGCGGCATGGAGTTGGTCATGCCGGCGGCGTGCGGCACGGCGTAGAAGCGGTTGCTCGCGGTGACCGGCCCGATCCTCACCGGCTCGAACAGCGGGTCGTAGCGCGGGTTGCGGGGCATCGGGGCAGTCTGCCTCTAGTTGATCGATTGTTCAATAGAGAAGGGCGCTATACTGACCCGCGTCCGCGGCCACGCGGTCGCAGGTGAGGTGAAGAGCTCATGCGCAACAAGAGGCTCGTGCTGCTGACCGTGCTGGCGCTCGCTCCGGGGCTGCTCGCAGCGCAGACTTCGACGGCACCCGACAGCGCCGAGCCCGGCTCGATCGAAGAGATCGCACGCGCCACCACCGAGGGGCGCTTCAGCTCGCCCTGGGTCAGCTATCTGCCCGCCTCCGCGAGCGTGGTGTCGCCGCGTGCCTTCTGGCACCGCATCCCCGGCGCGCCGGGTGAGCTGGTCGACTCCGCCGCGGCCTACGGTTACGCGCGTGCGCTCGCCGGCTCCTCGCCCCGCGTGCGCCTCTTCACCATCGGCCGCTCGGAGGAGGGCCGCGACATCGTGCTGCTGGCGATCGCCGACGAGCAGGGGATTCGCGACCTCGAGCGGCTCAAGGCGGCGACGGCGGCGCTGGCCGACCCGCGCCGCACCGACGCCGCGGCCGCCGAGCAGCTGATCGCCGCCGCGCGGCCGATCTATTACATCAACGCCGGGCTGCACTCCGATGAGAGCGGCTCGACCGAGTCGGCGCTCGAGCTCGCCTATCGCCTCGCGGTCTCGGAGCAGCCGCTGATCCGGCGCATCCGCGAGAAGCTGGTGGTGCTCGTGAACCCGGTCTGCAATCCCGACGGCCGCGACAAGCAGGTCGAGTGGTTCTACCGCTACCTCAGGGGCAAGACGGACCTCGCGCACCTGCCGCGGCAGGCGCCGCCGTACTGGTCGAAGTACGCCTACGTCGACATCAACCGCGACGCGCACCAGCAGGTGCACGCGACCACGCAGGCGGTGTTCCGCATGATGTGGGCGTGGCATCCGCAGGTGATCCACGATCTGCACGAGAGCGTGGCGCTGCTCGTGACCTGGAACGGCACCGGGCCCATCAACGAGCACGTCGACACGCTCACCTACGACGAGCGTCTCGAGCTCAGCTTCCACGAAGTGCAGACACTCACCAGCCTCGGCATGCCGGGGGTATGGACCTGGAACTTCGGCGACGACTTCGCTCATCTTTATCTCGATGCCATCGCCACCAATCACAACGCCGACGGGCGCGGCTACGAGACCTTCGGCAACGGCAGCGCCGAGACGCTCGTCCCGCGGCAGCCGAGCCAGGAGACCTCGGTCGAATGGTACCGCCCCCTGCCGGCGCCGGCGCAGGGGACTTTTTCCTGGTCGGCGCGCGACAACGTCAACTACAACGAGACGGCGCTGCTCGCGGCGCTCGATGACGTGGCGCAGCAGTCGCAGCAGCTGTTGCGCAACTATTACCTGAAGGGCCTGCACTCCTACCACCGCGGGCTCGAGCAGCCGCCCGTCGGCTTCCTGATTCCGGACGGGCAGGGCGATCCGGCGCGGGTCGCGCAGCTGGTCGCGCGGCTGCTCGCGCAGGGCATCGAGGTGCAGCGCGCCCCCGCGCAGTTCACTCTCAATGAGGGCACGTTCGCCGCCGGCACTTACGTGGTGCGGCTCGACCAGCCGTACCGCGACTACGCGGTCGACCTGCTGGCCCCGCAGCAATATCCGAAGGATGCCGGCGAGGCCTACGACGACATCTCCTGGGCTCTGCCCGTCAACTATCACCTCGCGGCGGTGGCGACGGCCGACGGCCGGGTGCGTGAGCTCAAGCTCCAGTCGTTGCACGAGGCGCCGCAGCCCCAGGGTGCGGTCGCGGGCGAGGGTCCGGTGTTCGTGCTCGAGGACACTGGGCAGGAGAGCCTGCTCGAGGCGCGCTACCGGCTGGCGCGCTTCAAGGTGGCAATCGCCGAGCGGGCGTTCACGCTCGCGAACCATCCATATGCGGCGGGCGCGTGGATTCTCGGACCGCAGCCGGGCCTGGTGGCGGCGGTGCGCGACACGGCTGCCGCGCTCGGGCTCGATTTCGCGAGCCTGGCGGCGGCGCCGGAGGTGGCGCGCCACGATGCACCGGTGCCGCGCCTCGGGCTGTGGGTGCCGTGGGCGGACACCGACACGATCGGCTGGGCGCGCTACTCGCTCGATCAGCGGCACATTCCTTATGTATACGTGCGCGACGAGGACATTCGCGCCGGCAAACTGCGCGACAAGTACGACGTGCTGCTCTACGGCCACGTCGATCTCGAGCTCGCCGAGCAGATCCAGGGGATCCCGAAGTCCTGGGGGCCCATGCCGTTCAGAAAGACCAGCGCAACGCCCGCCTTCGGCTCTCCGGCCGAGTCCGGGGACATCACGGGCGGCATCGGCTACGGCGGCCTCGCCGAGCTCGAGCGCTTCGTCGACTCGGGGGGCCTGCTGATCACGCTCGGCAGCGGCTCCATGCTGCCGCTCGAGGGCGGCATGGTGCGCGGCGTGCGCCGCGAGTCCGGCGGCGTGCCGCGCAGCACCCAGGGAGGCGGCGCGGCTTCGGCGGCGGCCTCCCAGTCCGCCGTGACCCGGACACCGGGCTCGCACGTGCGGGTCAGCTTCGCGCGGCCCGAGCACCCGATCGCCTACGGCTACGCGGCGCGCACCTGGGTATTCCGGCAGAATTTCCCGCTCTACTCGCTGCCACGCCGCTGGCTGCGCATGGCGTATTGCACTACCTGCCTCGACGGTCCCGTCGATCGCAGTGGCGTGGTGCTCGAATGGGGCGACCGCGACGGCGCACCGTTCGTCGTCAGCGGCCAGGCGTGGGGCGAGGAGAACCTCATCGGCCGCCCCGCAATCCTCGATATGCCCGCAGGAGCGGGCCACGTCATTGCATTCAACTTCAACCCGCTGCACCGCGATCTCAACCGCGGCGATCAGCGCATGCTGTGGAATGCGATCATCAACTGGCGGGCGATCCTCGCCGCTCAGCCGGATGCAGGCGCGGGGCGCTCCTCGACCGACCGGGCCCGGCGATGAGCGGACCCGCCGGCTCGGCGCGCCCCGGGAGGGAAAGCCGGCGAGCCCGGGCGCGGGCGCCGGCGGCCAAGTATGCGTACATCCGCCGCCGCCTGGCGCCCGTCGAGCTGCTGAGCACTGAGGCGGTCGAGGTCATCGAGGGGAACGCGGAGACCATCCTCGAGGAAATCGGCGTCGAGTTCCGGCGCGACCCGCAGAGCCTCGAGCTGTGGCGTGCAGCGGGCGCGGACGTACAGGGCGAGCGCGTCCACATCCCGCGGGGCATGGCGCGCCGGTTGCTGGCTACCGCTCCCTCGGAGTTCACGCTGTACGCGCGCAATCCCCAGCGCAACGTTCGCTTCGGCGGCGATGCGACGGTGTTCTCCCCGGTGGGCGGGCCGCCCTTCGTCAGTGACATCGAGCGCGGCCGTCGCTACGGCACGCTGGCGGACCTCGAGAACTTCATCAAGCTCGCGCACATGGCGCCCGCAATCCACTTCTCGGGCGGCTGCATGTGCGAGCCGATGGAGATCCCGCCGAACAAGCGGCATCTCGATGTGCAGTACGCCTTCTTCCGCTGGTCGGATCAGGGTTGCGAGGCGACGCCGGAGACCGGCGGCCACGCCGCCGATGCCGTTGCCCTGGCGCAGACGCTCTTTGGGCCGCAATACCTCGACACGCACCCCGTGGTCCTCGGCAACATCAACTCCAACTCCCCTCTGGTCTACGACGGACGGATGCTGGCCGCCCTGCGGCAGTTCGCCAGCCACAATCAGGGGACGATCGTGGTTCCGGCAGTGCTTGCCGGTGCAATGGGGCCGGTGACGCCTGCGGGCTGCCTGGCCGAGATTCTGGCCGAGACGCTCGCCGGCATGGCGCTCACTCAGCTGGTGCGCCCGGGTGCGCCGGTGATCCTCGGATCATTCGTGGGCGCGATCTCGATGCGCACCGGAGCTCCGACCTTCGGGACGCCGGAGGCCACACAGATGATCTTCGCCACCGCGCAGCTCGCGCGACGTCTCGGGCTGCCGTGCCGCAGCGGCGGCTCGCTGTGCTCATCCAAGGCGGCCGACGCCCAGGCGGCGTATGAAAGCGCCAATACGCTGCTGCCGAGCCTGCTGGCCGGGGTCAACCTGGTAACCCACGCGGCCGGCTGGCTCGAGGGCGGTCTGGTGGCGAGCTACGAGAAGTTCGTCATGGATGCCGACCAGTGCGCCATGATGCAGATGCTGGCGCAGGGCATGGACCTGTCGGAGCGGGGCCAGGCACTGGACGCCATCCGTGAGGTCGGGCCCGGCAGCCACTTTCTCGGCTGCGCACATACCCTGGCCAATTTCGAGTCCGCATTCTATCAATCGACGATCGCCGATTACTCTTCCTATGAGCAGTGGACGCTCGAAGGGAACCTCACCGCAGAGCAGCGCGCCAACCGCGTGTGGAAGAGGATGCTCGCGGACTACCAGGATCCGGGCATCGACCCCGCACAGGACGAGGCGATGCTCGACTTCATTTCCCGCCGCAAAGCCGTGCTGACAGACGACATCGAAGACGAATGACGGCAGTGCTGTCTCGCGTATGCGAGCGAGCGTCGGCGCAACCGGTGCCGTGGCCTTCCACACGGCACATTGACATTCGCCGGAGGGGTCCTAATGTGAGGTCGTGAAGCAACCAGCCATCGACCCCGGCGACCTGGCCAGACTCGGTGGACAAGTGCGCCTGAGCGCGCCTGCGCAGACTGAAACGGATAACGGGATCGAGGTCCATGAGGAGGAGTGGGGCAGAGTCAGTGTGCAACGCTGTTACCAGATGCGTTGCGACTGTGGCCGCTCCTGGTTCGAGCTGGAGCTTCCTCAGGTGGTCAAGTGCCCCGCGTGCCGCAAGCTGAGCCTCATTTCCATCTGAAGCCTACCTGACGAGGCGCTGGTACTTTGCGAGCACGGCTCGCAGCTCATCGTGCGGCAGCGCCCTCACGTGATGACCATCGATTCCGGTCATGTCGGTGGCGGCGACCATGGCGTTGACGATCGCCTCCTCGGTGGCCTGCACGGTCGCGGCGAACAGCGGGTCCATGGAGTCGTTCGGCAGCATCCTGAGGTCGACGACGTGGCCGAGGTCGCTGGCCGCAGCGTTGGCGGTCGAGAAGGCGATGAAGATGTCGCCGGAGCCGTTGCCGGCGATGCTGCCGGTGCGGCCGAGGCCGAGCGATACACGCCGGGCGATACGCTTCAGCTGATGTGGCAGGAGCGGCGCGTTGGTCGCGACCACCACGATGATCGAGCCGCGCTCGGCGAGGTCCGCGGGCACGAAGGCGTAGGGGTCCTCGCTCTCGATCTCCCGGCCCACGGGAATACCTGCGATGAGCAGGTTGCGTCGCACCCCGTAGTTGCACTGAACCAGCACGCCGACCGTGTAGCCCCCGTCCTTGTCGCTGAGCCTGCGCGAGGAGGTACCGATGCCGCCCTTGAAGCCGTTACAGATCATGCCGGTGCCGCCGCCCACGGCGCCTTCCTCGACCGGTCCGCCATGGGCGCTGTCGAGCGCGTGAAACACGTGCTCGGGCTTGACGTGGAAGCCGTTGATGTCGTTGAGCCAGCCGTCCCAGGTCTCGGCGACCACCGGCAGCGACCACCAGGAGTCGGTGGCATCGGGCGGACCGTGCGCGACGCGCCAGGCTATCACCGCATCGCGCACCACGCCGACGCTGTGGGTGTTGGTGATGAGCACCGGACTTTCGAGGAAGCCGGACTCCTCGACCCAGGTCGTGCCGGTCATCTCACCGTTGCCGTTCTGGGAGTACCAGCCCGCGAAGGAGAAGCGCTGCATGGAAGCCGAGCCGCGCGGCAGCACGGCCGTGACACCGGTGCGGATCGGCCCCTGGCCGACGACCAGCTTGCCGTCACCCGCGATGAGCGTCGTGTGGCCGACCAGGACGCCGTCGATGTCGGTGATCGCATTGAGCGGGCCAGGCGTGCCGTCGAAGGGCACGCCCAGGTCACGCGCGCGGGGCTTGTGCGCCGCCGGCTCGGTGGCGCCGGCCGCGCCCGTGCTGACCGCGAGCATCACCGCCACTGCCAGAGAGACTATGACCCGAAGCGACATGCGGTGATCCTCTTCAGGTCGCGAGCGCGGGCCGCCGCACGATGGCGTACCACCAGTAAACCGGCACGCCCATGGCGCAAGGGACCAGCGCCCAGAGGAGCGACTTGCCGCCGAGGCCGATCGAGACCCAGACGCAGTAGACGGTCGCCAGGACCGCGGCTGCCAGCCAGCGCGACTCGCGGGGCCCGAGCCGGCCGAGCTCACCGCGGCGCCACAGGATCAGCACCGCGATCGCACAGCCGAAATACACCGGCAGGTTGGAGGCGGTGACGACGAGCTCGAGGAAGGTGAAAGCGCCCGCGGTCGAATCGCTGGAGCTCGTCAGCAGCATGAGACTCGCGAGGACGGCGGTGACCACGAAGGCGCGCGTCGGCGCACCGTGCGCGTTCAACTTACCCAGGGCCGGCGGAAAGCCGCCGTGGCGGGCGAAGCTCACGGTCAGCTCGCCCAGGATCAGCGTCCAGCCGTTGAGGCAGCCCAGGCCGCTGACGATCACGAAGGCGGCGAGGAGCTTGCCCGAGGCGGGACCCAGGAAGCGCGCGAACAGGTCCGAGAACGGCGCGCTCGAGGCCGCGAGCTCGCCCTGGGGGATCAGCAGCATCGGGATCAGCGAGACGCAGATGGAGACGAGCGCGACCGTCAGCGTACCGATGAACGTGGCGCGCGGGATCGTGCGGCCCGGATCGCATACCCGGCCGGCGGGCATCGCGGCGCTCTCCACGCCGAGCATTGCATAGAGGGCGAGGGTCGATGCCGCGATCACCCCGCTCATGGAGATGGGCGTCGTCGGCAGCTGCACCGGCGAGGTCTCGTGGGGTGCGAAGAACGCCCATAGCCCGAGCGCCACGATCCCGACCTGCGGGAGGAGCTTCAGCACGGTGCTCCACACCTGCACCCAGCCGGCGGCGCGCACCCCGCGGACGTTGATCGCCACGAACAGCCACACCAGGGCCATCGCCGTCACGGCGGCCGCGAGGTGGTTGGTCGCGAGCCCGGGCAGGAAGGAGGACAGGTAGCCGACCACGCCGGTCGCGAGCACCGCGTTGGTTACGACGGTGGAGATCCAGTAGCACCACATGATGACGAAGGCGACGCCGTGACCCAGGGCACGGCTCGAATAGGCGTACGGCCCGTCGGCCTGCGGAAACGCGCGTGCCAGCCCGGCGAAAACCCAGGCGACGAAGACGCAGCCGATGGTCGTGATCAGCCAGGCCGGCACGGCGTTGAGACCGTAGGGGGCGAGCGAGGCCGGCAGCATGAAGAGGCCCACGCCGATCGTGTTGCCCACGACCAGTGCGGTGCACATGAGGAGCCCCAGGGCGCGCGGCTGCTCGGCGGTGCTTCCCGACATGCGCGGCTCCTTCAGACCGACGCCAGCGCTTCATTCAGCGCCGGCTCGAGCAGCGTCAGCGCCTCGTCGACGTGCGCGCGGCTGATCATGAGCGGCGGGATGAAACGCACGGTGCTCTGGCCGCACGAGAGCAACAGCAGCCCATGATGGAAGGCGCGCGTCAGCACCGCCTCGCACAGCGCCTTGGCCGGCTTCCTGCTGGCGCGGTCCGTCACCAGCTCCATGCCGAGCATGAGTCCCTTGCCGCGCACCTCGCCGATGCAGGGGAAGCGCTGCTGCAGCTCGCGCAGGCGGGCGAGGAAATACTCGCCCACGGCGGCGGAGTTGGCGCAGTACTCGCGCTCGACGAGCTCGAGCGTCGCGAGCGCCGCCGCGCAGCACACGGGATTGCCGCCGAAGGTGTTGCCATGCGCGCCGCGCTTCCACTTCTCCATGTGCGTGCGCCGGGCGACGACGAGTCCCATCGGCAGACCCGAGGCGAGGCCCTTGGCGAGGGTCATGATGTCCGGCGACACACCCCAGTGCTGGCTCGCGAACATCTTGCCGGTGCGCCCGATGCCGCACTGCACCTCGTCGAAGATGAGGAGAATGCCGTGGCGGTCGCACAGGGCGCGCAGCCCGGGGAGGAAGCTGTCGGGCGGCACCAGATAGCCGCCCTCGCCCTGGATCGGCTCGACCACGATCGCGGCGACTTCGCCCGGCGGCAGGTTGCTCTGGAACAGCATCTCGATGTAGTCGAGTACCGCGCGGCCCTGATCGGCGCCCGCGAACAGCGGCCGGTAGGGGTTGGGGTAGGGCACGTGCGTCACGCCCGGCATGGTCGGGAAGAATCCCGCCTGCTGTGTCACCTTGCTCGAGGTGAAGGCGAGCGCGCCCATGGTGCGGCCGTGAAAGGCGCCGAGGAAGCCGATGAAGCGCGGGCGGCCGGTTACGTAGCGCGCCAGCTTGAGCGCGCCCTCGACCGACTCCGTGCCGCTCTGGCAGACCAGCACCTGCACCGGCTCGCGCAGCGGGTCGAGCTCGTTGATCCGCTCCGCGAGGCGCGTCATGCGCTCGTGCCAGTAATCGGAGGAGATGTGCAGGAAATCGTCGGCGGCATCCTTGATCGCCTGCACCACCTTGGGATGCGCGTGCCCGGTGCTGGCGACGCCGATGCCACTCATGAAATCGAGGAAGCGGTTGCCGTCGACGTCCCAGGCCTCGGCGCCGCGCCCGCGCGCCATTACGAACGGGTAATCGCGCGGGTACGAGGGCGTGGTCACCGGTCGGTCGCGCGCGATGAGCGCCTGCGCCTTGGGGCCGGGAAGCGGCGTGCGGATATGCGGTGCAGCCATGTCAGTTCCTCAAGTTGATGCGGATCGGCCGCGCATGCGCCTCGCGCGTGCGCGCCTCGAGGTCGCGGAGCACGGCAAGAGCGTCGGGCTCCGGGGCAGGAAGCGTCTCGATGTGCGCGGCGACCTTGAGCGGCCAGCCGGTCGCGGCACGTGCGGCATCCACGCCGATGCCGGGATAGAGCGCGGCAAGCTCGAGCTCCTCGGTTTCGGAGTGGGGGCGCAGCACGCCGAAGTCGGTGATCACCGCGCGCGGGCCGGCGCCGGGGCTGCCGCTCGCGGCGCGCGCGCCGCAGCCCGTGAGGTAGCCGGCCGAGGTGAGAAAGTCGAGCTGCGCCACGAAGCTGCGCGGCGTCTGCTTCATGATGACGAGCACTTCGCGCGCGTAGGTCGCGATCTCGGACGCGCCTCCTGCGCCCGGCAGCCGTACCTTGGGGTGCGCGTAGTCGCCTATGACGGTACTGTTGAGATTGCCGTAACGATCGATCTGCGCCGCGCCGAGGAAGCCGACGTCGACGCGGCCGCGTTGCAGGTAGTGCGCGAAGATCTCCGGTAGCGGCACGATCGAGGTGGCGGTCTCGGCGAGCTCGCCGTCACCGATCGACAGGGGCAGCACCGCGGGTCGCGCGCCCACGGTGCCGGATTCGTAGATGAGCACCAGGCGCGGGGCATGCGTCATGCGGGCCAGGTTGCACGCAGCGCTCGGCAGTCCGATGCCGACGAAGCATACGGCGCGGTCGCGCAAATGCCGCGCGGCGGTCACCGTCATGATCTCATCCGGGGTGTAGCCGGTGGCGCTCACGCGGCTACTCCGAGCGCGCGCAGCAGTGCGGCGTGGTCGGGCATGCCGAGCACGTGGCGCTCCATCCAGGCCGTGAACGTGCGGCGGTCGCGCGCGATCTCGTCCCAGGCGAGATAGAAGCGGTTGTCGCGCGGGTAGTAGCCCTGCGCGTAGGACGGATAGGCGCCGCCGGGCACGATGCTCGCGGCGCTGATCAGCCACGATGGCAGCACGACCGCGTTGAGGTCCGCGGCGAGCCGCTCGACCCGCTCCTCGACCGTGACCAGCACGCGCCGCGCGGCGAGTGCGGCCTCCCGGGCTGCGCCGACTATCCCGCGGATGAGCACGTTGCCCTCCGCGTCGATCTGCTGAGCGTGCAGGATGGTGACGTCCGGGTTGACGGCCGGCACGGCCGTCAGCAGCCGCCCGGTGAACGGGCAGCGCACGGTGCGCAGGCTCGCTCCCGGCACGCGCGCCAGATCCGTGTCGGCGTAATGCGGCATCAGGCCGCAACTCATGCCGCTCGCGCCCGCCTGGTAAGCGAGCGCGAGCTCGGCGTGGCTGAATTCGGTGAGCGCGAGCGGCTGCGGCCACTGCCGCTCCACCGCATCGCGCAGGCGATGCAGCGAACCGACGCCGGGATTGCCGCCCCAGGAGAAGGTGAGCCGCGTAGCGCAACCCATGCCGATCAGCTGATCGTAGATGAGATCCGGCGTCATGCGGATCAGGTGCAGATTGCGCCGCCCGAGGCGGATGATCTCGTGACCCGCGGCAAAGGGGATGAGGTGCGTGAAGCCCTCGAGCGCCACGGCGTCGCCGTCGTTCACGCAGGTAGCGATCGCCTCGTTGAGCGGCAGCAGCGCCATGGGCCTCACTCGACCACGGTCTGCGACTGCTCGCGCAGGTACTGCGGCAGGTAGTAGAAGGAGGCGATGGCCTTGCCGGTGGTGCCCGAGCCTTTCCAGCCGCCGAAGGGCTGGTAACCGGGCCACGCGCCGGTGGTCGCGCCCTGCGGGCGGTTCGCATAGGTGACGCCGGCCTCGATATGCTCCTGGAACCAGCCGATCTCGCCAGGCGCGCCGTAGAAACCCGCCGTGAGGCCGAGCGGGGAGGCGTTGGCGAGCGCCATCGCTTCGTCGTTCGAGGCCACGCGGTGCAGCATCAGGATCGGCAGGAACATCTCCCGGTCCCACAGCGGGTGTTCCGCCGGAGCTTCGGCCAGAGTCGGGCGCACGAAGAAGCCGCGCGCCAGGGCTCCGTCGGCGAGCTGCTCCCCGCCGGCGAGGATCCGCGCGCCGCCCGTGCGCAGCTGCGCTGCGTAGCGCGCGTAGTCGTCGTAGCCCGACTGCGTCGCGACGGGCCCAAGCCAGTTCTCGCGCCGTGCCGGATCACCGATCGGCAGTGCCGCGAGCTGCCCGAGCAGCGCCTCGGTGAGTGGCCCGGCTACCTGCGCGTCGACATAGAGCCGCGACAGCGCCGAGCACTTCTGCCCGCCCATGCCGAACGCGGACCGCACGATGCCCGCGGCCGCGCGCTGCAGATCCGCCCGGGCGGTGACGATGCAGGCGTTCTTGCCGCCCATCTCCGCGATGCAGGGCCTGGGGTAGGGGCCGCTCTGGAGCTGGAGCGCAATCTGCCGGCCGACTTCGTAAGAGCCGGTGAACGTGACGCCCGCCGTGAGAGGATGCTCGACGAGCGCAGCGCCGACGCGTGCGCTCGGGCCGCTCAGGTAGTTGAAGACTCCCGGCGGCAGCCCGGCATCGCGCATGCAATCGCTGAGCAGTCGGCCCGCCCAGGGCGTCACCGTCGCGCCCTTGAGAACCACGGTGTTGCCGGTGATGAGCGCGGCGGCCACCGGGCCGGCCGCGAGCGCCAGCGGGAAGTTGAACGGTGTGATGACGACCCAGGCGCCGTAGGGCTTCAGCACGCTCCTGTTGTGAGACGCGTGACCGCTGAGCGGATCGTCGGGGAGGGTGCGCACGAAGGCACCGGCGCGCTCGAAATCGTCGCAGTAGGTCGCGAAGAAATCCGCCGCCTCCTGCGCCTCACCGAGCGCCTCCATGCGGTTCTTGCCGACCTCGAGGGTGAGTGCCGCCGCGATGTCGTACACGCGCTCCTCGATCAGCCCACCGGCCCGCCGCAGCAGCTCGGCGCGTCGCGCGGCGGGAGTGCGTCTCCACCCTGGCCAGGCGCCGTGCGCGGCGCGCAGCGCCCGGTCCGCATCCGCAGCGCTCGCGGCGGCGAAGGTGCCGATGAGCTCGCCGCGGTCGGCGGGATTGCGTTTTTCTGCCGTCTGCTCCGCCGCGCGGTCGACGCCGGCGATGTAGAGCTGGTGCGATCCACCGAGCGCGGCGCGTACGCGCTGCATCGCTGCCTCGAAGCGAGTGTGCAGCTCCTCGGGCGGATCGAACATGGTCGCGTACGTGAGCTTGAACGTCATGAGCTGCGCTCCTTCAGACGGACGCGCCGAGCTCGCCGAGCAGCCGGTCGAGCAGCGCGAGCGCCTCGGCGAGCTCGCGCTCACCGATCACCAGCGGTGGCGCGAGCAGCAGCAGGTTGCCGCGCGCGGCGAAGGAAACACCGGCGCCCAGCGCGGACTCGAGCAGCCGGCGGAGCGCTGAGTGCATTTGCGGCCAGGGGGCGAGCGGCGCGCGGCTCGAGCGGTCACGCACCAGCTCGACAACCGCGAATAGTCCATGGCCGCCGCGGACGTCGCCGATCACCGCGTGGCGCGCCTGCATGCGCCTGAGCTCCCCGAGCATCCGGGCTCCCAGCGTCCGGGAGCGCTCGATCAGCCCCTCGTCGCGATAGCTTTCGAGCGCCGCGACGCCCGCCGCACAGCAGAGCGGATGGCCGCAATAGGTGAGTCCGGTCATGAGCATCTGCGGCTCGAGGGCTCGCGCCACGCTCGCCGAGACCACCACCGCGCCGAGCGGCAGGTGCGCGCCGGTGAGACCCTTGGCGAGCGTCATGATGTCCGGCCGACACTCCGCCCCGTAGCGCTGCCAAGCGAACCACTCGCCACAGCGCCCGAAGGCACTCATTACCTCGTCGGCGATGAGATACACGCCGGCCGCGCGGGTCGCCGCGCACAGCGCCGGCCAGAAGCTGGCGGGTGCGACGATGCCGTTGCTTCCCGCGTTCGGCTCCATCATCACCGCGGCAACCGCGCCGGCGCTGAGCTCGCCGATGACCTCCGCCACGCGCCGCACCGCGGCCGCCGCGCACTCCTCGGGGCTCGCGGTGCCGAAGGGGCAACGGTAGGCGTAGGGTGGTGGAACGTGCACGACGCGGAAAGCCGCCGCGTCCACCTGGCTCACGGTGCGCGTGTCGCCGGAGAGCGCCATGGCGGCGTAGCTCGCGCCGTGATAGGAGCGCTCGCGCGTGATTATCCAAGGCCTCGCGGCCGCCGCCCGTGCAAACTTGACGGCGTGCTCGTTGGCATCGGCGCCGCCCAGCGTGAAGAACACCCGTCCGCCCGCGAAGCCCGCGTGCTCGAGCAGCAGGGCGGCGAGCTCGGCGCGCGGCTCGGCGCCCCAGGAGCTGGTGACGAAGCACAGCTTGTGCGCCTGGGCGCGGATCGCCGCGACCACGCGCGGATGTTGATGGCCGAGGTTCGAGCATTCGGCGAGACTCGACATGTCGAGGATCGTCCGGCCGTCCGCGGTGTGCAGGCGCGCGCCCTCGCCGCCGACGATGGTCGGCGCGTTCCACTCTGTCTGGATGCACCAGCTGTGCAGGACCGTCTGCCGCTCCGCGGGCGTGCCGGCCGCTGTCATTGCCTGTGCGGGCATGTGCTATTATCCAACGGCTATTCGCGCGGCGAATCACATTAGACGCGCGTCGTCCCCTCGTCAACGCGGCATGCGCGCCAACTTCGCTGCTCACCTCGTCGCATTGTTGGGCGCCTCGGCGCCCGCCGCGTTATGCGCCGCGGCGCAGGCGCCCGTGGCGGTGCCGCCGGCGCTCGATCTGCCGCACTCGTACTACTACCGCGAGATGTACCTGCCGCAGCTCACCAGCGGGCCAGGCAGCCTCGCGTGGGCGCCGGACTCGCGCGCGCTCGTCTACTCGATGGCCGGGACGCTGTGGCGGCAGAGCAGCGACTCGACGAGCGCCGAGCAGCTGACCGACGGCCCGGGCTACGACTATCAGCCCGACTGGTCGCCGGATGGCCGCTACATCGTCTACGCCTCGAGCCGCGGCGAGGCGATCGAGCTCATGCTGCTCGAGCTTGCGTCGGGGCGCACGACGCAGCTGACGCACGGCGGCGCGGTCAACCTCGAGCCGCGCTTCTCGCCCGACGGACACCGCATCGTCTTCGTGTCGAGCGCCTGGCACCGGCGCTTCCACCTGTTTCTTGCCGAGCTCAACGGCACGGAGCTCTCGGAGCCGGTGCGCCTGAGCGGCGAGAACAAGAGCACGCTGCCGCGTTACTACTACAGTGCATACGACCACGAGATCAGTCCGGTCTGGACGCGTGACGGGCAGTCAGTGGTCTTCGTCTCGAACCGCGGACACATCTACGGTACGGGCGGCCTGTGGCGTATGCCGGCCACCCCCGGCGCGGAAGCGACCGAGCTGCATTACGAGGAGACCAGCTGGCAGGCGCGGCCGGATTTCTCACCCGACGGACAGCGCCTGGTCTATAGCTCCTACCTCGGGCGCAACACTCAGCAGCTGTGGCTGCTGCCGGCGGTAGCCGGCGGCGACCCGTTCCCGCTCAGCTACGGCGACTGGGACGAGACCGGGCCCCGCTGGTCGCCCGACGGCAGACAGGTCGCCTGCATCTCCAATCGCGAAGGCGCGCTCGAGCTGCGCCTCCTCACCTTCCCCGGCGGCAGCTCGCGGCCGCTCGTGATCACCGAGCGACGCCGCCTGCACCCGGGCGGCGCCCTGCACCTCACGGTGCGTGACGAGCGCGGCCAGCCGACAGCCGCGCGCGTGGTGGTGACGGACGCAAGCGGCCGTCCGTACGCGCCGGCACACGCCTGGATGCAACACGCCGAGTTCGACCGCAACGAGTATCCGTTCGAGGCGCGTTACTTCCACACCGCGGGCGATGAGCTGATCGAGGTGCCCGCGGGCGCGATCAGCGTCGAGGTGATGAAGGGCCTGGCGCGCCAACCCGTACGGCGCAGCGTCGAGGTTGTGGCCGGCACGAGCAGCGAAGTCGCGGTGGTGCTGCCCGCCGGACGCTGGACGGACGGGCCGGGCCGGCGCTGGGTGAGCGGCGACGTGCACGTGCACATGGACTACGGCGGCCATTACCGCAACACGCCCGCGCACCTGGTGCTGCAGGCGCAGGCCGAGGACCTCGACATCGTCGAGAACCTCATCGTGAACAAGGAGCAGCGCTTCCCCGACATCGCCTGGAGCGGCCGTGGAGTCGACCCCGCCTCGACGCCGGAGACGCTGCTGGTGCACGGGCAGGAATTCCACACCAGCTACTGGGGGCACCTCGGGCTCCTCGGCCTGCGCGGCCACACGCTGCTGCCGGGCTACGCGGGCTATCCCAACACGGCCGCGGCGAGCCTCTACCCCATGAACGCCGACGTCGCCGATCTCGCGCATGCCCAGGGCGCGCTGGTCGGTTACGTGCACCCCTTCGAGGAGGAACCCCAGCCGCTTAAGTCTCCCGCTCACACCGACGCCGACGAGCTGCCCGTCGACGTCGCACTCGGCAAGGTCGACTACATGGAGATCGTGTCCTTCGCCGACCACCAGGCGACCGCCTCGGTGTGGTACCGGCTGCTCAACCTCGGGTTTCAGATTCCGGCCGCCGGCGGCACCGACGCGATGGCCGACTACGCGACGCTGCGCGGACCGGTGGGGCTCAATCGCGTCTACGTGTCGATCCCCGCCGGACCGCTCGCGAGCGCGGCATGGCTCGAGGCGCTGAAGGATGGCAGGACCTTCGCGACCAACGGGCCGCTGCTCGACTTCTCCCTCGGCGACAGCCCCATCGGCGCGACCGTGAGGCTCGAGAAAGCGCACGCGGTCGCCTTCTATGTACGGCTGCGCTCGATCGTGCCCGTGGACCACGCGCAGATCGTGTGCAACGGCCACATTGTGCGCGAGCTCGCTCTGCGGTCGCGCCGCGACACGCTGGATGTCGGCGGCACGGTGCCGCTCGAGGCGAGCGGCTGGTGCGTGTTGCGGGCCTTCACCGCCAGGGCCGAGTACCCGATCCTCGACAACTTCGTCTATGCAACTACCAGCCCCATCTATGTGTCGATCGGCGGCGAGCGGCCGCGTTCCCCGGACGACGCGCGTTTCTTCGAGGCGTGGATCGATCATCTCGCCGAGACCACGGCTGCCTATCCCGACTGGAACTCACCGGCCGAGAAGGCCGCGGTGCTGGCGAGGCTGAAGGAAGCCCGCGCGGTTTACCAGCGCCTCGAGTAAGGAGTACGCGGGCGCAGGCCACCCGGCCTTAGCGCGCCTCGTGTAGCGTGAGCCCCGGTCGCCGGGGCAAACTGGCGCTGTCCTGCCGTGAAACGATGAGCACCGCGCAACTCAACGCCGCCTTCGAGGAACGCCTGCGCCGGGCGCACGCCGCGCTGCGTGCCGGCCAGGCAGCGACGGCGGAACGCTGGCTGCGCGAGCTCGAGGCACAGCGTCCCGGGGAGCCGCAGTGTCTGTGGCTGCTCGGTGTGGCACTGCTCGATCAGGCGCAAGCCGGGGAGAGCATCGCCACGCTCGAGCGCGTCCTTGCGGGCGCGCCCGACTTTGCCGAGGCGCGCGTCGATCTCGCCCGTGCCTGCCGGCGTGCCGGCCGAGCCGCCGAGTCACGCGCCGAGGTGCGGCATGTGCTCGAGAAGACCCCCCATCATCATCGCGCCTGGCTGGCCTATGGCGACGTGCTCGTCGACCTCGGCCAGTACCACGACGCGTGCGTCGCTTTCGAGCGCGCCCGGGCCACCGATCCCGAGCGGCCGCGTATCGAGGAGGCCAGCGCGGCCCTCACGCGCGACGATCGCAGAACCTCCGAGGAGCTGTTTCGGGAAATTCTCAGGCGCGACGCGAGCCACGTGGGCGCCCTGTGCGGGCTCGCCGCAGTATCCCTCGCAGCCGATGTGCCCAAGGACGCCGAAAGGCTGTTGCGCCATGCGCTGCGGCAAAGCGAGCATCTGCCGCTCGCGTACCGGGGTCTCGGGCCAGTGCTGCTGGCCCTCGGGCGGGTCGAGGAGGCTGACGCCGCCGCGCGGCATCTGCAGAAGATCGAGCCCGAGAATCCGCAGACATGGATCGTCATGGCGACGGTGGCGTCGCGCTTCATGCGCCAGGAGCAGGCGCTCGAGGCCTACCAGCGCGCAGCGCAGTACCGGCCCGGGGACCTGCGGCTGCTGATGTCCATCGGACACGTCTGCAAATCCCTCGGGCGGCGTGCCGAGAGCGAGTCCTCCTATAAGGAGGTGCTGGCCGCCGATTCCGCCAACGCCGAGGCCTGGTGGAGCCTGGCCGACCTCAAGAATTACAGTTTTGACGATGCCGAGGTCGCGGCCATGCAGCGGCTGATCGCGGATGCGGAGAGTGCGGGACGCGCCAGCCCGGCAGACGCGCAGCTGCATTTCGCTCTTGGTAAGGCCCTGGAGCAGCGCGGCCGGTACTCGGAGGCCTTCGCCGCGTACGCCCAGGGCAACCTGCTGCGCCGCCGGGACAACCCCTTCGACGTCGAGGCCTTCGAGCAGCGCGCGCAACGCATTCGCGCCTTCTTCAGCCCGGCGTTCTTTGCCGGCCGTGCCGGCGGCGGCGACCCGAGCAGCGCGCCTATCTTCATCGTCGGCCTGCCGCGCTCGGGATCGACGCTGATCGAGCAGATCCTGGCCAGCCATTCGCAGGTGGATGGCACGATGGAGCTGCCGAATATCGTCAACCTGGTGCGATCGTTCGAAGATCTGGCACCGAACCGCGACGGCTACCCCGAAGCCGTCGGCGGGCTGCCGGCCGCGCAGTTCGCCGACCTGGGCGGCCGCTACATCGCCGAGACCGCACCGCTGCGGCGCGGGCGCGAGCGGTTCACCGACAAGCTGCCGAATAATTTCAGTCACGTAGGCCTGATCCACGCGATCCTGCCGAACGCGACCCTCATCGACGCACGGCGACACCCGATGGATGCGTGCTTCAGCACCTTCAAGCAGCACTTTGCCTCCGGCCAGACGTTCAGCTACGACCTCGAGGACCTCGGCCGCTACTACCGAGGCTATCTGTCGCTCATGGACCACTGGGACGAGGTGCTGCCGGGCAGGGTGCTGCACGTCCAGTACGAGGAGCTGGTGCGCGATCCGGAAGCGAACATCCGCCGGCTGCTCGCACATTGCGGACTGCCGTTCGAGCCGGCCTGCCTCAGCTTTCACGAGAATGCGCGGGCCGTACGCACTCCGAGCGCCGAGCAGGTGCGCCGGCCGATCTATACCTCGGCCGTGGGCTACTGGCGCTGCTTCGAGCAGCAGCTCGAGCCACTGCGCCGCGCACTGGGCGATTCCCTGGAGCGCTTCGCGTGAGCGCGCCGCGGCGCCCGGAGTTCGGTGAACGGGCGTTTGACTGAAGGGCGTACCCGCAGGATGATGCGCCGTCGGGTAGCATCATGGCCATGATATAAAAAAGGGG
>DAHUXE010000129.1 GCA_027307325.1 Gammaproteobacteria bacterium | reverse complement strand
AAGTGCATGAGCTGCCACGAGTACGGCATGACCTGGAAGACCAACACCGGAGTGAGGCTGTGGACGCGCGATGGCCCGAACCACTACGCCGGCCAGGACTGCAACGGCTCGGGCTGCCATACGGCGCGCGACAAGATGGCGATGCGCCGCGTGGTGACGCCGATCGTGAGGACGCCGGCCGCGGCGACGGCGACGGGCAATGCTGCCAAGGGCACGACGATTTCTGGCGCTGCGACGGGAGCTGCCCCGCGTCCCGGGATGACCGCGGGAAGTGCGCCCTCAGGTCCGTTCAACCACGCGACCGTGATGGGCCAGGCGTGCGTCAGCTGCCACAACGGCACTGCGGCGACGGGTAAGCCCGCGAGTCACATCGCGACCACGAACAACTGCCAGAGCTGCCACACGACGCTCGCGTGGCTGCCGGTCACGACCGTCGATCACAGCCAGGTGATCGGCACGTGCGTCAGCTGTCACAACGGCGCCACGGCGACGGGTAAGCCCTCGAGGCATCTCGCCACCAGCGCCGGGTGCGACAAGTGCCACACGACCAATGCGTGGGTGCCGGCGCGCTTCGACCATGCGGCGGTGGCCGCGCACACCTGCAATACCTGTCACAACGGGGTGCAGGCGATCGGCCTGCCGCACACGCACATCGCCACGACGGCCTCCTGCGACACCTGCCACGGGACGCTTGCCTGGATGCCGGCGCTGATCGATCACTCGAGCTTCGTCGGCAACTGTGCGCGCTGCCACAACAACATCGCCGCGACCGGCTTGCCACCGAGTCACTTCGTGACGCACCTCGACTGCGCGAGCTGCCACAGCTATCCGGACTGGGGTGTGGTGCGCTTCCAGCATCGCCTCACGGCCGACTATCCGCTCGACCACCGCGTTGCACTCGCGTGCGCGAGCTGCCATACGACCAACGCCGAGCAGGTGCCGTACGCAGCCCCAGCTTATGCGGGGACCTGTGCCGGGTGTCATGCCAGGGACTTCGTGGCCGCCAAGCATCCGAAGACGCTCAAGGGGCAGCTATACACCGTCGGGGAGCTCGCCAACTGCTCGGGCGCCTGCCACGTCTACAGCGATGCCTCGCTCACCACCATCGCCAGGAGTCAGCCCGGACCGCGTCATCGGGTCACGGACGGCAGGCTCTGACGAGGCCAATTCCGACGTCCGGCGGGCGTCGGCATCCCGCTTGGCCTATGATGCCGGCGGCCGTCCAGGCCGTAGGGAGCCCGCCATGAGAACCGTCACCGTCCTGCTCGCGACGCTCGCATGCATTCCGCTTGCCGAGGCGCGCCACTATTCCCTGCCCGCCACGCCCGAGAACGTGCAGTGGGGCTGGTACGACACCAGCGAGAAGCCGCGGCTCACCGTCGATTCGGGCGACACCGTGTCGATCGAGACGATTTCGCACTCGCTCGGGCAGATCAAGCCGGGCGCCGACATGAACGAGATCGTGAAGCTGCGCAAGGAGAATGACGGCGGCGGGCCCCACTCGATCACCGGACCCATCTACGTGTCGGGGGCGGAGCCGGGCGACACGCTCGAGATTCACATACTCAGGATCGTCCCCAAGGCCGACGCCTTCAACTTCAACCTGCCGGGGAAGGACTTCCCGACCGTGGGACTCCTCGCCGGGGAGTTTCCCGAAGGGTTCGTCCGCTACTACAAGCTCGACCTGGCGAAGATGCAGACCGAGTTCAAGCCGGGAATCATGGTCGATCTGAAGCCCTTCCCCGGTACCTTCGCAGTCGGAGTCGATCCCAACGAGCCGCCCGCCAAAGCCGGCCCTGCCATCCGCGACGACCGCGGGCGCACCAGCACGCTGCGGCCCTGGAAGAACGGTTCGAACATGGACTTGAACGAGCTGCAGGCGGGCTCGACGCTCTACGTCCCGGTCTTCATCAAGGGTGGCCTGATCTGGACCGGGGATTCGCACTGCCGGCAGGGAAACGGCGAGGTCAACCTGACGGCGCTCGAGTGCGCATATAAAGAGATAGAGATTCAGCCCATCGTGCGCAAGGACCTGAAGACCGACTGGCCGTGGGCCGAGACCAGGACGGATTGGATCTTCATGGGCTATGACGAGGACCTGAATCAGGCGATGAAGATTGCCGTGCAGCAGACCGTGAACTGGCTCGCGACGCAGCGCATCGTGCCGATGAGCCGCGAGGAGGCCTACGCGCTCACCTCCATCGTGGGGGATTGCCGCGTCACGCAGGTGGTCGATATCCGCAAGGGCGTGCACTGCATGATTCCGAAGCGGGTGTTCGTCGGCTACAAGGATGCGGGGCGGCCCCGCGATCGCTCGTAATGTCAGGGCGATGGCAGCCACGATCATCCAGGTCAAGGTCAAGCCGAACGCCCGCCAGACCTCGCTGCAGCAGTTGCCCGACGGCAGCTGGCTCGCCACAGTCAGGTCCGCGGCAACCGAGGGCAAGGCGAATCGCGAGCTGATTGCGCTGCTGGCCGATCATTTCCGCTGTCCGAAGGCCGCCGTTTCCATCAAGAGCGGGGCCGCGAGCCGAACCAAGCTGATTCGCGTCGAGGGACACTATGGGGACAAGGAACGCGCCGGCTGAGAGAGACAGAGTACGGTGCGGCTGGCAGCTGCTGCTCGCGGGCGGCGCGCAGGTTCTGCTGCTCGGACTGCTCGGCGCGTGCGGCGGCGCACCGCCACCGGGTCCGCACATGGACCAGGACGGCGCGGCGCATCTGCCGCCGGTGTCCATTCCCGCCTCTCGATTCATGAGCGCCGAGGCCCGTGCGAAGCTCATCGGGCACTTCGCCCATCCGGCGGCGCCGTCCGCCGCTGCGCCCTCCGGACCTCTGGACTTCGCCGCGCTGCGTGCCGAGGATGAGCGCAGGAACGCCCCGTATGTCGCGCGCGCCGGGGCGCTCTACCCGGTGAACATAGAAGAGAGAGTGATCGGCGGCGTGCGCACGCAGGTCATTACGCCCAAGGCGGGTATCGCGCCCGGGAACCGGGACCGCGTGCTCATCAACCTGCACGGCGGCGGCTTCATCTGGGGGGAGGGCAACGGCGCCCGCGCCGAGTCGATCCCGATCGCGGGCCTGGGGCGCATCACCGTGATTACGGTTGCCTACCGCATGGCGCCGGAATTCAGATTCCCGGCCGCCAGCGAGGACGTGGCGGCGGTCTATCGCGAGCTCCTCAAGGATTACCGCCCGGGGAACATCGGCATCTACGGCTGCTCGGCGGGCGGGGTCCTTGCGGCAGAGGCGGTGGCGTGGTTCGAGAAGCAGGGGCTGCCGATCCCGGGGGCCATCGGGACCTTCTGCGGCTCGGCCGCCGCGCTCGGCGGCGACTCGAGTCACGTGGCTCCGTTGCTGGTCGGAGAGCAGCCCTCGCCGGGCGCCGACAGCGGCTCCCTCAGCGGCCAGGTCTATTTCGAGGGCGCCTCGGCGAGCGATCCGCTGGTGCTGCCGATCGACTCGCCCGAAGTCCTGCGCAGGTTTCCCCCGACGCTCCTCATCACCGGCTCACGCGATTTTCTGGCGAGCTCGCTGTTCGCGACGCAGGCGGCGCTTGCCGAAGCGGGCGTGGATGCGGAGCTGCACGTGTGGGACGGCATGTGGCATGCGTTCTTCTTCGATCCGGACCTGCCGGAATCGCAGCAGGTCTACCGGGTGGTCGTGAGCTTCTTCGCCCGGCACCTGGGGGCATCATGAGGGTCGCAGGAGCGGGGCGACTGCCGGTGCGTCCGGTGCGCGTATGGGAGTCCCCGGAAGTGCTTTCCGGGCGCAATGGTAGAAAGTCATCAAATTTGCCCGCTGGGACCCCTGTAGAGGGCCTCAAGGAGCCATAGTTAGATACTTTTCTACCTATTGCGGGATTCAGTCATTTTCGGGGTAACACATACGCTCAGCGCGCGCGTGGCGCTCAGTCGCCGGTGCGCCGTCGCGCCTTGAGCAATACCTCCACCGCCTCCGGCCGATCGTCCCAGTAGTCGAGCCGCACCCGCCCGTCCGGGAGCTGCCCGACGGTCGCGGGAGCGGAGCTGAAGGCGCAGTACCACCCCGACGGCAGCACCACGGCATTGCGTGGCCGGCCGAGACTGCGATCGAACACCAGCTCCTCTCCCTCGAGGCGATAGCTGACCGGCGCCGTGTAGGTTTCCGCGATCCGCAGCCGCAGTGTCTGTCCCTTCCCGAGCGGCTTGAACGGGATTACGACCACGCTCGCGGCCACGGGCACGGTCTCGCCGGTGTTGATCTTCGAGGCCGCGAGCTGCGCTGCGCTCATTGAGCGCGCCTCGAGCGTCTCGCCCGTGTCGAGGTTGATGGCCGAAGGGTGACTCGCCACGCTGCCGCTGCGCACCACGTTGGCGTAGCCATTCACGCCGGCGCGCGTCTCGGTGTAGTCGTGATACAGGCTGAACGATTGGGTCTCGGGCTGCTGCAGGAAATAGACGATCTCGCGGTCCTGATGGGCGCGCTCGGCGAGGCGCTCCTCCTCCGTGCCTCCCTCGAACGGCGACTCCCAGCTGCGCTGCGTGGTGAAGGGCCTGGGCGCTGCGATCTGCGCGTCCTTCGCCGCGCGCACCCGAAACGGTGCCTCGCCCGCGCCCGCGTGCAGGAAGCTCACGGCGATCCGCCCGTCCGGCTCGGTGCGGATCTGCGCGGGCACCGTGAGGCCGACGACCTCGTACCCGGGTGGCAGCACGATCTTGTTGCGCTGAATGCCGAGCGGGCGGTCGAAGACGAGCGTCTTGCCGTCGAGGTAATAGCTCTTGGGGTCCTTGTAGGTCTTCATGATCAGCAGGCGCGCCTGGCTGCGCTCCGGCACGGGAGTGGCGAGCGTGATGTGGATGTAGTCGGTCGCGGGGTCCGCATCGGGCATCAGCGGGTCCTGCCGCGCGGCAGCGCCGCTCACCACCTCGAAGGAGAGCGGCGTTCCGAGATGGACGTCGTACACGCTCTCGTCGCTCGCGATGCTGCCCTTGCGAATCGGGTTGTAGAAGAACTTCGCTCCGGCGGTCGTCGCGGTCACCTCGTAGGTGATACGGAAACTGGCCGACCCGGGAGCGAGCAGCTCGTAGCGCGTGTACTCGTCGGCCTCGGACTGCGTGACGGCCGTGGGGAAATAGAGTCCGTCGTGGCCGGCGGGCCCGGCGCGGGCGAGACCCAGGAACGAAGTGGCCAGGGCGAGGAAGGCCGCGCGCCCGAGGAGGTGTCCGCTCATCGTCGGCCTTCCCCGCACGGGAAGGCGGCGGCGAGCGCCGCGCCGATGAATCCGGCGGCATCGCGCTGCTGCGAGGGCGGATCGAGCGCCGCGAGCTTCTGCTTCAGCGTCTCCTCGAGGTCTTCGGCGGAGATCCCGGGCGGCACGCAGGCGCGGCTGCCCCGGCTCTTCGCGGCGGCCAGACGCAGTCCCACGGCGATTCCCTGCGTGACTCCCAGGATATAGATGCGGCAGGCGTTCACGCTCACGTGATCCGAGCCACCGCACAGCTGCGCAAGGTCGCCGGCGGTCATCGCCGGCTGCGCGGGTGCGGCGCCCGCGAGAGCCAGGGCGGCCGCTGCCGCCACCATGATCGTTGCAGTTGTTCGCACGACACGCTCCGTTCGCTAAAGCTTGTTCGCGGCTAGCGTATCATTGCGCCACCGGCAATCTCCGCCACAATCATGGGAGGCGTAGTGAGCTCGCTTCGATGCGCCACGGTCTCGGTGCTCTTGCTGGCGGCGGCCTGCGCCACCGCGGCGCAGGCGGCGGATTACACCAGGCCCAAGGTCCGCGCCATCACCGCGTTCGTGAGCCTCGAGCGCGCAAGCTACGCACGGCAGATCGCCGCGACGCTGGTGGTGCTGCGCGAGGCGCAGCACGACCTCGAGCAGCAGGGTTACGTGGTCGAGTCGGTCCGCATCACGACCCAGCCGCTCGCCGAGCTGCTGCGCGGCCAGTCCGATGCCGAGGCGCTCGCCTGGCTCAAGGAGCTCGACGAGCTCGCGGCCAGGGAGAATTTCCTGCCCAACATCGGACCCGGGATGCTGGGCGACGGCGACGATCCGCACACCATGCAGCTGCTCGCTGAGGCCCTGAGCTCGCTCTCGCAGCTCAATGCGAGCGCGATCATCGCCGGCGACGACGGCATCCACTGGAAGGTGATCCGCGAGGCTGCCCGGCTGGTGCGCTATGTCGCCGACCATAGTCCGCACAGTCAGGGAACCTTCAACTTCGCGGCGACCGCGATGCTCGGTCCCTACGGGCCCTTCTATCCCGGCGCCTACCATCTCGGGAGCGGCGAGCGCCTGTCGATCGGGCTCGAGGGTGCGAACGTCGTGCAGCAAGTCTTCGCGCGCACGCACGGCGACTTCGACGCCGCCGTCGCCGAGCTCACGCGGCAACTGACCGTTCATGCCCGGGTCGCCGAAGCGGTCGGCTTAGCCGTGGCCGCGCGCCACGGCTGGACGTTCATGGGGGTCGATCCCACGCCGGCGCCGCTCGCCGACGTGTCGATCGGCGGCGCGATCGAAGCCTTCACCGGGGCGAAGTTCGGCGCGAGCGGCACCATGACGGCGGCGCTCGTCATCACGACCGCCGTCAAGGCGGTCCCGGTCAGGCAGATCGGCTACGCGGGGCTCATGGTCCCGGTGATGGAGGACAAGCTGCTGGCGCGCCGCTGGGCCGAGGGGACCTACGACACCGACGCGCTGCTCGCGTACTCCGCGGTGTGCGCCACCGGGATCGACACCGTGCCGCTGCCGGGCGACGTCAGCGAGGCGCAGCTGATGCGCATCTATGGCGACGTGGCGTCCCTCGCCTTCAAATGGCACAAGCCGCTCGCGGCGCGGCTGCAGCCGGTCGCGGGCCGGAAGGCGGGCGAGCAGACCGATTTCCGCGATCCATACCTTTTTAATACGACCATTCACCCGCTCCATTAGGGGGCGGCGCGCGAATCTGTGACCGGGTACCGCCCCGCGGTGGTCATCCGCCGCGGTCCCCGACCGTTCCTCTGGTTAACATGAGTCTCGTGAACGCCGGGAGGATGTGCGGTCTTCTCATCGTGCTGACCGGGCTGCTCGCCGCCCCCGCGGCGCGCCCCGATGCCCTGTCGGCCGTGCAGATGCTGCGTGCCGGCGGTTGCGGCGGCATCGTCCCGATCGCACCAGCCCTCAGGCACGACGCCTCCCTCGACCGTGCGGCCGAGCAGTGGGCCGGCGGGCACGCGCTCGATGCGGGCCTGCAGGGCGTGCGCGCCAGCGGCCCGGACGAGGCGCTCGTCAAACGGCTGCGGCGCAGCGATTGCCGCGCCGTAGCGAGCCCCGGGCTGCACGACGTGGGGGCCTACCGCCGTGGCGCGGATACCTGGCTGGTGCTCGCAGCGGCGTACGGCTCTTCGTGGTCGTTGCCGCCGGCGAACTACTCTGCCGCGGGCGCACCCGCGAGCGCACGCGCGAGACCGACGCCGGCCATGGCGGCGCGCGCGCTGCAACTCGTCAACGAGGCGCGCGCCCGCGGAGCGCAGTGCGGGGCGCAGTCGTTCGGACCGGCGCCGCCGCTCACGCTGTCCGGGACGCTCGCCGGTGTGGCGCTCGGGCACGCGGCCGACATGGCGGTGCACGACTACTTCGAGCACCAGGATCTCTCGGGCCAGTCGCCCGCCGACCGGGTGCGCGCGGCCGGATACCACGAGAAGCTGGTTGGCGAGAACATCGCCTACGGTCCGAAGTCGGTGGAGGAGGCCGTGCGGGGCTGGCTCGCGAGTCCCGGCCACTGCGAGAACATCATGGATCCGCGCTTCGCGCAGATGGGGCTCGGACTCGCTCCGGGCCGCGCCGCGCGCCGGGGTCTCTTCTGGGTGCAGGTTCTCGCCGAGCCGCGCGCTTAGAATCGCTCGCGCGCGCTACGGCCGGCGCAGCGGGGCGCCGAGATAGCAGCCGAACTCCCTGACGAAGTCGACCGAGACGCGCGCGTGCACGCGCCCCTGGCGGTCGAGAAACCGCGCCTCCTCGTCATGCGGCACGAGCGCGCCGTGCCACACGTTCGGATGCAGATAGAGCGCCCGCCGGCCGTCGCACCAGAAAGTGACGAAGGACTGCGGCGTGACGTCATCGCCCGGCAGCGCGAGCGGTACGACGAAGCTCTGGCCCTCGAGCGGATAGAAGAGCTGCCCGCCGTCGGGATGATAGTTGGCGCGCCAGATTAGGGCGCGCTCGCGCGCGTGGCCGCTCGCGCCCGCCGCCTCCTCCGGCCAGGTGCTCCAGCCGAAGAGATAACTGTCGCCGACGGCGTGGTTGCGGGCGTAGAGCGTCGCGCCCTTCCAGCAGAACTCGAACAGTCCCTCGGTCACGCCGCCCTGGTCGCCGCTGCCGGGATCGATGGTGCGCCAGCCCTGCGCCGGCCACCGGACGATCTCGATCGGGAAAGTCCTCGGCTCATCCACCAGCAGCCCGTAGCCCTCGAGGGTGGCAGGGGTTGCCACGACGAGCGGCGTGTCGTGCACCCGGCGGACTCCGGTCGAGGGTGTGTAGGCGATCTGGTCGGAGGCGATGTCCATGGGGGTCAGCGTGCGTGCGCCGCCGCGTTCAGCATCTCGAGATACGCCTCGAGGGGCGGAGTCGCGAGACCTGCCACTTTGCCCTGATCGTCCCAGCGCCGCAGGCGCACCGCCGCGCGGTAATGGGGCTCGAGCTCGAAGGCGCGCGTCTCTTCGGCCGACATCGGGCCGCCCTGCAGCCGCAGCGTATGAACCGAGGCGGAGCTCAGCTGGCGAAAGTAGTCGGCATCGGTCGCGCACAGATAGCGCTTCGCGGGCACGTGCAGGCGCACCGGCTCGCTCACCTCGGGGCCGAAACGTGCGGCAAGCCAGCGTGCGCCGACTTCCTCGTGGTGCGCATCGGTTGTCCACCCGGCGAGGTCGTCCGGCACCGCCTCGAGCAGATGCCCGATGTCGTGCAGCAACGCCGCGACGATGAGCGGCGCGGGGGCGGACTCGACCCGGGCGAACCATGCCGCCTGCAGGCTGTGCTCCTTTATCGTCACGCGCTCGCCGAAGTACGCGGCTTCGCCGCGCGGCCCGTAGATCGCCAGCACTTCGTCGGCGACGCTCACGAGGCCGCTCCCAGGGAGCGCCGCAGGAGTCCCGTCGCGCTGAATACGCTGTCGCGCGTCAGGTAGCAGCCCACGAGGTGCCGCGGAAACCTGGCCGAGGTGAAGGCGGTACGGCCGTGCAGCACGCGCTGGTTGTCGAACACGACCAGATCGCCGTCCGCGAGCTTCAACCTGAGCTGCAAGCGCGGCTCGCGCAGCAGCGCGGCGAAGCGCCGGTAGGCTGCGTAGAACTCCGGGGCGGCGCTCGAGGCGACCCTTATCGAGCGGTTGTTGTAGTGGACCGCCGTCACCTCGCCCTCGCACGAGAGCTGGATCAGCGGCCGCGCCGCATAGAGCTCCGCATCTGCGGAAGCGTAGTGGAACGGCACGGCCGTCGTGGTGAGGAGCCTGAAGGCATCGGGTGCGCTGGCGCGCAGTTGCGCCGCCAGGGCGAAGCCGTCGGCGAACAGGCTGTCGCCGCCTTCCGCCGAGGTGACGAGGGCGTGCAGCGCCTGAAAGCCCGGCACCGGCTCGCGGTAGGGATTATCGGTGTGCAGGCCGAGTCCCAGGTCCGAATACGCGAGATTCTCCGGCTGCGGCACCGAGCGCACGTCGAACGTGAGTCCGTAATTAGTCTCCGCGACGCGGCCGATGAGCGCCACCGCGCCGAGGATGGCGGATGCCTCGCAGGGCACCTTCTCAAGGAACGCGATGCCGTCCTGCGCGAGGCGCGTCAGCCACTGAAGGCGCGCGCCGGGATCCGCGCGTACCGGGGCAAGCCCGGCCCAGGCGAAATCGCGCCGCGGATCGAGTCGTGCGCCCTCGGGCCACAGCCGCCGCTCGAGCTCCGGGCGCTGCGCGGCGGGCCCGGCCGCCTGCGCCGCGAGCCAGCCGAGCTCGAAAGCGGTGCTGCGTGCTTCGCCTTCCCACTCGATGTGCACGCGCTCGGCGTCGGCGCGCGCCGTGCGGATACGTGGCGCGGCCGGCAGGTCCACGATGTCGAGGAGCCGCTGGCCGCTCGCCGCATCGCGATCCTCGCGTACGTTGTCGCGCAGCCACAGGCTGGCGAACTCGCTGACGCCGCCCTGGCTCCACTCGACGGTGAGCGCCTGCGGCGTTGCGGATACGCGGGCGGCCACGGACTTAACCATGGGCGCCCGCCACCGCAGTCGCCTTGAGCGCCGCGGCCCGCAGATTCAGCAGATGCAGGAAACCTGCGCTCACGGCCGCAGCAAGGCTCACCCCCGCGAGCGTCACGAACACGCCGCGCCAGCCGTACGCCATCGCAAGCCGTGCGACGCTGTCGCCGGCGAACACGCCGCCGAGATAGCCGATGCCGTCGATGATGCCGGAGGAGGCGGCGCTCGCCTGCTTGCCACCGAAATCGAGGGCGAACGCGCCGCCGAGGTACGAGTAGGGCCCGAGGAGGCCGAAGAAGACGAGCGCAATCAAGGTCACCGGCAGCAGCGATCCGGACGGGCCGGGGGGGATTCCGGTGAGCGCGAGCAGCGCCAGGGCCGCGCCCGTGAGACCGAGAAACATGAGCAGCGAGCGGCCGGTCGGACCCAGGCGGTCGCTCAGCCAGCCCGCGAGCAGTACCGACACCGCTCCCACTGCCGGGAAGATTGCGCTGACGCCGGCCGAGTCGCTCACGCTATAGCCCAGGAAATCCCGCAGGTACACCGGCGACCAGGTGTTGAAGGTCTCGCGGATTATCGTGCAGCCGAAAGACAGCAGGCAAACGAGCAGGAACGCGCGGCTGCGCAGCAGCGGCACGAGCAGCGCCGCCACGCTCGCCGGACGCGACTCGCTCGAGGTGAAGAGATTGAGCGCCGGGTTGGGCTCGGCTTCCGCGTGGCCTTCCTCGACGCGCGACTCGCGCAGCCAGAGCAAGTTGGCGAGCAGCGCCGCGCCCGCGACGGCGGCGGCGAACACGAACAGCGCGCGCCAGCCGTAGCCGTGCGCGAGCAGCAGCCCCATCTGCTGGCGCGCCGCGGCATCCCCCACCAGGTAGCTGATGCTGAGGATCGCGGCGATCGAGCCGTAGGAGGAGTAGTTGAACCATTTCGAGGAGACTTTGATGAGGCCCGCCCAGCCGACCGACTGTGTCAGACGGTTGGCGGTCCAGGCGAGCGTGAAGAGCGGCAGGCCGCCGCCGGCGACGAACGCCAGCGTGAAGACCGTCGCGCCGCCCACGCCGATGAGGAAGTTGCGCCGCCCGCCCCAGTAATCCCCGAGGCCCGTCAGGAACAGCTTGCCCAACGCGTAGGCAAGCACTCCGAGGGAGCTGATGGTGCCGATGTGGACCAGCGCCTCGGCGTGGCTCACGCCGCGCACCGCGAGCTCGTCGGCGAGCAGCGGAGTCGCCACCGAGAGATCCGCCCGGCAGTAATAGCAGGAGGCGTAGCCGCAGAACAGCAGCACGAGGGTACGTATCTGGGCCGAGCGCAGCGACGTCGCAGGGATGTCAGTCTTGGCGCCGACTTTCAAGGAAATCCTCGCGGTACCTCGCGGAGGACCCGATACTAGCGGAGGCGGCGGCTTGAATCACGCGGCGTGCCCAACGCACCCGGACAGGCCGCCCGTCGCCCTAGGACTGCGGGGCGCGGCGCCGCCGCCCGGGGCTCTTGACGAGCAGCGCGCGCAGCACGACGGCGTGGTTGATGCGCGGCTCGCGCGTCGCGGTGAGCAGCGTTACGCGCATGCGCTCGGCGCGGTGTCGCAGGGCGTCGAGCGCCTCACCCTGCGCGCGCAGCTCCTTACGGTAGCGGCGGGCGAACTCGCTCCAGCGCTTCGGGTCGTGGTGAAACCAGGTGCGCAGCTCGCTGCTCGGGGCGAGATCGCGCAGCCAGGCATCGAGCGCGGCGCGCTGGCGGCTGACGCCGCGCGGCCACAGCCGATCGATCAACGCGCGGTAGCCGTCGTGCGCTTCGGCTTTCTCGTAGATGCGCTTGATCGCCACGTCGCGCGGCCCCGCCGCCGCCGCATCCAGCTCGAGCTCGTGCAGGTAGCAGGCGGGGGAGCTCAGTTCCCCGGCCGTGTGGCTCGCCGTGCGCCGCCGCCTGCTCTTCATGCCCGGACACCTCCGCAGGGGGCCATTGTCCGCCGCCTGCGCCGCTCATTTCCAGCGCCGCGGCGTATCATTCGAGAGGAGGAGGGTCACGCTTGATCACGCTCTATCATCGCCCCAACACGCGCGCCACGCGCTTCATCTTCCTGCTGGAGGAGCTCGAGGCGCCTTATGAGATACGCCTCGTCAGCACCCGCACCCGCGATGGCGGCGGCGCGGTCGACCCCGCCAATCCTCATCCGCACGGCAAGGTGCCGGCGATCTCCGACGACGGCGTCGTGGTGTTCGAGTCGGCGGCGATCGCGACTTATCTCACCGACAAGTTCCCCAGGAACCGCATCGGACCGCTGCCGGGCGAGCCCGGGCGCGCCGCATACCTCAGCTGGCTCGCCTATTACGCCGGCGTGTTCGAGCCGGCATTCCTCTCGAAGTTCATGAGCTGGGAGGTGCCGCGCGGAACGGCCGGCTGGGTGGGGGTGGAGGAGGTGATGCCGGTGATCATCGCGCGCCTCACCGAGGGGCCGTACCTGACCGGCGAGCGTTTCTCGGCGGCCGACGTACTGTACGCCACCTCGTTCGCGTTGTTCGCGAACAGCCCCGTCCTGCCCAAGTCGCCGGTGATCGAGGAGTACGTGAAGCGGGTCGTGGCGCGGCCGGCCTTTGCCCGTGCCATGGCGAAGCAGAACGGCTGAGGTGGCAGTGCGCAAAGCCCGCCGGCGCCCGCGCTTCCCGGGCACGGCCTCGACCGCGAGCGAGGAGGTCGTGCTGCGGCTCGCATACCGTCCGCCCTACGACTTCGCGCACCTGCTGGAGTTTCTCGCGCGGCGTGCGCTTCCCGGAGTCGAGCGGGTCGACGCCGCGGGCTACGCGCGTACGCTCGCCTGCCCGGGCGGGCATGCGCTCGTGGCGGTGTGTCAGCTCGCCGGCGCGCACGCGCTCGAGCTGCGCATCGCGGGCGCGCCAGCGCCGGCGTTGCTGCCGCTCGCCGAGCAGGCGCGCCGCGTGTTCGATATCGCCGCCGACCCGGCCCGCATCGGCGCCGCTCTGGCGGCGGACCCCCTGATCGGGCCGCTGGTGGCGCAGCGCCCGGGCGTACGCATCCCGGGAGCGTGGGATCCGTTCGAGTGCGTCGGGCGGGCGGTGCTCGGCCAGCAGGTGAGCGTCGCCGCCGGCCGCACGTTCGCATCGCGTCTGGTGGAGCGCAGCGGCGCGCCGCTGCGCGGCGACGGTGCGGGGCTCACGCACCTGTTCCCGACGCCCGCGCGTCTCGCGCACGCGAACCTCGCGGGGCTCGGCATCACCGCCGCGCGCGCTGCGGCCCTCAAGTCGCTGGCGCGCGCGGTGCTCGCGCGCCGGGTCGACTTCGGCGCCGCCGCCGCCGACGTCACGGCGGCGCTCGCCGCGCTCCCCGGGATCGGTCCCTGGACGGCGCAGTACGTGGCGCTGCGCTCGCTCGGCGACCCCGACGCTCTGCCTCACGGGGACTGGGTGCTGCGGCGCATGGCGGCGCCCGCGGGCGGAGCGGTGCTCTCCGCGCAGGCGCTCGAGGAGCGCTCGCGCCTCTGGCGTCCGTGGCGCGGTTACGCGACCGTGCATCTCTGGCGTGCCGCGGGCGAGCACCCGGCGCGTGCGCCGCGCGGGGTGCGCGGCCGCGCTGCGGCCGCGACGCCGCCCGCGTAACATAGGCGCTCCATGCATCCCATGTTCTGGCACGAGACGACGAGCCCGATCGGGCCCCTGCTGCTCGCCGCCGACGCGCACGCGCTCAGGCGCGTGCATTTCCAGGCCGGCCCGCAGCCGCTCACGCCGCTGCCGGAGTGGCGGCGCGAGAGCGCGCGGTTCGCCGACGTCACCCGCGAGCTTGCCGAATATTTCGCGGGCGAGCGGCGCGTGTTCGGCGTAGCGCTCGCGATGCAAGGGAGCGCCTTCCAGAAGTCGGTGTGGCGGGCGCTCACGGAGATCCCTTACGGCGAGACCATCTCCTACGGGGAGCTGGCGCGGCGGGTCGGCAGCGTGCCGCGGGCGGTCGGCATGGCCAACGGCGCGAACCCGCTGCCGATCCTGGTCCCGTGCCACCGGGTCATCGGCGCCGACGGCTCGCTCACCGGCTTCGGCGGTGGCCTCGCGGTCAAGCGCGCGCTGCTCGAGCTCGAGGGCGCCGCGTGCGTCTGCGACCTCTTCAGTCGCGCCTCATGAGGGAGGAGAGGATCATGCGTCCCGCATTGCTGCTCGCTGCCCTGGCGCTCGCCGCGCCGCCCGCGTTCGCCGCTCCGGCCGCTCCCGAGCGCAGCTACATCGAGCATCCGCCCGCCCCGAACGGACCGGCGCTGCCGTTCAGCGACGCGGTGCGCCTCGGCGACACGCTGTACGTCGCCGGTCACATCGGCATCGATCCGCGCACCGGCAACGCGGCCGCGGCTCCCGAGGCCGAAGCGCGCCTGGTGATGGACGGCGTGAAGCGCACGCTGGAGCGCGCCGGCTTCACGATGGATGACCTCGTGTCGGTGACGGTCTATTGCACCGATCTCAGCCTCTACGACACCTTCAACGGCATCTACGGCGGCTGCTTCCACGGCCATCACCCGGCGCGCGCATTCATCGGCATCGGCAAACTGGTCCGCGGCGCGCATTTCGAAGTGCAGGCAGTGGCGGTCAGGACGCCACACCCGTGACCCGGCGTGAGTTCTCCCGCCGCCTGGCGGCCGCGGCTGCCGCGGCCGCGCTCGGCCCGGCCGGACGCGCGCAAGCGCCGCCCGCCGTCTCCGTGCATGCGCGCGCGCTGTACCGTTCGGCTCTGATCCTCGACTGCAACTCATCGCCGCCCGAGGGGCGGCTGCCGCTGCCGCAGGCGGATCTCGACGCGGTGCGCGGCAGCGGCATCGACGTCGTCAAGTACTCGATCGGAGGACTCAACGACGACTTCGCGACGACCGTCGCCGCGGTCGCTCACGTGCAGCGCCTCCTCGAGACCTACCCCGGCCATTTCACCCAGGTGCGCGTGGCGGGCGACTTCGCGCGCGCCAAGGCCGAGGGCAAGCTCGGCATCATCCTGTCCTTCGAGAGCGCGGAGATGCTGGCCGGCAGGCTCGAGCCGCTCGAGCTGTTCCGCGACCTCGGCGTGCGCGTCATGCAGCTCTCCTACAACCGCAAGTCGCCGTTTGCCGCGGGGGTGATGGAGCCCGAGGGCGGGGGCCTCACGGCTCTCGGCCGCCAGGCGGTCGCCGAGATGAACCGGCTCGGCATCGCCATCGATCTGAGCCACGCGAACCCTGCCACCACCGCCGACGTCCTCGAGCTTTCGACCAAGTCGCCGCTCATGACTCACGCCGGCTGTGCGGCGATCCACGAGCATCCGCGCAACAAGAGCGACGAGCAGCTGCGTGCGCTCGCCGATCGCGGCGGGGTCGTCGGCATCTTCGATCTGCCCTACCTCACGGCCTCGCCGAAGCAGCCGACGCTCGAAGACTACCTGCTGCATCTCGAGCACGCCCTCAAGGTGGCCGGTGAGGATCACGTCGGCATCGGCAGCGACGCCGACATCCTGCCGCTCGACCTGAGCGAGAAGGGGATGGCCGAGCTCAACCGGCAGTTCGCGCAGCGGCGCAGCGCGGGTCTCGCGGCACCCGAGGAAGACCGCCCGCCGTACGTCGTGGGCCTCAATACGCCGCGGCGCATCGAGGTCATCGCCGACGGATTGCTGAAGCGCGGCTATCCGGCCGGCGTGGTCGAGAAAGTGATCGGCGCCAACTTCGCGCGCGCCTTCGCCGATATCTGGACCTGAGCGCGCGGCCGCAGCCGTGCTGCGGCTCCGGCGGGACGCGGGCGCCGAGCGCGCCGCCCCGCCGGAGCGATCTGCCGCCTCAGTGATACAGCAGCAGGTTCAGCATGTTGGTGGCGTCGTCCACGTAGTAGAGGCCGTGCCGTGGATCGAACACCAGGCCGAAGAGGGCGCCCGCGCCCGGTGGCGAGCCGCTCGAATCGAGCTGCGCGTGGGCGAGCTGTCTGCCCGCGGGGCTGATCTCGGTGATGAGACCGTCGCCGCCGTTGACGGTGAGGATTTCCCCGCCCGCAGTCACGATGAGCCCGAGGGGGCTGTTGAGGGTGCCGCCGGCGGACAGCGTGTGTCCCGTGCCGGCCGAGCGGCTGCGCCCGAGCGGGTTCGCGATGCGGGCGACCCGGTCGTTGAGCGTGTCCGCAACGTACAGTACCGCGCCACCCTGCTCCTCGCCCTGCGCCGCGCAGTCATCCGCGCTGCCGCAGTCTGCGTGCAGGCCGACGCCCGTCGGACCGATGACCAGTGCGGCGGGATCGGTACGCTCGGCGAACCCGGATCCGATCACGGTGATCGACACCAGCCGCGGCTTCGCGACAGTCGACACTCTGAGGTTGAGCCGCGTGACCGTGCCGCGGTTGACCACCGCGCCGGCGGCCGCCAGCGTGCCGTTCAGCACGTTGCTGACGAACAGCACGGCCTGCCGTTCACCGTCGAGAGCAGTCATGTCCCAGGGCCCGTTGATGAGTGCGCCCGAGAAGGTCTCGACCGCGTTCCCCATGTTGTCGAGCACTATCAGGCATCCCGCCTGTGCCGTGGCGGAAGTGCCGTCGGTGGTGGGCAGGCTCCCCACGATTACCCACCCCGACTGGAGCACCGCGAGCGCAGTCGTCAGACCCACCCCGCCGGGGCACGGGCCCGGGAGGTTTCCGGCATCGATGCCCGCGAACAGGGTCACGGTCCCGTCCGGGGCCACCTGCACGATCGTGGTTCCCGTGCCCTGGAGGTTGCTCGAGTTATTGAAATTGCTGATCAGGATGTTCCCGGCGACGAGGCGGCCGGTGCTGCGCCTTATCTGCACGATGCCATAGGGATTCACATCGCCGTTCCCGGGTACCGTGGAGGCGAGGGTCGAATTAGTCCTGAGCGCCGGCAGTACCGCGGCCTGATCCCCGGCGAGCGCGGGAAGGGCCGGCAACGCCGCCGAGACGGTGAGCAGCGCGAGCCGCGCCGCGAAGGCAAAGACCTTCATCGTTGATTCCCCTTTCTGCTGTCCAGGCGAGGCACACCCGCGTTAGTGACGTGAGTGGCGGGGAACGCGCGGTCGGGTTCTAGCGGGAACTCCCGACGATGGTCCAGAGCGTGACGCCGAGCGCCACCAGCGCGATGAATGCGGCGTTGCGCATCCTGAGCGGCGCGACGATGCCGAAGGACAGGCCGGTGACGATGGCCCGGAGCGCGCCGGCAAGCGCCACGCCCATCAGGCGGCGGGCGGAGAACACCTGCAGACGTTCCCTGACCTGCGCCACGAACTGCGCGTCGGCCAGCGGCCACTGGCTGCGCGCGAACTCGCGCAGCAACAGTGCATCGCGCTCATCCGGCATGGGCATGCTCCTTCTCGTGCGGGCGCTCGCGCGGTTCACGGCTGCGCTCAGGCTCGACCTTCTACCGCTTGTCGGGGCCGGCGACCGTGACGCGCGGCTGCTCCGCGGCGCGTGCGGCGATGAGGAGCCCCGCCCCCACGCAGACAGTCACTGCGCCACCCCCGAGCACGGGATAGAAGGAGGCCGGGTAGACCTGATTCAGCAGGAATGCGAGAACCACGACGCCGACCCCGGCGGCCAGCGTGACGATCCCCCCGATGCGCAGGTACAGCGGGTTGATGCCGGCGTCGCGCTCGGGCGCCATGAGGCGCTCGATCAGCGCAGGGTCGAGCTGCTGGCCGCGCTCGATGGCGGCACGCAGCGGCTCGAGCGCCGCCTGGCGCTTCTTGTAGTCCGCCCATATGCCGCTGACGGCCGCGACGGTGACGAAGATCCAGAAGGCGATGGCGACGGAGAAGGGGCCGAATTCTTTCATGGGTCTGGTCCTCAAAGGATGCGACAGGTGCCCGTATAGATGCGCGCCGATGCCCGGTTGGATGCAGCAGCCCCACAGAAAGTTTGCGGCCGCTCAGCCGGCGGCCGCCAGCGCATCGAGCAGCAGGCGTGCGAACTGCGGGCCCTTGCCTGCCTCTTCGTGCTTGAAGTACACGAAGACGTCCGTGCACTGCGCGGCGCTCGCGCGGATGGTCCCGGCCCAGCGAATAAGGTCCTCGGGCGTGTAGCCCTCGTCGCGCAGGCGGAAGTAGGCGTAGGGGGCGGTGATCTCCACCGGTGTGGAGAACTTCTCGCTGTCGGCGACGCACAGCGCGAGATTCGCCGCCCTGAGGCGCGCGAAAACTGCAGCGTCCATCCACGAGGCGTGGCGGAACTCGAACGCAGCGCAGGTGCCGCCCGGCAGCATCTTGAGAAACTCGTCGAGCACCGGGAGGTCCTTGCGGAAGTAGGGCGGCAGCTGAAAGAGGATCGCGCCGAGCTTGGGTCCGAGCGTCGCGGCCGTCGTGAGGAAGTACTGCAGCAGGTCCGCGCAGTCCCGGAGCCTCGCGATGTGGGTGATGCGCTTCGGCGCCTTGAGCGTCAGGCGGAAGCCGGGCGGGGTCTCGCGGTCCCAGCCGCCGAGGATCTTCGTGTTCGGCACGCGGTAGAAGGTGTAGTTGATCTCGACGGTCGTGAAGCGCTCGGCGTACCAGGGCAGCATCTTCGCGGCCGGAAATTTCTCCGGGTAGAAGCTGCCCTTCCATTCTGGGTAGTTGTACCCGGAGGTGCCGACCCAGTACCTCATGGAGGCGCGGCCCGCTTCTGTGTCAGTGGCGGTCGCTCACCAGGCGCCGGTATTCGCCCAGATGCCGGATCGCGTGCTGCTGCCTGCCGAGCGACTCGTAGAGACGCGCGAGATTGTAGTGGCAGTCGGCGAGGTCGGGGTCGCCGGCCAGCGCTGCCTGGTAGGCATCGAGCGCCGCTTGCGTCTTGCCGGCATCCTCGAGCAGCACCGCCTGGTTGAAAAGCAGCAGCGGATCCGGCCCGGCGTGGCCGAGCGCGTGCCGATATACCTGTTCGGCCTCGACCGTCCTGCCGAGCACGTGCAGGAGGCGCCCGAGATTGATCCACGCGGCGGCGTTGTGCGGATTCTCGTCGGCGGCCTGCCGGTAGGCCGCGACCGCGCCTTCCGGATCGGTATTCTCGAGGGTCAGTCCCTGCGCAAACCAGTCCTGCACGGCGGGCGGCGCGGCCGCCGCGGCGGGCTCGGGCGCCTTGTGCTCGACCACCTGCAGCACGCCGTCCTCGAGCGTCACGTCGAGCCCGAGCAGGTACTGTCCGCTGTCCGCCTGCCAGCGTGTCTCGCCATCGCGCACCACCACGTGCTCGCCCACCGCGCTGATGGCAAGCCCCGACATGGGGAGCGACGCCGGCAGCTCGCGCCGCAGGCGCTCGAGCGAGCGGCGAATGCGCTTGGGCGGTATGCGGGCGTCGATCAGCGCGCGCGCCGTGCGCAGCACGATCAGATCCTGGAACGACAGTCGATAGGCACGGCGCGGTCCGCGCGCCGCCTTGACGAATCCGGCGCGGATCAGGCCGCGCGTGACAGACGGAGACAGCCGCAGGACCCGTTGCACGTCCCGCACACTGTACGAACGCATCCTTAGCTCTTGAGGAAAGGTAGTTCCCCGGAAGTCAGCGCTTGCCCGCCTTGCGCGCTACTTTAGCCGGTTCCTCGACGCGCTTGGGAGCTTTGCGCGGGCCGAGCCCGCCCGCCGGCTCGCGCGCCTTACCCCGCTTCTCGAGGCTCGCCCGCAGCGCCTCCATGAGGTCGATCACCTTACCCTCACCCGGGGGAGCGGGCTCGATCATGGTGATCTCCTGGCCTTCGTCGACCTTCTTCTTGATCGCGGCCTCGATGCGCCCGCGCACCTCGTCCTTGTAGGTGTCCGGATCGAATTTCTCGGCCGTTTGCGCGTCGATGAGCTGCTGCGCGAGCTTCAGCTCCGCGGGCTTCACTTCGGGCTTCGGGATCTCGACCTCGCTCGCCCGGCGTACGTCGGCAGCGTAGTGCAGCTGTTGCATTGCGAGCACGTCGCCGATCGGCCGCAGAATTACGAGGTAGCCCTTGCCGCGCGCGGCCCAGCGGCCGACGCCACAGCGCCCGGCCTGCTTCAGTGCCTCGGTGAGGAGTGCATAGGGCTTGGCTGCGCCCTTGTCCGGGGCCAGGTAATAAGTCTTGTCGTAGTACACCGGATCGACCGACTCGATCGGCACGAACTCGGAGATCTCGACCGCGTGGCTGCCGACTTCCTCGAGCGCCTTGATCTCCTCGGGCGCGAAGCGCACATACTGGTCCTTGGCGAACTCGTAGCCCTTGACCATGTCGTCGCGCTCGACCACCGCCCCGTCCTTCTGGCAGATGTACTGCTGCTTGAGGCGCGAGCCGTCGGCTTTGTGCAGCAGGTTGAAGGAGATGGCGTTCGAGGACTGGTTCGCGGTGAACAGCTTCACCGGAATCGCAACCAGTCCGAAGGACACCGTGAGAGAACCTATCGAGCGGGCAGCGGCCATACCGTTATCCTCTACTTCTCACCCTTGACACCAAAAGCTTTCGTAAGGCTCTGTTTTAGCTCAAGTACATCATGCCACCGATCCCCCCTCTTTTCCAAGCGGGCGGGCACATTATTGAGGGTGAAGTCCATCGGCTCGGCCGCTTCGAGCTCCTCCCAGGTGAGGGGCATGGAGACGGGCGTCCCCGGCACGCCCCTGGGGGAGTAGGCGACGTTCAGCGTCTTGCCCCGCACGTTCATGTTGTAGTCGATGAAGATCTTCCCGGTGCGCTTCTCGACCGCCCAATCCATGGTGATGTCCCTGGGGTGGGCCCGCAGCACATGGCGTCCGACCGTCTCGCAGATATGGCGGGCTTCATCGAAGGTCACGGTCCGCTCGACCGGGACGAACATGTGGAGGCCGGTCTTGCCCGAAGTCTTGATGACGGCTTCGAGCCCCATTTCCTTCAGCAGCGCGCGCAGCCAGAACGCGACGCGCTTACCCACGGCGAAGCCCTTCCTGTTGAGCTCGGGCTCCGCTCCCTTCGCCTCCTTGCCCGAATAGATGTAGGGGTCTATGTCGAAGACCAGGTAGTCGGGGTAGTTGAGCACCGAGGCCTCGAGAGCCGCGAGCGAGCTGGCGTAGTCGGTACTCATCTCCGGGGTGTCGGGACCTGAGCGGGCGCGGGAATGCCAGACGTGGAACTCGAGCGTGCCGATCTGTCCGAGCCACAGCAGCGTCGGCAGGTTGTTGGCGAGGAGATAGCGGTGCTGATCGTCCCTGGTCTCCGAGAACACGGTCACGGTCTCGACGAACTCCGGGAGCGGCTGCTCCCAGTGTTTCTGGAAGAAGCGCTCGCCGTGAATCCCTTCCGGCATGCGGATCATGGTGAGCGGCCGGTCCTCGAGGTGCGGCAGCATGAAACGCCCGACCCGCGCGAGGTAACGCAGCAGGTCGCGCTTGGTTACCGCGGGGCTGCTCTTGCCCGCTGCCGGCCAGTACACACGGTCGAGGTTGGTGAGGCGGATGCGGCTGCCTCCGACCTCGAGATCGATGCGGTTGGCGCGGTTGTCGAGCTGCTCGAGGACGCGCGCGACCTCGGCGGCCGGATCGGAGGAGGCGGGCGCGCTCTGCGCGGCTGAACTCGCAGCCCGATGGGCGCCGCCGCGGTCCGGGGCAGCCTCGTCCGCGCCGCCGGCGGGCTTTCGCTGGGGATCGGGCTTCCTCACCCCGGCCGGGTCGATGTCGTCGCGCAGCCGCACGAACACCGGCGCGCGCAGCGAACCGGCCGGGGTCCATTCGCTGAACGTCACTTCGGCGACCAGCTTGGGTTGGAGCCAGCTCGTCGGGCGATGGAGCTCCACCTCCTCAGCGAACGGGGATTCCTTGCGTTTGAGTTTCGCTACGCGCTCGAGGAGCTTGCCGATGACGTCATCGTCGAGTCCCGAGCCCACGTGGCCGGCGTAGCGCAGCGCCTTGCCCTCGAAATAGCCCAGCAGCAGCGCGCCGAGCGGGTCGCGCGCACCTTTGCCACGTGTGTAGCCGCCGATGACGAACTCGGCAGACTGCGCCGCCTTGTACTTGAGCCATGCGCGGGAGCGCTGCCCCTGCAGGTACGCGCTGTCGAGGCGCTTTGCCACGACACCCTCGAAGCCGTGGCCGACCGCCGCGTTGTAGAGCTGCTCGGCGTCGGCAGTGCTGTGCACCAATTGCAGGTGCGCGGATGGGGCGAGGCACTGCGCCAGATAACGGCGCCGGTCGCGATACGGAGCGGCGCGCAGGTTCAGGCCCGCGAAGTGCATCAGGTCGAAGCACACCAGAACCACCGGCGAAATGCGTTGCGCGGCAGCGATCTCCGCGACGCTCTTGAGCTGCGCGCGATTCTGCAGCGCATTGAAGGACGGGCGCCCGGCGGCATCGAGGGCGACGATCTCGCCGTCGAGGACCATCTGCCCCCCAGGCTGGGCCGTGAGCTCGCTCGCGAGCTCGGGGAAGAACGGCGTGAGATCGAGACCCCGCCGCGACTGTAGCCGTACGCTCGCGCCGCCGACGAACGCGATCACGCGGTAGCCGTCCATCTTCGGCTCGTAGCGCCATTGCGGGTCCGAGTGCGGCGGTGCCTCGCCGCTCTCGGCCAGCATCGGCTTGAGCGCACTCGGAAAGCGCTCGACGGGGCCCTGCGGCGCGATCTCGGTGGCCGCGAGCCGCGCAGGGACCGTGCCGGTCTCCATCTCATCGAGCGTGACTCCAGAGACCACAGAGGAGCTATTTGCCAACACCTCGTTCGGCTGCGCGAAGCGATCCTTGTGCTTGATGAGGAGCCACTGGTTCCCCGTGCGGGTCTTCACCAGCGTGAATGACCCTTTGAGCTTCTCGCCGCACAGGAAGAAGCTCAGCTTCCCGGCAGCGAGCTCCTTGCGTATCCGCGCCTCGGCCTCGCCGCGATCGGCGAATGAGTACTGTCCGCCCTCATCCGGCGAGTACACCCCGCAGTCCCACACGATCACGTTGCCGGCGCCGTATTGCTTCTCGGGAATCACTCCCTCGAAGGAGGCGTAGTCGAAGGGATGGTCCTCGACCTCGACCGCCATGCGCTTGTCGCCCGGGTCGAGCGAGGGGCCCTTGGGTACCGCCCATGACTTGAGCACGCCGTCGAGCTCGAGGCGAAAGTCGTAGTGCAGCTGCCGCGCCGCGTGTTTCTGCACCACGAAGAGCAGCGGACCCTGACGCTGTCCGGCGACCTTCGCGGGCGGCTCGGGCGTGCGCGTGAAGGTGCGTTTGGCGGCGTAGCGTTCGAGGGCGCGCTTGGGCACGGTCAGGCCATGTTACCTGAGCGTGTCGATCCAGGCGGCGAGTCGCCCCAGCACCTCCTCCAATACCTGGGCGTTGGTGCGTCCGCTGCGTACGGGGACGTGAAAGGAGTGATCCGCGCCGTCCACGAGGCTCAGGGTGGCGTGCCCCCCGAGGCGCGCGACCACCGCTTCCATGAGTGAGCGCTCGGCGAGGGCATCGCGGGCGCCCTGAAGAAAGAGGAGCGGAATCGCGATCTCGGACAGGTGCCGGGCGCGGGTATCGCCGGGCTCGCCGGCCGGATGCAGCGGGAAGCCGAGGAAGGCGAGGCCGCGCACTCCCGCGAGCGGCTCGAGCGCCTGCGCCTGGGAGGTCATGCGGCCGCCGAATGAGCGCCCGCCGGCGACCAGCGGCAGTGCCGGAAGCGCCCGAGCCGCCGCCGCGACCGCCGCGCGCACCGTCGCATGGCAGAGCGGCGGCGGGTCCGGGCGTCGCGAGTCGCGCTCCATGTAGGGACACTGATAGCGCAGCGGCGCGACACCTAAGTCCGCGAGCCCGGCGGCGACCGCGCGCATCGAGGGGTGGTCCATGCCGGCGCCGGCGCCATGCGCCAGCACGTAACAGGCGCGCGCCGCGGCCGGCACGAGCAGCAGCCCCGGGACGGACACTCCCTCCTTGACGAGGAGAGTGAGCGGGCTGGGATCGGGCGATGTCAGTGTCTGCTCTTTGTCACTTCACCGCCGCGATCCAGGCGGCGAACGGCCCGAGGGTCACTTCGGCGTCCGCGGCGGTTGCGGCCACGGGCCCGGGGCTGGCGAGCAGCGTCTCGAGGCGCGTGCCGTGGACGCCGGTTGCTGCCAGCCCGAGCGAGATCGTCTGCGGCTGCCCCGACATGTTGAGCGAGACGAGGAGCGTCTCGCCGCCGGGAGCCACGCGCGCATACGTCAGTACGTGGCTGTTGGAGCGGTCCAGCATCACGGTGCGGCCGTCGCGCAGCGCCGCGCTGCTGCGGCGGAGCGCGATGAGCTTGCGGTGCCAGTTGAGGAGCGAGCCGGGATCGGCGGACTCCGTCTGCACGTTGACGGCGCGGTAATTCGCGGTCACGGGCAGCCAGGTATGCGGGTTGGCGCTGAAGCCGGCCTGCGCATTGGAGGTGTCCCACTGCATCGGCGTGCGCTCGCCGTCGCGGCCCTTTTCCTTCGGCCACCCCGTTATACCGATCGGGTCGCGCACGTCCTCCACCCGCGTCGGAGTGGCGGTCGTCTGTCCGATCTCCTCGCCCTGGTAGAGAAGGGCCGCGTTGCGCGAGGTGAGCAGCAGCGCCGCGACGATGCGCGCGATCCCGGCGTTGTGGGCGCCGTCGCCATAGCGGTCCCAGCTGCGGACCTGGTCGTGATTGTCGAACACCAGGAGCGGCTGCGAGCCGTGCAGCTCGGTTTGCGCCTCACTCAGCAGGCGTCGGAACCGGCCGGCCTCGAGCCGCTTGTCGAGCCCCACCAGCGTATCCATCGGCAGCTGCAGCTCATCGTGCCGCGCGCCTCCATACCACGGATCGAGCTGCGCGGTGCGGGCCACGTAGGTCTCGCCGATCAGCAGGCGGTCCCCGGCATAGGTGTCGATCATGGCGCGCAGGCGGCGGATGATCTCGTGATCCCCGGGGAGGTTGTGAGTGTAGATCTCGCGCAGGTTGGGATCGCCCTGCGCGTTGGTGCCGCCAAGGAGGGGCTCGTCGCGCAGCTGCGGGTCCTCGAGGAGCGCCGTGATGGCATCGAGGCGGAAGCCGGCCACGCCTCGATCGAGCCAGAAGCGCATGGCGGCGAACATTCCCTGCTCGACCTTGGGGTTGCGCCAGTTGAGATCGGGCTGCTGGCGATAGAACTTGTGGTAGTAGAGCTGGTTCACCGCCGGCGCGTACTGCCACGCCGATCCTCCGAACAGACTCACCCAGTTGTTGGGCGGCAGGTGATGGCCGGCGGCATCCGTGCGGCCGTCACTCCAGAGGTAGAAGTCGTGCCTCGGCGAGGAGCGCGAGCTCGCCGCCTCGATGAACCACGGGTGTTGGTCCGAGGTGTGATTGAGCACCATGTCCAGGATGACGCGGATGTGATGCCGGCCGGCCTCGGCCAGCAGGTGGTCGAAATCGGCGAGCGTTCCATAGACCGGATCGATCGCCTCGTAGTTGGAGATGTCGTAGCCGAAGTCGACCTGGGGCGAGGGATAACAGGGCGCGATCCAGATGGCGTCGACGCCGAGCGACTCGAGATAGCCGAGCCGCTGCGTGATGCCGTTGAGATCGCCGATGCCGTCGCCGTCGGAATCCTGGAAGCTGCGCGGATAGATCTCGTAGACGACCGCGTCGTGCCACCAGGGGTCGGGGGGTGCGGCACCGGCAGGCGGCGTGGCAGCGGCGCAGCTACCGAAGCAGGCGCCGAGCCAGGTGAAAAGCAACAACTGGCGCAATCGCGTACACGCCCGAACCGTTGACCACTCACCGAGCATGTGCATAAATCGCCGCGCCTTTCGCTTCCCGCAGTATCGCCCGAGCATAGTACGCGTAAATGCCGCACACGAAACCGCTGCTGTCCTTCTGGCAGATCTGGAACATGTGCTTCGGGTTCCTCGGGCTGCAGTTCGGCTTCGCCCTGCAGAATGCCAACGTGAGCCGCATCTTCCAGTCCCTCGGCGCCAGCCTCGACCAGGTGCCGATCCTGTGGATCGCCGCTCCCTGCAGCGGGTTGCTGGTGCAGCCGTTGGTGGGTTACTTCTCCGACCGTACCTGGACGCGGCTCGGGCGTCGCCGCCCTTACTTTCTCACCGGGGCG
>DAHUXE010000102.1 GCA_027307325.1 Gammaproteobacteria bacterium | reverse complement strand
CAACGTGCTCTCGGGTGCCGGCTTCATCATCAATAGTGGATGGAACGGAGCCTACCCATCCGCCTTCCTCAATCTGATCTGGATGGGAATCGGGCTCTACGGGGTGTTCCGGGGAGCCCGGATCGTCGCGAAAGGGGCGGCTTAGAAAGGCACAGGACGGCGCTCGACCGCCATCGCGGCGTCCGGGCGAAACAGCCGTCTCGCCACGAGGAGCGCAAGCAGCGCACCGACGAGCTCTGCAACGATGAACCCCGGGACATCGGCTGCTGCTGTCGCGCGCCAAGCACCGCTCGCTTGCCGGACACGCGCGTCTCGCGCGGCTCCTGATGCGACTCATTCGCTACTACGAGTACGACGAGACGCGGTTCTTCAGCGCGGATGATGCCCCCGCGGAAGTGGCCGCCGCGCGGCGTGCGGGATTCAGCGAGCTCGCGCAGCTCTACGCGCAGCGCTTTCCCCAGGGGACCGCCTGCAGCCGCGAGCTGGCGCGCTCGATGTCGGACCTCGAGTTCACGACGCGCTATCGCGTGCCCTTTCAGTTCGGCCGCATGGTCTGACAGCACCTGCCGGTCGGCACATTCCTCGAGTCCTCTTCCGGCGTCACCGTGACCGACGTCGACGGCAACCGCCTGTTCGACGTAAGCAGCACTGGTCCTGGGTCTGTGGCTCGTCGCCGTCCTGGCGCTCCGCGCTCGCGTCGCGAGGGGATTGATGGCGCTGGTGCTGGTCTTCAGTCTGATCATGCCGGTCCTGGGTATCGAGCAGATGCGGCTGCTCCCCGGCTCATGGCATTGGCTGATCCAGGTGCTGCATCTGCTGGTGGGGTTCGCCGCCGTCGGCCTGGGCCAGATGCTGGCACGCCGCATTCCGGCCTGGAACGAGCGGCCGCCATCCCTGCCTGGCGTACAATTCTCCCGGCGCCGCCGTAGCTCAGTGGCAGAGCAGCCGCCTTGTAAGCGGCAGGTCGTCTGTTCAATCCAGACCGGCGGCACCAGACTCCCTCCCCGCCCGATGCCGCCGGGAACGGCTCGTCCAGCGTTTGGCAGTAAGTGTGTGTTCTTTGTCTTTTCTGCAACGGCTCACGGACCTAAGCTCGTCAACCCCGGTACATGGCCTTCAAAGGAGGTGCCCCATGATCCGCATGATGCTTGCAGTGTTCGTGCTGGCGGCGGGAGCCGCCGCTCATGCCAGCGCCCTCGAGCCTCCACAGGGACGCAAGATCCGCGTCGCGATCGTCCTCACCGAGGGGGCCGTAGTGATTGATTACGCGGGCCCCTGGGAGGTCTTCGAGAATGTCCACACCGGCGCGGGCGACATGGACCAGCAGATGCCGTTCGAGCTGTACACGGTGGGACGCGACCGCAAGCCCGTTCACACCAGTGGGGGCATGAAGCCCGGCATGACGGTGGTGCCGGACTACGGCTTTGACGATGCTCCGGCGCCGGACGTGGTCGTCGTCGGAGCCCAGTCTGGGGATGCCGGGCTCGGCCCGTGGCTGCGCAAGCTTCACGCGCAGCACGCGCTGATCATGTCGGTGTGCACCGGCGCCTTCAGGGTGGCCGAGACCGGACTCCTCGACGGCAAGCCGGCGACCACTCACCACGCCTCACTCCAGCGCCTCGCCAACCAGTACCCGCGTATAGCCGTGCGCAGCTCCGTGCGCTACGTCGAGTCCGACCCGCTCATTCTGACCGCCGGCGGGTTGAGCTCCGGCATCGACTCGGCACTGCACGTGGTGGAGTTGTATTACGGGCCCAAGGTGGCCCAGGCCACCGCCGACTACATGGAATACCAGGGCCAGGGCTGGAAGACGAACGCCGGCGCCGGCGAGCCGAGGGAGATACGGCCGACCATCCCGCTCGCCTCGCGGGACCGCGAGACGCTCTGGCAGGGCACGTTTCTCCCGGCCTATCCCAAGCCGCAGCCGGCAATGCCGGTAACGTTGCACCTCGCGCTGGTTGACGGGCAGTACCGCGGGACTATCGACGCGCCGACCGAGTCGATGATCGGCGAGCCCCTCGATGGCGTCGAGGTGGGTCACGGGAGCATTCATTTCACGCTGGCCTCGGAGAACGGGCCGGTCGATTTCTCGGGCAGCATGACCGCCGACCGGATCTCGGGCAACGTGACCCACGGCGGCGGATCTGCGACGCCTTTGACGTTGACGAAAGCTGCGGCCTCGTCCCCGGCGCCGCAATAACGCGGCTCTCGACTATCGGCCGGCGGAAGATGGCTGCCAACGCAGTGCGCGCGCGGCGAGCGCATCAGGTGGTGATGCTCGCGTACCCGGACGTACAGATCCTCGACGTGACCGGACCGCTCGAGGTGTTCAGCCGTGCGACCCGCTGGATGCAGGACAGCGGCATGCGCACCGATCCCGCCTACCGCGTCGAGGTCGTGGCGCCGCGCGCCGGGTCCCTGGTCACCTCCGCGGGCGTGCGCCTGGTGGCGGAGCGCGCCTATCGCGGCGTCACGAGTGCAGACACGCTGCTGGTGGCCGGGGGGCGCGGGCAGACCGTGGTCCGCACGCAGGCGCCGCTTCTGGCGTGGCTGCGCCGCATGGCGCGTCGCGTCACGCGTCTCGGCTCGGTGTGCAACGGCGCGCTGATTCTTGCCGCAGCGGGACTGCTCGAGGGGCGCCGCGCGACCACGCACTGGGCCTACCTCGAGGAGCTGAAGCAGTCGGTCGGCAACGGCGTGTGCGACGACGCCATCTACACGCGCGACGGCAACGTCTACACCTCCGCCGGCGTCACCGCCGGCATGGACATGGCGCTCGCCATGCTCGAGGAAGACCACGGCGGCGCGGTCGCGCTCGCGGTGGCGCGCGAGCTGGTGCTGTTCCTGAAGCGCCCCGGCGGCCAGTCGCAGTTCAGTGACTATCTGGCGGCGCAGTTCAGCGAGGACGCGAGCCTGCGCGAGCTGCAGCTGTGGATGCTCGGGCACCTCGATCAGGACCTGTCGGTGCCGCGCCTGGCGGAGAGAATCGCCATGAGCGAGCGCAGTTTCGCCCGGCACTTCGCCGACGGCGTCGGCATAGCGCCCGGCCACTACGTCAGGCAGATCCGCGTCACCGCCGCGCGGCGCAAGCTCGAGCAGACCGATCTGACGCTGCAGCAGGTCGCCCGGCGCTGCGGCTTCGGCACGCCGGAAAGCCTGCGCCGCAGCTTCATTGCCGCGCTCGGGGTGACCCCGGGCGCGTACCGCGAGCGCTTTCGGGCGCGCTGACCGACGGACTGGGAGTGCAGCCCGGGTAACGAGCCGCTGCGCGGCGTCGCCGCCGCAGGCGCGGTCGCATCCTGACGGCAGCGCACACCGCGATCAGGACACCGCTACGCCCACGGCGGCAACATGCTTGGCGCCCGCATCAATGCGTACGCGCGCCGGGCGCCCTGTCGAACGCCCAGGTCACGGTGCGCGAGCGCACGATGCCGGGACGCGCACTGCCCCTCAGGTGGGGCACGCGCCAGAAGATCTGGCTGCCGCGGCGTACCAGATGGCCGCGGACGTGATGCAGCCGCGGGCCGCTGCGGCTCGCGGCCGGCTCGGCCTTGCGGCTGTCGCGATACTCGGGGAGCAGCGGAGCCGTGACCTCGATGTGCTCGAGCAGCGGCGGCTTGCCGCCGTGCAGGCGGCGCCGGTTTAGCTGCTGGAGTGTCTGAGGGCGCTGTGGCAAGCCGCTGCGGGTCGCGAGGAGCAGAAAGAACGTGAGCAGCATCGGGATATCCGCCGCGATAGTGCCGACCGCGTGCCGCCAAAGTGCGAAGCCGACCTCGCCCGAAAGCCCGGCACTCCCGTAGTACTCGGACCAGCTGTGCTCGTAGCGGAAGCGGAAGCAGCGCCCGAGGATGTCATCTGCCGCGCGCTCCCGGTCGAAGACTCTCCCCGCCAGTCCCCGCTGCCCGTCGCATGGCTCCGGCTCCTCGCCCGTGAGGACATCGAAGTCGAAGTACGCCTCGACGCAGCTCGCGAGCACGTCCGCGGACGTGGCGCTCCAGAAGGTGCGCACCAGGCCTCGCCGGCCGTCCGGCGTGGCCCGCACCCAGGCGCCGCGCCGGCCCACCCATTGGGGACCGGCCGGAATCAGCGGGAAGCCATAGTGCTCGAGCGCGCCCGTCCAGGGCGCGTTGCACCACTCCATCCACAGAGCCTCGGCCGGTACGTGCAGCAGATCGGCGCAGGCCACTGCGCCCGCACCTTTGGAATAG
>DAHUXE010000097.1 GCA_027307325.1 Gammaproteobacteria bacterium | reverse complement strand
CTCTCCGCCCGCCTCCTTCGGGTTCACGAAGTGCGTCATGCCGAACGCTTCCGCGAGCGCCTTGCGGCGCGGATTTGTGTCGACGCCGATGATCCTGTTGGCGCCGACCAGGCGCAGTCCCTGGATGACGTTGAGCCCGATGCCGCCCAGGCCGAAGACCACGGCGTTCGCCCCGGCCTCGACTCTGGCGGTGTTGATGACGGCGCCGATCCCGGTCGTGACGCCACAGCCGATGTAGCAGACTTTCTCGAACGGCGCGTCCTCGCGGATCCTGGCCAGCGCGATTTCCGGCAGCACCGTGAAATTCGAGAACGTCGAGCACCCCATGTAGTGATGCACCATCTGGCTGCCGAGCGAGAAGCGGCTGGTGCCGTCGGGCATCACGCCCTTGCCCTGGGTGGCACGGATTGCGGTGCACAGGTTGGTCTTCCTCGACAGGCAGCTCTTGCACTGGCGGCACTCGGGCGTGTACAGCGGGATCACGTGATCGCCCTTCTTCACCGAAGTCACACCCGGCCCCGTTTCGACCACGATGCCGGCTCCCTCGTGGCCGAAGATCACGGGAAACAGCCCCTCGGGGTCGGCGCCCGAGCGCGTGAACTCGTCCGTGTGGCAGATCCCGGTGGCCTTCAGTTCCACCAGCACCTCGCCCGCCCTGGGGCCCGCGAGCTCGACGGTCGTGATCTCGAGCGGCTTGCCGGCCGCGTACGCGATCGCAGCGCGTGTCTTCATGGCGCAATCCTCCGCGCAGCCGGCCGCTACGACGCCAGTACACCCTTGGCCTTGGCGGAGTGGGTCGCAATCAGGTCCATCAGCTCCGGCGACAGGCAGTCATACGGCTCGAGCTTCAGCTCCCTGAGCCGCCCACGGACCTCGCCCATGCGCGCCGGCGGAAATCCCGCTTCGATGATCGATGAGACGAAGGCCGCGAATCGCGGCTCCTCCCAGCCGCTCTCCTTCGATAGCTCGATATGGAAGAAGTCGAAGCCGTAGATGGGATGGTTCTGGTTCTCGATGCGACCGTACATGTGCACACCGCAGCCGCTGCAGGCATGGCGCTGAATCGGGGCCTTGTCATCGACGATCCTGAGCTTGCCGGCGTTCGCGGTCACCGACACTTTGTCGCGCCCGGCAACGCCGACCAGCGAGAACAGCGCCCCGGTGGGCTTCCAGCACTTGGTGCAGCCGCACACGTGATTGAAAGCCACGTTGGCAGCGACGCGCACCGTCACCGGCTCGCGTGTGCACTTGCAGGTGAGCGTGCCGCCGGCAAAGCCGGGGGTGCCCTTCTTGACTCCGTGGTCTACCAGCGGATGGATGTTGAGTGTCGCCATGGTTGTTCCTGCCTCGTTTGAATACTCACTCGGGCCTGCAGCCCGCTCCGAGCTGCGGAGCGTGCCGCAGCAGCCCATGCCTGTGAATCTTGCGATATATGGTGCGGCGGCTGATGTGCAGTCGGGCCGCGGCTGCGCTGACGTTCCATTGACAGAACTCGAGCACACGGCGCAGCGCCTCGCGCTCCGCCCCGCCCAGCACATCATCGCGGTCGCCGCAGGCTTGCTCCGACTCGTGCGGCGGCTGCTCGGTCGCGCCGTACGCCAGCCACTCCTCGTTGAAATCCGCGAGCGTGAGACGCTCGCCGCTGCGCAGCGCCAGCATGGTGCGCAGCACGTTGCGCAGCTGCCGGACGTTTCCCGGCCACGGGTGCCGCAGCAGCCGCTCGATGAGCGCCGGCTCGATCTCGACCGGCGGCCCTGACCCGGCTTCGCCCGACACCAGCTTGCGCATGAGCTCGGCGCCGTCGGTCCGCTGCCGCAGCGCCGGCAGTCGCACCGTGATGCCGTTCAGCCGGTAGTACAGATCGTCACGGAACTGACCCGCGGCGATCATGTCGAGCGGGTTGTGCTGCGTGGCGCTGATGATGCGCACGTCGACGCTCACCACCTTGTTGCCGCCGAGCGGCATCACTTCGCGATCCTCGATGACGTTCAGCAGGCGCGACTGCAGCACCACCGGCATGTCGCCGATCTCATCGAGGAACAGAGTGCCGCCATTGGCCTGCAGGATCCGGCCCAGGCCGCCTTCGCGGGTGGCGCCGGTGAAGGCCCCGGGCTTGTGCCCGAACAGCTCGCTCTCGATCAGCGCCTCCGGGATGGCCGCGCAGTTGACGGTGACGAAGGGCTTATCGGCGCGGTTGCTGGCGGCGTGCACGGCGCGCGCGCAATAGCCCTTGCCGGTGCCGGTCTCACCGAGCAGCAGCACGGAGATGTCGCAATCGAGCACCCGCTGCAGCACCTCCACGTTCTGCGTCATGAGCGGATCGCCCGACTGCAGGCATGCGAGCGAGGCCCGGGCCGCGCCGGACCGGGCGGCTTCCGCCACGTTCGCCCCCACCGCGACCTGCGTGCGCCGCGGCGGCCTGGCTGGCGCGTGCACCGCGGCGAACCAGCGCCGCTCGCTCGTCTGGCAATTGAGCGCCTCCGCCGGGAAGCTGCGCTCACCCGCGAGGCTCAGCAGGCTCCCGATGCTGGTGTCGAGCAGGCGATCGACAGGCTGCCCGCACACCGCGCCGTGATCGCGCCGGCCGAGGAGCGCGAGCGCGGCGCGGTTCGCGCCCATGATCACGCCCTGGTCGTCGAACGCCAGCACACCCTCACCAGGAGTGCTCACGAACTCCGCACAGCGGTGGAAACGCACGATGTGCATGTCGCGGCAGGCGGAGAGCAGAGTGCGGTTTTCCACGTTCTGCGCGGCCATCTCGACCAGCGCGAGCGTGTGGCTCTGCGGATTGAACGAGGCGCCGGAGATGTCGAGCGCGGCGAGCACCTCGCCGCGCATGTCGAAGATCGGTGTGGCGGAACAGGTGAGCTGCGTGTTCTGGGCGAGGAAGTGGTCCATGCGGTGGATCACTACCGAGCGGCGCGCGATGAGACAGGTCCCCATGCCGTTGGTACCCATCTCCGGCTCGCCCCACATGACGCCTTCGCGGAAGCCGCAGCGCCGCGCGGTCGCCGAGAAGCCCGTGTCGCCGATGTAGCTCAGGATCACGCCGTCGCGATCGGTCAGCATGATGCTGTACTCGGAGTGCTCGATGAGCTTGCCGAGTGCCTCCATCTCGAAGCGCGCGACCCTCGGCAGCACCCCGAGGCGCGCGCGCCGGGCTTCCAGGTCGGCAGCCCCGACACTGCTGGGCCGGCGCAGCTCCGCCGGATCGAGCGCGTAACTGTCGAGACAGCGGCTCCAGGAGCTGCGCACGACCTCGGGGATCGGCGGCTCGAGCCCGCGACGGCGCACCAGGGTCCCGATCAGCTCCGCATGACTATGAGGCATGGATCGCGAGCGCATCATGTTGACGTCTCCTCCCGATCAAGCCGGGCGTCCCTAGTCGGCCGTGCAGCCGTACTTGCATTCCGGCGAGCCGTGATAGTTGGCTCGCACGAACGCCAGGATGCGCCACAGATCGTCATCGGTCTTCACGATCCCCCCCATCGCCGGCATCGGCGCGACGACATTCTCCTGTCCCTTGCGGCTGTAGCCCTTGGCCTGCAGATCCTGGCTGCCGTAAGCCACCAGCCTGAAGAGGGTGTCGTCGTCGCCGCCATATACCCAGATATCGTTGGTCACCGGCGGGCACATGCCCCCGCCGCCGGTACCGCCGTGGCAGCCGCTGCAGGCGTAGCTCATGAACAGCCTGTTGCCCTCGGCGACCACCGCGGCGTCGGTGTCGGCATAGGGATTCTTGAGCGTGCCCTTGGGCGCCGAGTCGGCCCGCTGCACCGGTGTCATGGCCGCCTCGGCGGCCGCCGCGGGAGCGGCCGCTGGCTCCGCCCCGTTCAGGCGTCCGGCGCAGATCAGTGACCCGATCGCTCCTGCCACGCATAGGATCAAAGCACTCCGTCGCACCTGCTAGGCCCCCGGACGCCCCTCATCCAGCAGTCTGATCACTCGCTCATCGCCGCGCGTGCGCGCGATCGACAGCGCGGTGTCGCCACGCTCGCTGCGCGCGCGCCTGTCGGCACCCGCGCGCACCAGCAGCTCGACCATGGCTGCGTTGCCGTCCGCGGCCGCGATCATCAGCGCCGTGACGCCGCCGCTGTTGCGGGCGTTCAGATCGGCACCCTTGCCGATCAGCGCCTGCACCACCGCCTCCGCTCCGTTGCGGGTCGCAAGCATCAGCGGCGTATAGCCGGCCTCGCCCACCGCGCGCTGCGGGTCGGCCCCTGCTTCGACCAGCGCGAGCGCGGCATCGTTCTTGGTGTACTGCACGGCGATGCCGAGCGGCGTCAGGTTCTGGGCGCTGCGGGCGTTCGCGTCGGCGCCGTGCGCGACCAGAGTCCTGACCGCGTCGGGCTGGTCGTAATAGGCCGCAGTCATAAGCGGCGTCCAGCCGTCGCGGTCGCGCTGGTTGACATCCGCTCCATGGGCGATCAGGTAATTCACCATCGGGGCGGAACGCTCGATCAGCGCATGGTGCAACGGGGTCTCGCCCTGCAGGTCCAGGGCACCGACCGCGGCGTGCTTCTTCTCGACGAGGTAGCTGACGCGCGCTGCGTCGTCCGCCATCACCGCGTTGTTGAGCTCGACGCCGACATTCGCGCCGTGCGCGAGCCAGTCATCGAGCTGCGCGATGCTCACCGGCGGGCCCTTGGGCGCGGAGCCGGACCTGGGCGGCGCATACGGTCCGTGCGCGGGCAGATCGCCGCTGATCAGGCAGGTGTCGCACTTCACCAGCGGCACACCGTACTCGGTGAGGATGGCGTGCAGCGCGTCGCGTTGCTCGCGCATCACCTGCTCGAGGCGCCGCTGCAGCTCGTGATCGCTGCGCCGCACGCCGATCGCCATGTCGAATTCGAGCGGCGTCTCGTCATCCATCAGATTGACCGGCTGGACGACGAGCGGCGCGTGCCGCACGGCGCTGTAGTAACCCGCCATCGGCCCCCAGGCAGCGGCCACGTCCAGCTTGCCGTCGATGACCTGCTGCACCTGGTAGCTCGGCTGATCCTCCGGAACCAGGTCGGCGTCGTGGCTGAGAGAGTGTATGACGATGTTGCGCACCACCCCGTGCTCGAGCAGCGCCTCGCGCACCGCCGAGGTCTCGTATACCCCCACCCTCAGCTTCTTGAGGCGCGGATCGTCGAGGTCCTTGAACGTCAAGCCGCGATCGCTGCGGTACACCAGCACGAAGGTCGAGCGGTACAAGGGACCCGTGGTGGCGACGTCTTCAGAGTCGGGCGGCATGTCGAACATGACGTCGCACTGATCGGCGTACAGGGTGGTACGCGTGAGTCCGCGCTCGACTCCAGGACGGTAATAGTTCTCCACCGTCGTGCCTAGTGCACGCGCCAGCACGGCGGCCATCTTGTTCTCGAGACCCTCGCCGTGGTCGTTGGACAGGGGCATGTTGCCCGGGTCGGCGCACACACGCAGCGCTGCCTGCGCACCGCCCGGGAGTGCGGCGAGCGTCACCACCGCGATGGCCAGCGCTGCCCGCAGCGATGGCCCTGCCCTGGTCCAGGCCTGCATGTTCTTGTGCTCCTCGGTCCAGGCGCCGACTGCCCGGACCGCGCGGACGCCCCGGGGACTCGCGGGCGTCCGCGCCTTGTCACACCGGCAGATTATTGCACGGCAAAAGTATAGAGCGTGCCACCCTGCGGAATCATGCTGAGTCCCGCTGCCTTGGTCATGGCCGTGGCGCCGATGGCGCCGAACTTGTCGTTCAGGTCGAGCCCTGCCGTGACGGGCAGCCCGATCCAGCCGCCGATCCCGCTCCACACGGAGACATACTGCTTGCCGTTGACCCGGTAGGTGATCGGGTTGCCGATGATTCCCGACCCGAGGCGCCTCTGCCACAGCACCCGACCCGTGCTGCGATCCACCGCGCGGAAGTCACCGTTCAGGCTGCCGTAGAAGGCCAGTCCGCCGTCCGTGACCAGGGCGCCGCCCCAGTTCGGATACGGATCCGGAATCTCCCATACGGTCTCGCCGGTGAGGACGTTGAACTTCTTGAACTTGCCGGTGATGCCCGGCTTCTCCGGGTACATGAAGACGTTCGCGAACACGTACACCACGCCCTGCTGCGTGTGGGTGCGCTCCTGCGGCTCATCCTCCATGCACCAGTTGTTGGTCGGACAATAGGCCATGCCGGGCTCGTTCGGGTCGATCGCGCACGGCTGCTGATCCTTGCCGCCCATCGCCGACGGACACGCCTGGGTATTCTCGTGCACCTTGAGCGGGGAGTGCTCGTACACCTTCACCGGAACGCCGGTCTTCAGGTCGACCTTCTCGGCCCAGTTCACGGTCACGTATTTGTGGGCACGCAGCAGCGTCCCGTCGGTGCGATCCAGCACATACGCAAAGCCGTTACGGTCGAAGTGAATCAGTACCTTGCGTTCCTTGCCGTCGACGTTGAGGTTCTCCAGCATGTTCTCGTTGATGCCGTCGTAGTCCCACTGATCGAACGGCGTCATCTGGTACGCCCACACGACTTCGCCGGTGTCGACCTTGCGCGCGAAGATCGTCATCGACCACTTGTTGTCCCACTTGCCGTCGTTGCAGCCCTGCTGACTGATCGGCTGCGCACCGCAACGGTAGGACGGGCTCCACAGCCCCGGGTTGCCGCTCGAGGCGTACACGAGCTTCAGCTCCGGATCGTAGCTGTACCAGCCCCACATCGCGCCGCCGCCGCGCTTCCACTCGTCACCCGGGAAGCTGGAGATGCCGAGGTCGTGCCCGGCGGTGCCGTAATTCTTATGATTCTTGTTGGTCTCCTTGGTCAGACACACGTCCTTGTCGCTGCCGGTGTTGAAGCACTCCCACACCTTGGAGCCGTCGGCGAGATTGTAGGCGTCGAAGCGGCCGCGGGCGCCGAACTCGTCGCCGCCGAAGCCGATGAGCACCTTGCCGTCGGCGATCAGCGGTGCGGGCGTGATGGTCTCGCCCTTGTCCGGCCAGGCCTGCTTGACGGTCCAGTCCTCCTTGCCGGTCGCCGCATCGAGCGCGATCACGTAGCCGTCGAGGGTGCCGAAGACGAGCTTGCCGTCCGCGTAGGACATGCCGCGGTTCACCGTGTCGCAGCAGGCACGCGCCACCGCCGATTCATCGCGGTTGCTCGTCTTACGGTAGTTCCACACCTCCTTGGGATGATCCGGGTCGCTCAGATCGAGCGCCTGGATGATGTTCGGCCATCCGCTCTCCATGAACATCATCGGCTTGCCGTTGATGTCGAGCACCAGGGGCTGGCCCTCGTGGCCGCGCAGCGTGCCGCTCGACTGCGACCACACCATCTGCAGCTGGCTCGCGTTGGAGGTGTTGATGTCCTTCAGCGAGCTGTGCCGCGTCAGGGAGTAGTCGCCGCCCGGGGAGGTCCAGCGATTCGGATCGTTGGCCTCGTCACCGGCCGCCGTGGACGCTCCCAATGCCAGCGCGGCGATCAGAGCGTATGTAGCCTTCTCGCGTTGGAATCGCATCGCAGTTCTCCTCACACAGATTTGGATTTGATGCTTCTTATGTGACTGTGACGGATTAGGCGCCGACGTTCCCTGTGCGCTCATCGTCGCGGGTCTGTCGCCTGGAAAAATGATCATAGTCTGACTGGTTGCTATCCGCATTAACCCGCAGCGCCGCGCGGCTTTCGCTACAGCCTGTGCCACAAATGGCACACACCATGAGCGTCAGCGGAGCGCACGCCATCACAGCTTCACCTCGCTGATCTGAATTACCGGTGTCGTGTTCGTGTAGCGCGGCACGTCCGCCATGATCTTCTCGGCGTGCGGCGCGAACGCGCCCTGAAACGTCTCGACCGACTGAAAATACAGGTGTCCCGCCGCCAGAAACGGCGGCGGCGCACCGGGCACGCCGCCGGCAAGCCCGTATTCGACTGCGATGCGCTGTAACGGCGCGCCGAGCAACCGCTGCACCATCGGCATGTGCTCCCGCAGGTAGTAGTCGAGGTCGAACTTGCTCTGCAGTCCGTTGGGATACAGCACGCTCACCTTTATCATGACTCACTCCTATCATGACTCACTCCCCGCCCGGCCTCAGAAGCCGAGGAAGGCGCCGACGTTGAAGGTATTGGCGCTGTTGCCGCCGATCGACTGCGAATCGCTCTTCACGTCGCTGTACTCGGCGAGCAGCGTCAGGTTCTTCGTCAGCGAGTAGTAGAGTCCGGCCGTGAGCTTCTTGTTCTTCGACAACAGGCCCGGATTGACCTCGCCGCTCGCCTGATCGAGCCGGCTCTCACCGTAGTTCACGCCGAGCTTGAGCTGCCCGAGCTTGTAGGTCGCCTGCGCCAAGAAGCCGTCCGAAGTGCGCGTCTGATCGGCGTTGAGCCCGGCACCGAGCGACCCGAGGTTGAAGAGAGCGGTCGTGCCGAGACCGTCGCCATGGTAGTAGTAAGCGATCAGCTCGAGATCGGTGATGTCGAGCCTGGCGAAAACATCGATGCCCGTGCCCGTGTAGCTGTAGCTGGTGGTCGCGCTGGTGTTGAAATTCTGCTTCTGGGACAGCAGCGCCGCCGACAGGTACAGCTTGGTGCCCTGCACGATCGGCATCGTGTACGTCGCCTTGGCGTGGAAGCCGGGCGCGCTCTTTCCAGCAGGGGTGGCTGCGTCGGTGAGCGAGTTGACCGGATCGAAGATGCCGACCGTCAGGTTGAAGCCCGAGATGTCGGGCGTCGTGTAATCGATCTGCGCCAGCCAGTCGGTGTAGATGTAACCGAAGCCGATGCCCCCGAGCGTGGTGTTGGAAGGCGACGCGCCTGCGGCCGAGCCCGGCGCGCCGACTCCGGGCAGCGTCATGTCGTTGAGGATCACGTCGGCGCCGAACAGGCCGATGTTGCGGCCCAGCGTGAAGGTGCCCATTTCCTTGTTGCCGAACGTCATGTACACCTGCCGGACGTCGAGCCCGGTGGTGCCGAGCGCGCTGTTGGTCGGCCCGTTGCCGCTCTGCAGGTTCGGGCTGCCTCCGTCGTTGGTGGCAATGCCCGGATAGAGCCCGAGGTGCGCCGAGAGATCGATGCCGTCCTGGGTCGTCGACACCCCGAAGGTGAACGCCGCCGGCAGCAGGCCGTTGCCGATGTTGGACACGCTGCTGCCGCTCGCCGTCCCGGTGCAGGTCAGGCCACCTTCTATGGTGACGGCGTTGCTCCGGCTCTGGCAGCTCGAGAAGATGTAGTGGACGTTCACGTTGCCGTCCAACGAAAACGTCCATGCGCCGTCGGAGGTCTTCAGATCGAGCGCCGCGGCAGGCGCTGCAAGCACCGCGAGCAGCAAGCCGGCAACGTAAGCCCGCGAGTCGTGCTGAGCTGATCGAATGCGTTTCATTGACTGACTCCTCACGTTCCTGTGGCGTTCTCGGCAGCGCCGCCGGGCACCGCCCGTTGCAAACACAGCAAGCGATGTGCCAACTGACGTTGCCGCGCCACCACAAGCGCGGCTTCGGGCGAACAAGGAGTTAGCGTCTGGAAGAAGCGGAGCTAGCGCGGAGCGTTACGGAGATCTGCCAGAAAGGCCACAGTGTGCCCGCGCAGGTGTTACCAAAGCGCTACAACGAGCGCGCACCGTGCGGTCAGCGGGATTCCCGCGCTACGCCCTGAGCTTAGGAGAGCGCGTCAGCATGGAAGCGCAGGTGATCCTCCATGAAGGTGGCGATGAAGTAATAGTCGTGACCGTAGCTCTCGTGACGCCGCAGCCGCAGGGGCTGGCCCGCCTGCGCGCACGCCGACTCGAGCAGCTCCGGCAACAGCTGACCCTGCGGCAGGAACTTGTCGGCCAGTCCCTGATCCACCAGGATCTCGGCGTAGGCGCGTGCGCGCCGCGCCTTGAGCAACTCCACCGTGTCGTAGTCCGCCCAGGCGGCACGCTCCTCGCCGAGGTAACGGCTGAAGGCCTTCATTCCCCACGGGCAGCGGCTCGGCGCGCAGATCGGCGCGAACGCCGACACCGAGCGGTACACGTCCGGATTGCGCAGCGCCAGCACCAGCGCGCCATGACCGCCCATGGAGTGCCCGAAGACACCCAAGCGGCGCGGCGCGGCGGGGAAATGCGCGAGCACCGTCTCGCGCAGCTCGGTGAGCACGTAGTCGTACATGCGGAAGTAACGCGACCACGGCGCCTGCGTCGCATTGAGATAGAAGCCCGCGCCGCTGCCGAATTCCCAGTCGTCCGCCTCCCCCGCGATACCGGTCTGGCGCGGGCTGGTGTCGCAGGTCACGAGCATCAGCCCGAGCTGCGCCGCCACGCGCTGCGCGCCGGCCTTGATCGCGAAGGTCTCTTCGGTGCAGGTGAGACCGGCGAGGTAGAACAGCACCGGCACACCCTGCTGCTGCGCCTGCGGCGGCTGATACACGGCAAAGCGCATCGAGGTATCCGTCACCGCGGACTCGTGCCGGTAGAAGCCCTGCAGGCCACCGAAGCTGCGGTGCTCGCTGATGGTCTCGAGGCTCATCGGCCCTCCACGACGACTGGTATCGACACGCGGTGATCGCGGAACACGAGCGGCGCCGCGGGCCCCCTGCCGCCATCCGCTACCGCGCGCTCGGCGCGCGCCACCGCCGCCGTCACCAGCCCATGGTGCGGGGAGAGATCGCACACCGGGTCGGCATTGGCGGGATCGCCCGTCAGGAGGTATGCCTGGCAGCGACAGCCGCCGAAGTCACGCGCTTTCTCCGGGCAGCTGCGGCACGGCTCTTTCATCCAGGCGTCGCCGCGGAAATGATTGAACGCCGGCGACTCGTACCAGATGGTGCGCAAGCCGTGCTGGCGCACATTGGGAAACTCGAGCCCCGGGAGCATCCGCGCGGCATGACAGGGCAGCGCCGTGCCGTCGGGCGTGACGGCGAGGAAGATGCTCCCGAGGCCGCTCATGCACGCCTTGGGGCGCGTCTCGAAGTAGTCGGGCACCACGAAGTAGATCTGCATCTTCGAGGCCACCCGCGCGCGAAAGGCGCGCGTGACCTCCTCGGCGCGCTCGAGCTGGGCGCGGCTCGGCAGCAGGTGCGCGCGGTTGAGCCAGGCCCAGCCGTAGTACTGCGTGTTGGCGAGCTCGACGTACTGCGCGCCGAGAGACTCGGCCAGCCCGAGGATCTCGCCGACGTGGTCGATGTTGAGCCGGTGCAGGACCACGTTGAGCACCATGGGGTAGTCGTAGCGGCGGATGAGCTCGGCCACCTTCGCCTTGAGGTCGAAGGTGCGGGTACTCGAGAGGAAATCATTCAGCTCGCGGGTGCTGTCCTGGAAGGACAGCTGGATGTGGTCGAGCCCCGCGGCCTTGAGTGCGCGGATGCGCTCCTCGGTCATGCCGACGCCCGAGGTGATCAGATTCGTATAGAAACCGAGCGCATGCGCCTCGGCGACGATCGGCTCGAGATCCTCGCGGACCAGCGGCTCCCCGCCCGAGAGCCCGAGCTGCACCGCCCCGAGCGAGCGCGCCTCGCGCAGCACCCGCAGCCACTCCCCGGTCGGCAGCTCCGCGCCAGTGGCGGCGAACTCAGTCGGGTTGTAGCAGAACACACAGTGCAGCGGGCAGCGGTAGGTCAGCTCCAGCAGCAGCCAGAGGGGCGGGCCGACACTCTGCGCGGTGGTCATGTCACGTGCTCGGGCGGGGCGCTGCAAGAGTACTGCCCGCCGTCGAAGCTCAGGTGGCGGGCGAGCTGCAGCATAACAAGAGAGGCCCGTCCGCGCGGGGCGGACGGGCCGCCTGGAAGGAGGAGCCCGGCGCGCCGGGCTCCGGCCCCGTTCGACTCAGCGGTTGGCGATGTAGAGCGTGATTTCCATTCCGAAGCGGAAATCGATCGCCCGCGGTGTTTCCCAGCGCATGTCTTTCTCCTCGATCGCCCCGCTGGCCGGGGTCCTGCAAACCTGAGGTGTATCCTTGACCCGGTGCCCCGGGGAGCGATAGCGGATCATCATTAAAGTGGCCTCATGATTTTCTTGAGGACGGCGCGAGGAGCCCCCGATGAAGCTGCGGACTCGCCTGAATCTGGTGCTGACGGGCGTCACCGCGGTATTCGTGGCGGCGCTGGTGGCGGACGGGATCCGCGATACCCGTTCCTCCATCCGTGAGGAGATCGAGGCCGCGAACCACGTGGCCGTGCAGGTCATCGGCCAGCTCGCCGTCGCCTATTCGCAGGCCGGCGGTGAGCCGGCGGTCCGCAGGCTCCTCGAGCAGCTCGGCCACGTGCGCGCGAACGAGATCACGCTGCGCAACTCCGCGGGCCGGCTGACCTACCGCTCCCCTGCGGCCGTCTACAAGGCCGGCCGCGATGCACCGGCGTGGTTCACGCGGCTGCTCGCCCCGCATCCGGCACGTCACGGATTCGAGCTCGCGGACGGAACGCAGCTCATGATCGAGGCGCAGCCCTCGCGCGCCATACTCGATGCGTGGGACGACCTCACACGGCTGGTGATTCTGGCCGGCGCCATGCTGTCGGTGCTGGCGCTGCTGGCATTCTGGCTGGTAGGTCGGGCGCTCGCGCCTTTTCCGGTCATCGTCGACGGCCTCGAGCGTCTGAAGCGCGGTGACCTCACTTACCGGCTGCCGCCGCTTCCGGGCGCCGAGGCGCGCGCCATCGGAGCGGCCTTCAACCGCATGGCGCAGGCGGTGACCGACAACGTGCAGGCGGAACGCGAGGCGCGCGAGGCGCGCGCACGACTCGAGGAGCGCCGCGAGCTGGCGCTGGTCGTCGAACAGAGCCTGGAGGAGGAGCGGCGGCTGATCGCCCACGAGCTGCACGATGAATTCGGCCAGTCGGTGACCGCGATCCGCAGTCTCGCCATGGCGATCGCGACGCAGTCTGCGGAGCCCGGCTCCGTGTCCGCCGCGCGGCTGGTGTGCGACGAGGCAGCGCGGCTGTACGACGCGTTGCACGGCCTCATTCCCCGGCTCACGCCCCCGGCGCTCGAGACGCTCGGGCTCGGAGCGGCGCTCGAGAGCCTGGCGCGCGACTGGCGGCAGCGTCATGCCACACCCGCGCTGTCGCTGCGGCAGCAGGTGCCGGAGGATCTGGGTACCAGCGTCACGCTCGCCGCCTACCGCGTGGTGCAGGAGGGGCTGGTCAACGCCGTGCGTCACGCGAACGCCACCCGCGTGACGGTCGAGGTGAGCTCGACGCCCGAGAGCATGACGGTGTCGGTGACCGACGACGGCGTGGGCCTGGCCGCTCACTGGCCGCGCCCCGGCCACTTCGGGCTGCGCGGGCTCGCCGAGCGCGTCGAGCACCTGGGCGGCGCCTTCGAGGTGCGCAACGCCGAGCCGCACGGCGTGTGCCTGACGGCGCGCATTCCGCTGGCGGTGCGCTCGTGATCCGCGTGCTGTTGGTGGACGACCATGCGGTGGTGCGCACCGGCTTCCGGCTGCTGTTGCAGACGCATCCCGAGACCACGGTGGTCGGGGAAGCGGATTCCGGCGAGAGCGCCTGCCAGCGCTACCTCGAGCTCGCGCCGGATGTGGTGGTGATGGACCTCGCGATGCCGGGCATGGGCGGGCTCGAGGCGCTGCGGCGTATCCGCGCCCACCACCCGCAGGCGCGCGTGCTGGCGCTGTCGGCGCATGACGATCCGCTGCACGCGCGGCGCGCGCTGCGCGAGGGTGCGCGCGGCTTCCTCTCCAAGCGCAGCGCGCCCGAGGCGCTGCTCGAGGCGATTACCACGGTAGCCGCCGGGCAGCGGTTCATCGACGCGGCTCTGGCGCACAAGCTCGCGCTCGACGAGATCGGAAGCGGCGGCAAATCGCCGGTCGAGCGACTGTCGGAGCGCGAGTTCGAGGTGTTCGTGCGCCTGGCCGGCGGCGCCAGCGTGCAGCGCATCGCCGAGGACCTGAGCCTGTCCGCCTCGACGGTCGGAACCCATCTTTACAACATCAAGCAGAAGCTCGGCGTATCCAACCAGGCCGAGCTCACGCTGATCGCGATCCGCCATGGCCTGATCGAGGCGTGAAGCCCCGCCGCGGGGGGCAGGATGGTGCGCCGCCGCGCAGACCCACTCCTTAGACTAAGGATAAGGATACAGGTCGCACTTCCTGCGACCGGACGTGATAAGTTACACCGCGCCGAGAAACGTCCCGGAGGGACCCCCGCGCATGTCAGCGAACCCCATACCAGCCAAGCCACCCCTGATCTGGGCGAACGCCCTGATGTTCGCCGTGACGTTCGCCGCCGCGGCGGTGCTGGTGCCCTGGTACGGGCTCAAGTACGGCTTCACGGGCGCCGACTGGGCCGTCTTCGCCTTCTTCCTGATCGCCAACGGCATGGCGATCACCGCCGGCTACCACCGCCTGTGGGCGCACCGCACCTACGATGCACATCTGGTGCTGCGCATCTTCTATCTGATCTTCGGCACCATGGCGCTGCAAAACAGCGCCTTCATCTGGTGCAGCGGCCATCGCAGCCATCACCTGTACGTCGACGACGTGGATCGCGACCCGTACTCGGCGCGGCGCGGCTTCTGGTTCTCGCACATCGGCTGGATGCTGCGCGAGTACCCGAGCGGCAAGCCCGACTTCACCAACATTCCGGACCTGAAAAAGGACCGGCTGCTCGACTTCCAGCACCGCCACTACGTGGCGCTGGCGGTCGGGCTGAACTTCGGCCTGCCGATCCTCGCGGGCGTCATCTTCCACGACCTGTGGGGCATGCTGATCCTCGCCGGGGTGCTGCGCCTCGTGTGGAGCCATCACGTCACCTTCTTCATCAACTCGCTGGCCCATATGTGGGGCACCCGGCCGTACACCGAGGACAACACCGCGCGCGACAATCCGGCGCTGGCGGTGGTCACGTACGGGGAGGGCTATCACAACTTCCACCATATCTTTGCCCACGACTACCGCAACGGCGTGCGCTGGTGGCAGTGGGATCCGACCAAGTGGCTGATCGCGGGCCTCGAGCCCGTCGGACTCACCCGGCGCCTGAAGCGCACCCCGTGGTTCCAGGTCGAGCGCGCGCTGCTCGCCATGCAGTTCAAGCGCGCCGAGCGGCGCCTCGCGGACCTCACCAGCCCCGGCCACTCGCACATCGAGCAGCTGCGGGCGCGGGTCGCGCACGAGTACGAGGCGTTCCTCGCCGCGATCGCCGACTGGGCGCGCGTCAAGGAGCAGTGGCTGGAAGAGAAGCGCCGCGCGGTCATCGAGCACTGGCAGCAGTCGGAGCTGCAGGGCAAGCTCCGCGAGATAGAGCGCGCGCTCAGCCGCCAGCGCCGGCGCATGCGCGTGCTGCACGCACAGCTCGCGTAGTTTATTGGCCGAAAAATCCTGCGGATTTTTCAGCAGGCCCACCCACCAGCGAATGAACACTCGCCGGCAAAAGGCGGGGCTCGATACGCCTCTGCCACCATCACCTCGGCAGCCGAGCACTCCGTAGCAGGATTGCGCGCACGGACTTTTGCCGGCGAACAATGGGCGGTCCCCCGTTGGCGCCGCGCTACAATAGTGCGCCATGGGGCGCATCTTCGAAGTCCGCAAGCACACGATGTTCGCGCGGTGGAACCGCATGGCGAAGCAGTTCGCCCGCATCGCGAAGGACATCACCATGGCCGTCAAGTCCGGCGGCCCCGATCCAGCCTCCAATCCCACGCTGCGCCGGATCATCCAGAACGCGCGTGCCGTCAACATGCCCAAGGACCGGGTCGAGGCGGCGATCAAGCGTGCCTCGGGCCGGGACGCGACCAACTACAGCCAGGTGCTCTACGAGGGCTATGCGCCGCACGGCGTGGCGCTGCTGGTCGAGACCGCAACCGACAATCCGACCCGCACCGTCGCCGCAGTGCGCAACGTCATCACCAAGAACGGCGGTAACCTCGCGAGCAGCGGCAGCGTCAGCTTCCTGTTCAGGAAGATGGGCGTCTTCCGCCTCGATCCCGCCGGTATCGATCAGGATGACCTCGAGCTCTATCTCATCGATCACGGTCTCGAGGAAATGGGCGAGAGCAGCGGCGAGAAGGGCGAGCCGCAGCTGGTGATCCGCTGTGCGTTCGCAGACTTCGGCAAGCTGCAGGAGGCGCTCGAGGCGCGCGGCCTCACGCCGCTCTCCGCCGAGCACGAGTACGTCTGCACCACACCCACGGAGCTGCCCGAAGCGCAGGCCACCGAGGTGCTCACCCTGATCGACCGTCTGGAGCAGGACGACGACGTCCAGCAGGTCTTCCACACACTCGCCTGAGGACTTGCGATGCAGGACTATCGCCTCGAGCCCGCCCGCCTCAACGACGCGGCGCGTCTCGCGGCGATGTCGCACGAGCTCATCGAGTCGGGCCTGCGTCCGGCGTGGGGCCGTGAGCGCATCAGCTGGTTCGTGCGCCACGCCGAGAGCGTGGTGCTCACCGCGCGCAGCGACCGCACCGTTGCCGGCTTCGCCATCATGCGCTATGGCGAAGAGGCTGCTCACCTCAATCTCCTGGCGGTCGATCCGGCATACCGCCGCCGCGGCATCGCGCGGCGGCTCGTGACCTGGCTCGAGGAGACCGCCCTCACCGCCGGCACCTTCACGATCGGCCTCGAGCTGCGCGCCCAGAACCGGGAGGCGCAGGACTTCTACCGCGCGCTCGGCTACCGCGAGGTCGGGCGCGTGCCCGGCTACTACCAGGGAATCGAGGCCGCCATCCGCATGGAGCGCGACGTGCGCGTCAGCCGGCCGGCGGCGGCTCGATCCTGAAATCGAACTCGTAGGAGTGGGCGCCGTCGGCGGCCACCTTGATGCGCATGCTGCCCGTGAGGCCGGTGAGCTCACCGGTGCCGGAGTCCGGCACGACCGTGACGGTCGACTCGGGCGCGCCGCGCTTCATCGTGGCGCTGTGCAGCAGCACGAAGCTGCCGCTGCGCCCGTGGAGCTTCCCGGTCACGCGCTCGAGCGCCACGTAGCCGGCCGAGCCCTTCACATCGCTGTGGGTGGCGAGCATCTCGCCCCTGCCGCTCGCCTCGAGATCGCCGCGGAAGCGCTTGTCGATCGTGAGCCGCCCGAGGTTGGCGGTGCGCGCGATCTGCGTATCCGGCTTCTGCGGCGTGACCTTGACGTCGAAGGGCCCGCTGGCGTGGTGGGTCATGCGCGTCTCCCGGGGGCTCATCTGATCAGTCCGGCATGGGCGTCATGTGTCCGGCGAGCGCGTCCTCGAACCCGAAGTTGCGCAGGTCGCGTACCCGCTGCGGGAACAGTATGCCATCCAAGTGGTCCACTTCGTGCTGCACGACACGCGCATGGAAGCCCTCGACGGAACGGTCGATGGGTGCGCCCCGCGCGTCGAACCCCTGGTAGCGCAGCCGCCGATAGCGCGGCACGAGGCCGCGCATGCCGGGGACCGAGAGACACCCTTCCCAGCCCTCCTCCTCGGCGGGATCGAGCACCGTGAGCTGCGGGTTCACCAGCACCGTATAGGGCACGGGGCTGAGGTGCGGGTAGCGCGGATTGTCCCTGAGCTCGAAGATCACGACGCGCAGGCTCACCCCGATCTGCGGGGCGGCAATCCCGGCGCCGCTCAGCGCCCTCATGGTGTCATCCATGTCGGCCACGAGGGAGGCGAGCTCCTCGTCGAAGCGGGTCACCGGAGCGGCCACCTGCCGCAGCAGCGGCTCGCCCATCTTCAGCACTCTCCTCACAGGCACTGCGGCGGACTCACTCCGTGCGACATCTGCGGCGGCGGCCCCGCCATCACTCCCGCAGCTCCAGCCAGCGGCGCTCGAGCGCGAGCTCGACGAACGCCGTGACATCGGCGGTGAGATCGGCGGCGCCGAAAGTCCGCTCGAGGTCCGCGACGATCTCCGCCACGGTGCGCACCCCGTCGCAGCGCGCGAGGATCGCGCCGGCGCTGCCGTTCAGCTTCACCATTCCCTCCGGGTAGAGCAGCACGTGCGCCTCCTGTGCCGGCTCCCATTGCAGCCGCATGCCGTGCGCGATCGCCGGCCGCGCGGCTGCGCTCACGGCGCTCACTGCGTCACTCCGTAGGCGAGCGCCATCGCATCGTTCATCTGCCAGAGGATGTCGAGCTTGAACTTGAGGACCTCGAGAGCGCGCTCCTGCGCCGCGCGCGTGTCGAAACGCTCCAGCGTCACGGCGAGCGCGAACTCGACGTCGCGCTGCGCGCGGCCGATGCGCGCCTGGAAGTAGCTGAGGCCCGCCGCATCGATCCACGGATAGTGCTGCGGCCAGCCGGCGAGGCGCTGGCGATGGATCTCCGGCGCAAAGAGCTCCGTGAGCGAGGCGCACACCGCTTCCGGCCAGGGCGCGCGGCGCGCGAAGTTGACGTAGGCGTCGACCGCGAAGCGCACTCCGGGGAGCAGCAGCGCGAGGCTCTCCACCTCGGCGCCCGGAAGCCCGACCGCCGCGGCGAGCCGCAACCAGGACTCGATGCCGCCCGGGTCGTCGCCGCAGCCGTCGTGGTCGAGGATGCGCTGCACCCAGTGGCGGCGCACCGCACGCTCCTCGCAGTTGGCGAGGATCGCGGCATCCTTCAGCGGAATGTTGATCTGGTAGTAGAAGCGGTTCGCCACCCAGCCGCGGATCTGCTCGCGTGTCGCCTTGCCGGAATTGAGCATGACGTTGAACGGGTGGTGGATGTGGTAGGCGCGCCCGTGCTCGCGCAGCCGCGACTCGAACTCGGCGCGCGTCCAGGCGGCCTCGCTCACAGCGTGATCTCCATCCCGTCGCAGGCGACCTCGACACCGGCGCTCGCGAGTGCGGCGCGCTCGGGCGAGTCTTCGTCCAGGATCGGATTGGTGTTGTTCACGTGGATGAGGATCTTGCGCGTCGCGCGCGGCAGCCGCTGCAGCCACTCGAGCATGCCGCCGGCGCCGCTCTGGGGCAAATGGCCGAGGTCGCGGGCGCGCTTGGCGGCGAGGCCCTGCGCCACCATCTCCTCATCGCTCCAGAAGGTACCGTCGATGAGCACGCACGCGGACCCCTCGAGTGCGCTCCACAGGGCGGGCTCGATCGCCCCGACGCCGGGTGCATAGACCGCGGCCTTGCCGCTCGCGGCATCGCTGATCACGAGCGCGACGTTGTCCCCGCGGACCGGTGCGCTGCGGTGCGGCGAGTAAGGCGCGGGCTTGCCCGCCACCGCGATCGCCCGCCAGCGCACGCCGGGGACGCGGTCGAGCGCGAACTCCTCGCCCGAGCTGCCCATGCGGTGCCGCTCGATGCCGCAGTAAGACCCGAGCACGCTGAAGATCGGATTGCCGCCGGTCAGGTCGGCGTACGCCGCGTCGGTGCACCAGACGGCGAGCGGCGCCGTGGACTCGCGCAGCATGAAGAGTCCGACGGTGTGGTCGATCTGGGCGTCGACCAGCACGATGCCCGCCAGCCTCGAGTCGCGCGGCGCGCGCGCCGGCTGCAGGTCGGAGTGCACCCGCAGCTGCGCGAGGATGTCGGGGGAGGCATTGACGAGTGCCCACGCGGCCGCGTCGGTGCCGGCGACGGCGATCGAGGATTGCGTCCTCGGCGCGGCACGCACCGTGCCGTTACGTGCGCCCGCGCAGTTACGGCAATTGCAGTTCCACTGGGGAAAGCCGCCGCCGGCGGCCGAGCCCAGTACGCGGATTCTCACGATGCATCGGGGTCAGACGGGGCTATTCCGGGCCGGGCGCCCGGCGCCCGCGGAAGGTCCTAGCGCCTGGCGATGTAGAGCGTGATTTCCATCCCGAAACGCATGTCGATCGCCCGCGGAGTTTCCCAGCGCATGATTGAGGCTCCTTGCTGCATCGGAGCACGATACCGAATTATCCCAGGCGCCGCAAAGGCGCGGGGATCCTCAGGTCTCGCTGCCCCGGCGCACCGCCACGCGCCGCGTGAGGCGCTCGAGAGAGCGGCGCGCCGCCGCCTTGGCGATGTGCTTGCACCACAGCGGCTCGCGCTGCCCGGCCTGGCGGCGGAAGTTGTCGCAATCGCAGGTCCAGAGGATGTGGTCGTCCCGGGTCTTCAGGATCTGAACCGTACGGCTCGGAAAGCTGTAGGTCCCGAGGACTTCGTTCTCGACCGGCTTCTGCCGCCTCAGGCGGATCGCGACCATGGACGAGAGCCTAACTTAACTCTCCTGTGGATCGCCTGTGGATTACTTGTTAGCGACTATGTACAGAGGCTCAGGGCGAGACGATCTTGGCCTTGATCGCCTCGTACTCGGCGTCGGTGATGAGCTGCGCGTCGAGCAGCCGCTTCGCCTCCTGGAGCCGCCGCACTGCGTCATCTCCTGCGGCAGCGCCGGCGCTTCCCATCGGCGATCCCATGACCTGGATGCCGCCCGAGCGCGCCCGCAGCTCCTCGAGCTCGCGCACCCGGCGCTTCTCGCGCCAGGCCTGGTCCTGCGCCTGGCAGATGCGATAGACCGCCTGCGCCTGGTCCTTGCGCAGGCCCTTGAGCTCCACCCGCTGCGCGCCCTGCGCGCCGAGCGAGGCGAGATCCGTGGCCCTGCCGGCCCGAATGCCGAGGTCCGCGCCGATGATTCCGACGCGCAGCGTGACTTCCTCGAGGTCCTGCCAGCGCACCGTGACCAGCTCGAAGCCGCCGAGCAGCGGCCGGCTGATGACGATCAGGCGGCCGCTGGTCGCGGCGACCAACACGCGGCGGTGTGCCAGGGCGAACATCCGCCGCTGGATCGCCCAGGCTTCGATCGACTCTCCGGCAATCAGCACCGAGCGCAGATCGCCGAGGGGTTTCGCGAGGCCGCCCTCTTCCGGCTGAAAAGCGTGGCTCATGTCGCGGGCTGCAAGCCGGTGACTATTTCTTCGCAATCTCTGCGCGGAACTCGCGCAGCTTCGCCTTGATGACGCGCGCGTTCGCCGGCCCCATGCGGATCAGCAGCTTCTGTCCGGCCGAGCGCCCCTCGAGCCCGGCATCGGCGAATGTGTAGAACACCCGCGGCTGCTCCAGCTGGATGGGAGCAGCGACCTCCGGCGTCTCGAGCAGGTGATCGATCACCTCGACCAGCCGGTCGTTGAAATACTTGCCCGGGTAACCGAGATCCTCGTAGGCCTGCTGGAACAGCGGATAGAGCCGCTGGTAGAGCGCGGCCAGCGCCTTGACGTCGGCGGCCTGCACGGCGCGCACCAAGGGCTTGTAGCGCTCGAAGTTGGCTTCGCTCAGCACCGTGAGGTCGCCCTCGGTGGACACCACCGTCTGCCCGGTGGTCGGCTTCACCGGCCGCAGCTCCACGGCAACCTTGTGGCGCGGCAGGTTGTCCACCGTCACCACGATGTGCCGCACGATGTTCTGCGGCACGAGCAGCGCCTCGATCGTCGGGTGTCCCAACACGCCCGTCAGCGACTCGTGGACCAGCGGGTCGCTGTCGTTGAGCGCCGGCAGCGCCTCGGATCCAGCGGCTGCGGCCGGCATAGGGTTCGCGACCGCCGGCTGGGCAGCAGCCGGCGGAGCGGCGGGCTGCACGGCGGCGACGGGCGGAGTGGTTTCCGCCGGATGGAACAGGAACCGGTACCAGAGGGCGAATCCCGCGGCCGCGACCACCACCAGGCCACCGATCCACCAGAGGAGTTTGCGGCGGAATGAATCCGCAGTCTCTTCTTCCCACATCGCGTCACGCCCTCACGACAAACCGGTCAGTCGTGAACTCTACTCCCCTTTGGCTGACCACGCGCATACAGGTGCGGTTCGCGCTACACGCTGTACGTTGCATGAATTCGCCGCTCCCACATCTCCTCGCACGCGGCGCGGTGTGCTTCAATGCCCGCATGCCCGCCGCCTTCCATCCGTCCGTCACCGGCTGGTTCGCCCGAAGTTTTGACGCCGCAACCCCGGCGCAGGCCGCGGCGTGGCCGGCGATCGCGGCCGGGCGCCATGTGTTGATCGCGGCCCCGACCGGCTCGGGCAAGACGCTCGCCGCCTTTCTCGCGGTCATCGACGAGCTGGTGCGCGCCGGGATCGAGTCGAACGGCCTCGCCGACGAGACGCGCGTGGTGTATGTCTCGCCGCTCAAGGCGCTCTCCAACGACATCCACCGCAATCTCGAGGCACCGCTCGCCGGCATCGCCGCGGAGCTCACCGCGCTCGGGCTACCCGAGCACGGCATCCGCACCTTCGTACGTACCGGCGACACGCCGCAGCACGAGCGCGCCGCAATGCGCAAACACCCGCCGCACATCGTGGTGACGACCCCCGAGTCGCTCTACATTCTCATGGGCTCGGAGTCCGGCCGGAAGATGCTCGCGAGCACGCGCACCGTCATCGTGGACGAGATCCACGCCATGGCGGGAACCAAGCGCGGCGTGCACCTCGCCCTCCCCCTCGAGCGGCTCGAGGCGCTCGCCGCACGGCGCCTGACGCGCGTCGGGCTGTCGGCCACGCAAAAGCCGATCGCCGAGGTGGCGCGCTTCCTGGTCGGTACGGGCGGGGAGCTTGCCGACGGCAACCCCGACTGCACCGTCGTCGACACCGGCCACGTGCGCGATCGCGATCTGCAGCTCGAGATCCCCTCCGCGCCGCTCGAGTCGGTGATGTCGGGCGATGTCTGGAAGGAGATCTACGACCGCCTCGCCGAGCTCGTGAGCGAGCACCGCACCACTTTGGTGTTCGTCAACACGCGCCGCCAGTCCGAGCGCATCGCGCGCCACCTGTCGGAGCGCCTCGGCGAGCAGCATGTCGCCGCGCATCACGGCAGCATGGCAAAGGAGTCGCGGCTCGATGCCGAGAAGCGCCTGAAGAGGGGCGAGCTGCGCGCCCTGGTCGCGACCGCATCTCTGGAGCTCGGCATCGACATCGGCGAGATCGACCTCGTATGCCAGCTCGCCTCGCCGCGTTCGATCGCCGCCTTCCTGCAGCGTGCCGGCCGCTCCGGCCACTCGCTGGGCGGCACGCCGAAGGCGCGCCTCTTCCCGCTGTCGCGCGACGACCTGGTGGAGTGCGCGGCGCTGCTCGCGGCGGTGCGCCGCGGGGAGCTCGACCGGCTGACGGTGCCGGCCAGGCCGCTCGACGTGCTGGCGCAGCAGATCGTGGCGGAGGCGGCAGCGCGCGAGTGGGAGGAGGATGGTCTCTACGCGCTCGTCACCCGCGCGTATCCCTACCGCGATCTCACGCGCAGCGAGTTCGACGAGGTGGTGCGCATGCTGGCCGAGGGCTACAGCACGCGCCGCGGCCGCCACGGTGCCCTGCTGCACCACGATGGGGTCAACCACCGCATCAAGGGCCGGCGCGGCGCCCGGCTCACCGCCCTCACCTCCGGCGGCACCATTCCCGACACCGCCGACTACCAGGTGCTGCTCGAGCCGCAGGCGCAGTTCGTCGGCACGGTCAACGAGGACTTCGCGATCGAGAGCCTGCAGGGTGACATCTTCCAGCTCGGCAACGTCTCGTACCGCATTCTGCGGGTCGAGCCGGGCCGTATCCGGGTCGAGGACGCACGCGGCGAACCGCCCAGCATTCCCTTCTGGATCGGCGAGGCTCCGGGACGGACCGACGAGCTCTCGGCGAGCGTCTCGCGGCTGCGGCGCGGGCTCGAGGCGCAGCTCGATGAGGGCGCGGAGGCCGCCACCGCCTGGCTGGTGGCCGAGAGCGGCATCGGCGCGCCCGCGGCGGTGCAGATCACCAACTACCTCGCCGCGGCGCGCGCCGCGCTCGGCGCCGTACCCACGCAGGAGCTGGTGATCTTCGAGCGCTTCTTCGACGAAGCGGGCGGCATGCAGCTCGTGATCCACTCCCCGTTCGGCAGCCGCATCAACCGCGCCTGGGGCCTCGCGCTGCGCAAGCGCTTCTGCCGCTCCTTCAACTTCGAGCTGCAGGCCGCGGCCACCGAGGACACGATCGTGCTGTCCCTCACTACCGCGCACAGCTTCGAGCTCGCGGACGTGGTCCGCTACCACAATTCCAACACGGTGCGCCCGCTGCTGGTGCAGGCGCTGTGCGCGGCGCCGATGTTTCCGGTGCGCTGGCGCTGGAGCGCGAGCGTCGCGCTCGCCCTGCCGCGCTTTCGCGGCGGCAAGAAGGTGCCCGCGCCGCTGCAGCGCATGGCGGCCGAGGATCTGCTCGCGTCGGTGTTTCCCGACCAGGTGGCGTGCGCGGAGAATCTCACCGGCGAGCTCGAGATTCCCGATCACCCGCTGGTGCGCCAGGCGATCCGCGACTGCCTCGAGGAGGCGATGGACATCGACGGGCTCGAGCGGCTGCTGCGCGCACTCGAAGCGGGCAGCGTCCGTTCGCTCGCCCGCGACCTGACCGAGCCCTCGCCGCTCGCGCTCGAGGTGCTGTCCGCGCGGCCGTACGCTTTCCTCGACGACGCCCCGCTCGAGGAGCGGCGCACGCAGGCCGTCATGAGCCGGCGCTGGCTCGATCCGCAAAGCGCCGCCGACTTAGGTGGGCTCGACCCGGAGGCGATCGCGCGCGTGCGCGCCGAGGCCTGGCCCGACGCCACGAACGCCGACGAGCTGCACGATGCGCTGCTGTGGCTGACCTTCCTCACGGCCGCCGAGGTCGCCCGACACGACGGCTGGCCGCAGCTCATGACGGAGCTGGCCGGCGAGCGGCGGGTGACGCGCATCACGGTGGCGGAGGGCGTGGAGCTGTGGGTAACGGCCGAGCAGCTGCCGCTCTTCGGCGCGCTCTACCCGGCGGCGGGGCGTGACCCGCAGGTGGTGACGCCCGCCGCGCACGCGCGTGAGCTGAGTCCCGAGGCTGCGCTCATCGAGGTGCTGCGCGGCCGGCTCACGGGCTCGGGACCGGTGACCGCCCCGGCACTGGCCGCGCTCGCGGGTCTCCCGGTCGCGAGAATCGACGCGGCGCTGCTCGCGCTCGAGGCCGAGGGCTTCGCGATGCGGGGCCTCTTCACGCCCGAGGCGCCGGCGGGCACGCTCGAGCGGGTCGGGCTGCAGCACTCCGCAACCGCCGCACCACCCCAAGCGCAAGTTGCCCGCGGCAGCGAGTGGTGCGAACGGCGCCTGCTCGCCCGCGTGCACCGCTACACCGTCAAGCGGCTGCGCGCCGAGATCGAGCCGATCGAAGCGCGCGATTTCCTGCGGTTCCTATTCGAGTGGCAGCGCGTGACGCCTGCGGGGCGCATGGAGGGACCGGACGCGGTCGGCGCGATCCTCGCGCAGCTCGAGGGCTTCGAAGCCGCCGCCAGCGCCTGGGAGACCGAGATCCTCCCCGAACGCATCGGCGAGTACGAGCCGGCCTGGCTCGATGAGCAATGCCTCGCCGGACGCTTCGTGTGGACGCGGATCGGCTCACGCCGCGCCGATCCCGAGCGCCGCGCCGCGCCGGTGCGCGCCACGCCGATCGTGCTGCTCGCGCGGCGCAACCTGCGGCTCTGGTCGGCACTCGCGGACCCGGCGGCACCGGCGCACTTGAGCGCGCCGGCCGCCCGTGTGGCGGACTACCTTGCGAGCCACGGCGCGTCCTTCTTCGATGAGCTCGCGAGCGGCACGAGCCTGCTCCCCTCGCAGGCCGAGGAGGCGCTCGCGGAGCTGGTCGCGCTCGGTCTCGTCAATTCCGACAGCTTCGCGGGACTGCGGGCGCTGCTCGTGCCCTCGGACAGACGCCGGCCGGCCGCGGGCGGCCGCCGCCGCCGGCGCATCGCCCTCTTCGGCATGGATGCCGCAGGACGCTGGGCGCGCAGCGCGCGCGAGAGCCCCGCGATCCGGCCCGCGCCGGGTCGTGCGCGCGAGGATGAGCTCATCGAACACGTGGTGCGCACGCTGCTGAAGCGCTGGGGAGTGGTGTTCTGGCGGCTGCTGGCCCGCGAGGCCGACTGGCTGCCGCCCTGGCGCGATCTGCTCACGTGCTGCCGGCGGCTCGAGGCACGCGGGGAGATCCGCGGCGGGCGTTTCGTCGCCTCGGTCACCGGGGAACAGTACGCGGCACCGGAGGCGATCGGGCTGCTGCGCGAGGCGCGGCGCAAGCCCCGCGAGGGGCATCACGTCTCGCTGTCGGGTTCGGATCCCCTGAATCTCGTCGGGATCATCACGCCCGGCGCCCGGCTGCCCGCCCTGGCCGGCAACCGCGTCCTGTACCGCGACGGCGTGCCGGTCGCGCTGCTGGCCGGTGGCGAGGTAGAGTTCCTCATGGAGCTATCCCCCGCCGAGCAGTGGGAGGCCCGTAACAGGCTGCTGCGCCGCCACGTGCCGGCGGTGTTGGCGGACCTGGCTTAGGTCAGCTGAGGGGATATCGCTCTGCGATCTGTTCATGTGCCGTTCATAATTCCGTCGCTAGCGTGCGACGTTCGGCTCGCTGGGTTCATCGGGAGGCACGGTTGAGGGGACTGGCACGCAACCTCGGGTTGTTTGCCGCGACCGCCGAGCGGCATTACGCCAGGCACGCGAGCGAGCAACTGCTCGACCTGTTCCGGCTGGAGCGGCGAGAGCATCCCGATCTGACCGGCCGGGCGCTCTACGAGGCGGTGGCCGCACGGCGTCTCGGTGTCAAGCCACGCATGAGCGCAGCCGAGCTCGTCAGGCGCGCGGAGGAGAGCTTCGCAGACTGGCCGGCGGAGCGCGCGGTGAGATTCCGCGACGTGGTGCACTACCTGATCTTCGACGAGTACCTGCACCAGGGCAAAGCGCGTGAAGCCACCAAGACCAACATGGGCGCGGTAGTCGCGCGCGTCATTCCCGAGGAGCTCTAGAGTACCCCGCGTCGAGTGGCCAGCTGACGGTGAGCGATCCGCCGTTGCTCCAATAACCGGAGCCACCGCCCACCAGAGACGCAAACGAGTCTCGTCCGACGCGCAGCTCGAGGCGCCCGTTGCCCGCCAGGCGTCCCGTCAAGGTCAGCAGCGCCGACCAAGTCCGGCCGCTCGAGCCGTCGACGGTCTCCGATCCGATGCCCGCCGTGATCCGCATACGCCAGTCGGGGTTGAACTGGTGCACGCCGATCAGCCCCAGCTGCTCCTGGTGGTAGCGCGCCGGATTGAAGTAGGTGCCGGCCGACGGCTGGGTGCTGCGATAGACGCGGGCCTCGACGTCGGCGCCGAGCGCGGAAGACGCGGGCAACTCGAAGGGCGTGAGAACGAGCTTGAGCCGGCCGCCGTCGCGCTGGTTGCCGTCGGAGAAGCTCTGGTGAAAGTACACCGGGACCACCATCCCGTGGTCCGCGGGTCGCAGGCTCGCTCCGAGGCTGAAAGTGCTGTAGAGCAGGCTGCTGGCGAGGGCTGCCGGTGTGACGATCGGCAGCCGCTCGGCCGAGGCGAAGACGGACGCCGTGTCGTTGAGCCGATCGTCCCATTGAACGGATCCCTCAAAGAAGTCCCAGCCGGCGACGCGCCCCACACCCGCCTGCAGCTCGAGGTGCTGCATGGCGCCGATGCGCAGACGGTCGCCGACGTTGGCCTCGGTCAGATGATCACTCTGCCCGGGTGCGGAAACATCCGACAGCGCCGCGCTGACGCGCCAGGTTCCAAAGGTCGCGCCGCCGGGCGCGCGCGGCAGCAGCGCGCTGAGCCCGTAGGTGCTGACGGTCAGGTCGTCGCTGTCGTGCATCAGGGAGTAGCCGGCCGCGGCGCGGGAGCTGAGCTCGTAGTCGATCTGGGACTCGGCCCGCTCAAGATCGATACCCGTGCGCGTCGCAGCATCGGGTGCGGGAAGCACAGATGTGTAGCGCACGGCCTCGTCTGTACGCCCGAGGGCGATCGCCGCGCGCGCGAGCTCGAGGGTCGCGGCCGGATCGCCGGCGGCGAAGGGTGCCACGAGGGCGTAAGCTTCCCCGTGGTGTTCGAGTGCATTCAGCGCACGCGCGCCAGCGGTCTCGGCCACGTGCCGATCCTCGCTGCCTGCGGCAAAGCGCCGGGCCTCGCCGAGCGCCTGCAGGGCGGCCCTATAGTGTCCCAGCCAAAGTTCTGCGCGGCCGAGGCCGAGCCAGGCCGCGAACCGATCTTCGTCGGCGAGTGAGCCGTCGACCGCGGCCTGAAACTCCGTGCGGGCCAGGGCCGGATTACTGGCCGCGAGCGCCGCACGTCCCGCCCGGATGTGCAGCACACCGCTGGAATCGGCCGCCCAGCCTGTGGCTGCAAAGCACAGCCCGAGCAGCAGTCCCGCGGCCTTCACTTCGTTCCCCAGTGCTTACGCGCTCCGAGGAGCTCCTTGAAATAACCGAGCACGCACGCCGGCTGCAGCACCAGCGAGTAGACGAGTACGTAGGCGAAGAATCCACCCGGGTTGGAGCGGACCTTGAGCCCCTGCGTCTCGAACATGCCGGACTGGACGCGGAACATCGCCAGGTTGACCAACATGCCGAGCGGCAGCACGAGCAGCGTCATCGGCCCGGCGAGCCAGAAGACGCCCACCAGTGCGAGCAGGATGCCTGGCACGAACACCAGCGTGTAGGCCAGGTCGAGGACCGGGAACGCCAGGTTCCACCAGATGAACAGCGTCGTCATCCGCGCGTGGAATAGCAGCGGCCAGTGATACCGAAATGCCTCGATGAGGCCCCGCGACCAGCGCTGCCGCTGGCGCACGAGCTGCTTGAGGGTCGTCGGCACGTTGGTGAATGCCACCGCATCCTCCGCGAAGCCCACGCGGTAGCCCTGGCGCAGGATGCTCCACGTGAGAACGATGTCCTCGCCGACGCAGTCGGGCCAGCCGCCGGCCTCGCGCAGCACGGCCGTGCGGTAGACGGAAAAGGCCCCCTGCGCAACCAGCGTGCCGTGGTAGAGGCTCTGCAGCCGCTTGATGGCTGCAATGCCGTGGAAGTAGTCCCACTCCTGGACCTTGGTGACGAGATTGACGCGGGAGTTGCGGGTGAGCACCGCACCGGCCACCGCCGCGGTCTCGGCGGGATCGCTCATGAGGCGCGCGATCACGTTCGCAAGCGCGCCGCGGTGCAGCAGCGAGTCGGCGTCCAGCGTGATCGTGAGGTCGTGGCGCACGAGTGCGAGCGCCGCGTTGAGTGCCCGGGACTTGCCGCCGTTCTTCTTCATGTCGATCACCCGCAGCCACGGGTAGCGCAGCCGGCTCAGCTCCCGCAGCGTGTGATCGGTCGAGCCGTCGTCGACGACGAAGACCTCGAGCTCACCCGGATAGGCCTGCCGGGCAATGCTCTCGACGGTGCTCACAATGGAATCCTGCTCGTTGTAGGCGGCGATGAGGATGCTCACGCCGGGATAGGCGTCGATGCGCCGCCGCAGCGGCCGCCGATCGAGCAGCAGTCCGGATACCAGGAATGCGTTCATGAACCCCGGAACGATCGCGATGGAAAAGATCGCGAGATAGGCGAGCGCGGACCCGGTGACGTGACTCAGATCCGCGATCCAGCGACCGGCGAGACGAAAGGAGACTGCAGCCCACGCCAGCGACAGGAAGACGCTGAGGCCAAACTTGAAGCGCGGTGACAGGTAGACGGCACGGCGAACCCCAGCGGCGGACGCGGTCGTCCGCGGCCCTCGGCGGCCGGTGTAACCGGCTTCTATGAACCCCCGCTGTAAGTCGATCGTCCGTGCGGTCCCCTTCGACGATTCCGCCATCACCCTTCCGACAGGCAAGTTATAGGTCCGCCCAGTCTAGGGACGAGGCTGTGCGGCCGACCTGCGCGGTTACCCGCTTTGCGCGCCGGAGAGCTTGTTTGTGCTGGTAATTTTGCTGGTCGAGGCGACCAACTCTCGGAAACGTGACACCGATCACACCGCGCCGGAGCGGGCCGGCGGCGCGACTCAGCTGCGGGTGCGCGTCACCTCGGCGGCGGGCCGCCGTACACGATCCGGCCGCCGACGATGGTGGTCTCGACCTTCACGTTGCGGATCGCCTCGGGTCGCATGGCGAAGATGTCGTCGCTCAGGATCACCATATCCGCGAGCTTGCCGGCGGTAATCGAGCCTTTGTCGTTTTCCTGAAACTCAGCGTATGCGGATCCCAGGGTGTAGGCCTCGACCGCCTCGGCCAGCGTGATCTTCTGCTCCGGAATCCAGCCCTGCGGATTCCTGCCGTCGAGCGTCGCGCGCGTCACCGCCGCATAGAGCCCGAGCAGCGGATTGAGCGGCGCCACGTCCCAATCGGTCCCGAAGGCAAGCGTGACGCCGTGGTCGAGGAGACTGCGCCAGGCATAGCTCGTCCTGGCGCGCTCGTGGCCGATGCGCGCCTCGACCCAGCGCCCGTCGTCGATCGCGTGGTAGGGTTGCATGGAAGCAATCACGTGCAGCCTCGCGAAGCGCTCGAGATCCTCCGGTGCCGTGTGCTGCGCATGCTCGATGGTCATGCGCTGATCGTGATAGCCGTTCGCCTTCTCGATGGCCTCGAACATGTCGAGGACCAGCGAAATGGCGCGGTCTCCGATGGCGTGCACCCGCAACTGCAGGCCGGCGGCGTCGGCCTGCATCAGCCGCTCGCGCATGGCCTCGGGCGGTTGCATCTCGGCGGAGAGAATGCCGCGATTGTCGGGCTCATCGCTGTAGGGCTTGAGCAGCGCCGCGGTGCGCGAGCCGATCGAGCCGTCGGCAAAGCCCTTCACGGCGCCGAGACGCAGATACCCGGACCCCCAGGCACGGCGCATACCCACCCTGGCCTGATCCTGCCACCCGGTCTCGAGCGGCGCACAGTAGATGCGCGCCGTCAGCTGCCCTTTCTCCAGCAGCTCGGAATACACCTCCACGTCGGCATACTCGGCGCTCATGTGCTGCACGCTCGTGACGCCCACCGACGCCGCATGGGCGAGCGCGCGCCGGGCGTCGGCCAGGCGCTGCTCGTGCGAGCGGGGCGGAATGACCTTGAAGATCAGCTCCTGCGCGGCGTCCTTGAAGATGCCGGTGGGGGCTGCGGATTCGTCGCGGACGATCACCCCGCCGGCCACATCCGCGGTCCCGGCCGATACGCCGGCGAGCCTCATGGCCACGGAGTTGGCCAGCCCCTGGTGGCCGTCGTAGCGGCTGATGTACACCGGAACGTTCCGGGTGACGTCGTCGATCAGGGCGGCAGTCGGCTGTTGCTTCGGGCTCCACTTGGTCTCATCCCAGGCGCCGCCGAGAATCCATTCGCCCCCGGCGGTCCTCGCCGCCTGCGCCGCGAGCCGCCGTTTGAGCTCCTCCGCAGAGGTGGCATCGTTCAGCTGCACCTCGGCGAGATCCGCGCCGCCGTCGGTGAAGTGAACGTGCGAGTCATTGAAGCCGGGCAGCAGCAGCCTGCCGTGCGCGTCGATCACCCGGGTTGCGGCTCCCCGCCACGAATCGATCTCGCCCCTCGACCCCACCGCCACGATGCGCGCGCCGATCACCGCCACCGCTTCGGCTTTGGGGTGCCGGCGGTCCACGGTGTAGATGTTGGCGTGGGTTACGATCAGGTCGGCGGCCGGCCGTGCCTGCGCCCAGGCCGACATGCCGACGAGAACGAGATACGTCAGGAGCTTCATCTTCGTGTTGACATCCACGCGGATCTGCCGCCCTCGTTATCATACTAGCAATGCTCCCGCGACCGACCGCGGTTCTACGACGTCATCGGACTTCCGGGTGGCTGCTGCTGCTGTTGGTTGCAGGGCACGAAGCGACGGCCCAGAGTACTGACACCAACGTCGTCACAGCGTCCGCGGACGCCTTTGGCGTCTCCATCGGCGTCGAGACCCTCGGGGTCTATGGTCCTGGTCAAGTGCGGGGTTTTGATCCAATCGCCGCCGGCAACGGCCGGATCGAGGGCCTCTATTTCGACGTTCACGGCCCGGTGTTTCCGTACGGACCACTGCCGCCCCGCCTCGTGCAGGACACGAGGATTCGCGTCGGCCCCGCTGCCGCAGGATTCCCCTTCCCATCGCCCACGGGCATTGTCGATTTCAGCCTGCGAAGTCCGCTCGGCGCCGCGGGAGTGAGTCCAACGATATATGCGGGGCCTTTCGGAACGCGCGCCATCGATCTCGACGGGCACGCACCGATCGCCGGCGGTGACTGCGGTGTCGGCGGGGGCATCACGCGTCGCTCGGACGAGTTCGCGCCGGCAGCCACTCAATATACGACCGACGTCGCCATTCTCGGGGCGTGTCGGATTGCGGCGAATTCCGGCTTCAGCGTCTTCTACGGACGCACGAAGGAGACGCAACAGGCCATATATCCGATCATCTACCTCACGACCGCTGCGCTTCCGGACCCGGTCGAATCCAGGAACTTCGGCCCCGCCTGGGCGATGGGGACGACGGTGCTCACGGACTATGGCGGGCTTTTCAAGCTCGAAATGCCGGCACACTGGATGTTGCGCGCCGGTGTCTTCCGTTCGAGCTACGACCAGCCGAGCTCAGGGTCGGATCTTCTCTACGACCCCGATCCCGCCGGCATCGCTCAGCACCAGTACGTTTCTTATCCCGATCAGTTCACGGGCTCGACCTCGGGCGAGCTGCGTGCGACCCATGTGACGACGAGCGGGCCGCGCGACTACGAGCTCATCGTCACGTTGCGCGCACGCGATGTGACCGCGCGCTACGGCGGCTACGATCAGGTCGATCTGGGAACGGAGCTGCTCGGGACCCGGCCGCCGCTTGCGGAACCCGTGTTCACCTATGGTCCGCCGACCCACGACCACATCCGCCAGTGGACTTCCGGCGCGGCGTACGCTCTCCACTGGCGCAACATCGCCGATCTTGCCGTTGGACTTGAGCAGGCGCGCTACCGGCGCACGGTCGTCGAGCCCAGTGCAGCGCCGGCCACTCGTTCCGAGACGCCGCTGCTCTATTACGTCTCCGCCGGCGTACCGGTCACGACTCAAGCGAGTATGTATGCGGCGCTCACCCGAGGCCTCGAGGACTCGGGACTCGCGCCGCCAAGCGCCACGAATCGCGGCCAACTGCTCCCGCCCAGCCGCACGGGGCAGGAGGAGGCGGGCGTGCGCTACACATCAGGCGCGACCACGGTCGTCGCTGGCCTTTTCGAGGTGTACAAGCCTTACTACAACGTGGGCAGCGACGGTTCCTACGTCTGGCTCGGGACCGAGACTCACCGCGGTGCCGAGCTGTCTCTCAACGCCGAGCCCCTCCCCGGGTTGACCACCGTCGCCGGCGTTGTCCTCATATCACCACAGGTGGCGGTCGCGCGCGGAGTTGCCGGGGTCGGAAGCGCGCCGGTGTCTCAGACACGGCGCATCCTGCAGCTGGCGCTCGACTACCATCTGCCGGCCTGGCCGCCACTCTCGCTCGACATGACGGCCACCGAGCTGGGACGCATGCCGGTGCGGCTCGACGACGGTGCCTACAATCCCGCCCAGACCATCATGAACGTCGGCGCCCGCTATCGCTTCGGTCCCGTTGCGCGTCCGGTGACGCTGCGCGTGCAGGTGCAGAACGTCAGCAACCAGAAGGTCTGGTCCGTCTACGATCTCAGCGGTGGGCTCACGCCTTACCCGCCGCTGCACATGGCGCTCGCCTATCTGTCGGCGGATTTCTAACCAGGAGGCTCTTGCCTATGAAACACGGTCTGATCGCGCTCGTCGCACTCGTCCTGCCGGCCTGCTCGAGCTACGCGCCCGACGCCGGCTATGAAGTGGTGCTGGTCAAGAAGCCGTGGGTCTTCGGACACGGCGGCGTCGAGGATACGCCGGTGAAGACCGGCCGCACCTACACCGCGCTCTCGACCGACGGCATCCTCGTCTACATGCAGCCGAAGAAGTTCGACACCGAAATGCACGACACCATGACCTCCGACGGGGTGCCGATCAGCTTCCACGCGATCGTGGTGCTCCAGGTCACGGACTCGGTCGCCCTCATCAGGAATTTCGGTCCGAACTGGTACGCCAACAATCTCGAGGAGCAGTTCAAGACGATGGTGCGTCAGGCGGTGCGCAAGCGCGGCATGAACGAGACCGCGATCAGCACCTCGGCGCTCGATGCGATCGACGCGGAGATTCGCGATTCGCTGCTGCAATTCATCAAGGAGAAGGATCTGCCGGTGCGGCTCGTGACGATGACGGTCGGACGCGCGAATCCGCCGGATGCCATCAAGAACCAGCGCATCGAGACCGCGGCGCAGGAACAGCGCATTCAGACCGAGATCCAGATCAAGAACGCGGAAACGCAGCGCAAGGCGGCGGAGGAAGCGCGCGCCGCGGCGGATAACGCCTACCGTCAGGCGATCGGGCTCTCGCCCGAGCAGTACGTGCAGCTCAAGCGCGTGGAGATGGAGCTCAAGGTCTGCAGCGACGGCAAGTGCACCTTCATCGAGAACTCGGGAGCGTTGCCGGCGCTGCCGGTGAGGTGAGGAGGCCGTCGCCGCCTGACCTCAGCGCGCGTAGCCGACCAGCTCGACGTAGCCCCGCCCGCCGAGCGCCCGGCCGGCACGCGTGCCGCGCACGTCGACCGCGCCCTCGAAGTAACGCGGGGTGGTCTTGAGCTCCTGATCGGCGAGCACCGGGTGCACGGCGACATCGAGCGCGAGTGAGGGCACGCGGATCCGCCAGCCCGCCGGGTATTGCACGCCGTCGGCGCTGGTCCAGCGAGCGGTGACCTCGATGCCGACCGCGGCGCTCGCAAGCCCGTGGGCCGCGCCCGAGCTCTCCACCCAGGTTCCGGCACTGTGCGGATCGCGGCTGCCGTCGCGTGCGCGCAGCGCGTAGAACATGAGCTCGGTACCGTCGTCGAGCTGGAGCGCGAACCAGTCCCAGCCCGCTTCGCCCGGCCCGAGGCCGCCGCTGCCCCACTCACGGTCGAGCCACGCGAGGCCCGCGACGGCGAGCGGCTTGCCCTGCCGCGAGAGCGTGCCGTGCACCGCGATATGCGGCACGGAGTAGTAATAGCTGGCCGAGCCCGGCACGTCCGACTTGCACGAGAGCCCCGCTTCGCCATTCAACACCGGCGGCGTGAGCGGCTGCAGCCCGAGCTCGAGGGCGTACCCCGGCTGCGCCGCTGCCAGCTTCCAGTCCCCGCCCGCACCGCCCGGGGCGGCGAGCGTCCAGTCGTCGATCCACACGCGCAGCGGCGCCCCGGCCGCGCCCGCGAGCCCAAGCGCACCGCGTGCGAGCTTCTGCGCGTAGCGAAAGCGCCTGGCGCCGACATCGGTGATCGCAAAATGCGCCATGTAGACCTGGCGCGTGCGCCACAGGGATTTTGCGGGATGCTCCTCATCGTCCGCTGCGCTCGCGCCGTCCGCCCCCGCCGGCGGCGCCAGGGCAAAGCGGAAGAAGGTGAGCTCGAACCCGAAGCGCTCGCCGCCCGCGCCATCGAGGTTGCCGGTGACGTACCACCACTCCTGGCGGAATTCCGGGTGCGGTCCGTGGTCGCGGGGAAAGACGAAGGCCCGCGGCGCGACAGCCTCGGCAAAGCCGCCGTCGGCCCCCGCGGGCAGCACTGCCGGATCCGGCGGCGGCAGCCCGCGGGCCATGAGCCAGGCGAGGGCGCCCATGATCCCGGCGATGGCGGCGACGCGCCTCATGTGAGTCGTCGTCATCAGCGCGCGCGGGCGATGGTGACGATCTCCGGGCTCGCGGGGGTGAGCGGCCCGCGGTCGAAGTCGCCGAACTGCTCCTCGAGCACGAATCCCGCCTCCGCGAGAAAGCGCGCGATGTCCGCGGCATCGAGAAACCGCAGGACGCTGCGGCTGAGGCACGGCGCGTCCCAGGCCGGGCTCTGGTAGATCTGGGAAAATGTCACGGTGCGCCCGTCGAACGGCGCCTCGATCGCGAACGTGACCCGCACCGTGTTGCCCTGCCCGTCGTCGGCTTGCAGGATGCGCTGCGGCGTCCAGCGCTCCCAGGCGCGGGCTTGCGGATTGCGCGTCTCGAACGCGAAGCGGCCGCCCTCCTCGAGCGCCGCGCGCACCGCCGCGAGCGCCGCGCGCAGCTCGGCGTCCCCGACGAGCACCTGAAAGGCGTGGCCCGTCATGATGGCGAGATCGAACTCGTGCGAGAAGCTGAGCGCGGCGGCCCCGCCGCAGATCCATTCGATCCCGGCATGGGCGCACGCCTGCGCCAGCATGGCGGCGGCGGGATCGAGTCCGCACAGCCTCCCCGCGTGTCCCGCGTCGCGGGCCGCGGCGAGCAGCGCGCCGGTGCCGCAGCCGACATCGAGCACCGAGCGCGCAGCCATGATGAGCGGCAGGTAGAAGTCGCCGGTGGCGCGCGCGGGCGGGAACAGCCGGTCGTAGAGTCCCGCGAGCCGTGCGTCGCTGTACTGGCGGTCCGTCATCACTCCTCCCGCAAGCGCTCGCCGGGCGCGGCGCGCGCGCCGCGCCACGCGGGATAGATGCCGGCGGCCAGCGCCGCCGCGAGCGCGAGCCACAGGGCGTTCGTGAACTGCTCGGGTGCGAGATGCAGATCGATGCGCCAGCCGAAGGCGCGGCGATTGATCACCTCCGTCAGAGTGAGCGCGGTGAGGAGCCCGGCGGGAATCGCGACCAGCAGTGCCACGAGGCCCATGAACACGGTCTGCGCCAGCACCAGCGCCGCGGTGGCCGCGGGTGTGAGTCCCAGGGCGCGCAGCAGCGCGAGCTCGCGTGCGCGCTCGAGCTCCCAGGCGAGCAGCGCGCTCAGCAGCCCCACCGCGGCCACTCCGGCGGCCAGCCAGTAGAGCACCCGCGTGATGACGAAGGTGCGCTCGAAGATGCGCATCGACAGCGCGCGGATCGCGGCATTCGAGCGGATGAGGAGCGCCTGCCGCGTGCCGACCGCGGCGCGCACCGCATCGCTCACCGGCCCGGCGCTGACGCCGGGGGCGAGGAACAGCCCGAGCCCGGCAATAGCGTCATCGCGCCACCAGCGCCGGTACTCGGGAAGGTCGATGAGGACTTCGCCGCGGTCGTTGCCATACTCGCGGTAGACCCCGGCGACCGGGAAAGCCCGCGTACCGGCGTCCGTGCTGAGGGTGAGCGCGCTCCCGGGCGCGAGCGACAGCCGCCAGGCGAGCGGCTCGGAGATCAGAACCGCTCCGTGCGCGAACTCCTCCCAGGCGCGCGCCGGCTCGCCGGCGGTGAAGCGGTAGCCGGCGTAGCTCTCGGCTGCGAGCCCCACGGCGTTGAGGTCCACGGGCCCGGAGGGAGAGGTCACGGTAATGCGGCGCCCCTCGCTGTGCGCGCGGATACCCGGTACCGAGAGGATCGCCTCGATGACCTGCGGCTCGAGCCGCCGCTCGAGACCCTCGCTCGGCCCGGGGGCGGTCACATAGACGTCCGCCCGCATCGCCTGCAGCAGCCACTCGCGCAGCGACTCGCGAAAGCTCTCGACCATGACGCCGACGCCGATCATGGCGGCGAGCGCCATGCCGAGCGCCGCAATGGCAACCCCGGTGCGGCTCAAGGATGCGCCGACGTCCGCACAGGCGAGCCGCGCCACGGAGCTCACGCCGGCGGCAAGGCGCGCGCAGACCTGAGCGAGCGCGCGCAGCACCGCCGGTGTCACCGCCGCCACCGCGACGAGCAGCAGGAAGAGCGCCGCGAAACCCGCCAGCAGGCTGCGGCTCGAGAGCGCCACAGTGAGTCCCGCGCCGGCGGCGAGCGCGAGGCCAAGGAGCGCGAGGCGCCGTGCAATCCGCAGCGCGCGTCCCTCGAGCACCGAGCGGGCGAGCCCGAGCGTTGGTGCGCTCGCGGCCACCTCGAGCGCCGGCAGGAGCGCCGCGAGCAGAGCGGTCGCCAGTCCCGCACCGCAGGCCTCGAGCAGCGCAGCCGGGGGCACGCTCACCTCGTTCACCGCCACCACGAAGTACAGATCGTTGATGGTCCGCGACACGAGCCCCACGAGCCCCCTGCCGATGAGGAGCCCGAGCAGCGCTCCGCAGGCCGCGCCCGCGAGCCCGAGCAGGGCCGCCTCGCCGAGCACCATGGCGAGCACCTCGCGGCGCGTCGCGCCGAGTGCCCGCAGCACGCCGATGATCGTGCGCCGCTGCAGCACCGCGAAGCTCACCGCCCCGTAGATGAGCAGCGTCCCGACCAGCAGCGCGAGCAGGCTCATCGCCTTGAGGTTGGTCGTGAACGCGTCCGTCATCGCCAGCGTCTCGCGTGTCCCGGCGCGCATCGAGCGCAGAGTGAGTCCCGGCGGCAGGAGGGCCGCGAGCTCGCCGGCCAGCGCCGCGCCCGCGCTGTCAGCCGGCAGCCGCACATCGATCCTCGACAGCTTACCCGTCGACTGCAGCCACTCCTGCGCCTGGGCGATGTCCGTGAATATCAGCGTATCGAGGCCGGCGCTCGTCCCGGCGAGGCGCGCGATGAGCGTGGCGCGGTGCGCGACGCCGCCCACCTCGAGCACAATGCTCGCGCCTGCGGCGACGCCGAGCGCGTGCGCCGCGGCGGCATTCATGACGACCGCGCCCGGCCGCGTGAACCAGCCGCGCACCTCCTCCAGGCGCCGCACGCCGAAGGCCGCAGCCCGGCCGGCGCCGGCGTCGAGCTCGGCGCTGGCGAATGGATCGAGGCCGATCAGCTCGAAGATGCGTCCGCCCGCGCTCACGTAGCCGGCGACGACCGGTGCGAAGTGCGCGGCCGGCTCCGCCGCGCCGCGCAGCGCCGCGCGCAGCCGCACGTACAGCCGCTCGTCGATGCCGCCGGGTCCCCCGACGATCTCGTGGGTGGCGGCGCCGTTTACCGCGGCGACCGAGAGCTCGAAGGCGCGCCGCGCGCTCTGCGTCGCAATGTCGACCGCGACCATGGTGCCGACCCCGAGCGTGAGACCGACGAGCGCCAGCGCCAGTTGCGCCGGGTGGCGCAGCAGGTGCCGCAGGCTCGCCGCGCGCAGCGCCCTCACCGGCGGTGTCCGGGCGTGGCCGGCCGCGCGTGCAGCCGCCCCTCGCGCAGCTCGAGCACACGATCGGCGGCTGCGGCAAGGGCCTCGTCGTGCGTGACCATGACCAGCATCGCGCCGCGCGTGCGCGTCAGCGACAGCAGCACCGGCAGCATCTCGCGGGCGGTCTCGTCGTCGAGGTTGCCGGTCGGCTCATCGGCCAGCAGCAGCCGCGGCTCGTGCACCAGCGCCCGGGCGATCGCGACCCGCTGCTGCTCGCCGCCGGAGAGCTGATCGACCGCGCTGTGCGCGCGGGCCGCGAGGCCCACGCCCGCGAGCGCGGCGAGGCTGCGGGTGCGCGCCGCAGCGCCGCGCACCCCGTTCAACTCGAGCACCAGGCGCACATTCTCGGCGACGTCGAGCGTCGGGATGAGGTTGAAGAACTGGTAGACGAAGCCGACATGCGCGCGGCGGAACAGCGTGCGGGCGGGCTCGCCGAGCGAGGTCACCTCGACGCCGTCGCTCTCGACCGCGCCGGCGTCGGCGCGGTCGATGCCGCTGAGGAGATTGAGGAGCGGCGACTTGCCGGAGCCACTGCGTCCCATGATCGCGACGCGCTCGGCGGGGCGCACCTCGGCGTCGAGCCGGTCGAGCACGCGGTGCACTCGCGAGCCCTCGCGGAAGCTGCGGGAGAGTTGCCGGATCGTCAGCATCGGCGTGCATTGTAGAATCGGCGCCATGATCACGGTCCACCACCTCAACAACTCCCGTTCGCAGCGGGTACTGTGGCTGCTCGAGGAGCTCGGCTGCGAGTACGGCCTCGTGAAGTACCAGCGTGACCCGCACACCCTGCTGGCGCCGCCGGAGCTCAGGCGCGTCCACCCGCTCGGGAAGTCCCCGGTGGTCACCGACGGCGCTCAGACGCTGGCCGAATCCGGCGCGATCATCGAGTACCTGATCGAGCGCTACGGGAACGGACGCCTGCGACCGCCCGCCGGGAGCCCCGAGCGGCTGCGCTACACCTATTGGCTCCACTATGCGGAGGGCTCGGCGATGCCGCCGCTCCTCCTCAAGCTCGTGTTCACGCGCCTGCCGCGCTCCGTGCCGGCGCTCATCCGCCCCATCGTGCGCGCGGTCGCGCAGCGCGCGCAGCAGAGTTTCGTCGACCCGCAGCTCAGAACCCACATCGACTTCTGGGAGGGCGAGCTCGGGAAATCCACCTGGTTCGCCGGCGAGGAGCTCAGCGGAGCGGACATACAGCTGAGTTTCCCGCTCGAAGCGGCGGCGGCGCGGGCCGGGATTGCACTCGGCCCCAGGGTGAGCGGGTTTCTCGAGCGCATCCACGCGCGACCCGCCTACCGGCGGGCGCTCGAGGCGGGCGGCGAGTTCCGCCTGGCGCGCTAGACGTCCTTTTCTGGCACCCCCGGTCCGGATCGGCGACACTCTCGCCC
>DAHUXE010000088.1 GCA_027307325.1 Gammaproteobacteria bacterium | reverse complement strand
GGCAGCAGCCCGCGCGGCGCCGAGAGCTGCGCGACCGCGGCGGCGCGCTCGGCTGCTCCCAGGGGCTCGAGCATCTGCGCGGTCTCGGCGATGCGCCGCGTCCATTCGCGCACGCTGCTCTGCAGGACGAAGCTCTCGCGCTCCTCCGCGATCAGCACCAGCCCGACCGCCTGGGCGATGAGCACGGCGAGCACGGTCGCGGCGATCAGCCGGCCGAGCAGCGACTGCGGCCACAGTCTCAGCCGCAGCGAATGAGAGGGCTCACTGGCTTGCGACGCTGACGCCGACGACATAGCCCTCGCCATAGACGGTCTTGATGATCTGCGGCGCGCGCGCGTCGTCGCCCAGGATCTGCCGCAGCCGGCTGATGCGCACGTCGATACTGCGGTCGAAGGGATCGGCGTCGCGGCCGCGCAGCAGCTCGGTGAGCTGGGCACGCGTCAGCACCCGGTTGCCGGCCGCGAGCAGCACGGCGAGCAGGCGGTACTCGGCGCCGCTCAGGGCCACTTCCTTGCCCTCGGCGTCGGTCAGCGTGCGGGTGATGGTGTCGAGCCGCCAGCCGCCGAAGCTGAGGGAGCGCACCGACTCGGGCGATGGATCGCGCGGGGCGTGAGCCGAGCGGCGCAGCACCGCCTTGATGCGCCCGAGGAGCTCGCGCGGATTGAAGGGCTTGGCGACGTAGTCGTCGGCGCCGAGCTCGAGCCCCACGATCCGGTCGACGTCCTCGCCACGGGCGGTGAGCATGATGATCGGCAGCTGCGAACGGCCGCGCAGCTCCCGGCACAGCGACAGGCCGTCCTCCCCGGGCAGCATGACATCGAGCACCAGCAGATCGACGTGCGAGCGCTCGAGCACGCGGCGCATTTCCCTGCCGTCCGGCACGGCCGTGGTGCGGAACTCGTGCTTCTCCAGGTACTGGGCGAGGAGCCCGCGGATCTCGCGGTCGTCGTCGACGATCAGAAGGTGCGGACGGTCGTTCATGTGCCTCGAAAGCCTCTTGGAAAACGAGGATACCGGCGAAGAGACCCGCGGGACGGAATTTCGTGCCCGGGAGGCTTGTAACAAAGTGTCAGTTTACGGCCGGCGGACCGGAGTGAAAACGCAGCTCCCGGTCGGGCGCCGTCGCGAGCTCCGCCTCGCGGGCGGCGAGCACGGCGAGGCGCGCGGACCACTCGGCCGGCGCGCGCTCGCGCGCGAACCCGAGGTAGAGCTCGAAGTGCCGCGCCTCGGCGCTCGCGAGCTCGCCGGAGAGGGCGGCGAGCGGCGCCGGGAGGCGGGGCGCGAGCAGCGCGAAGCGCTCGGCCGAGCGTGCCTCGATAAGCGCCGCCGCGAGCAGCAGGTCGAGCTTGCGCTCGGGGTGCGTCGTGCGCATCGCGCGCCGCAGCTCCTGCGCGTAGCGGCCGGGGCGCTGCCGCACGGCCGGTATCGCCAGCTCGCGCATCGCGCGGTGCACCTGCTCGAAGTGCTTGAGCTCCTCGCGCGCCAGGCGCGAGAGGGCGAGCACGAGAGCCGTGTCCTCGGGGTAGGCGAAGATGAGGGCGAGCGCGCTCGAAGCCGCCTTCTTCTCGCAGTTGGCGTGATCGACCAGCAGCTCCGGGAGCCGCGCGGCCGCCGCCCGGGTCCAGGCAGGCGGAGTCGGCGCGGCTAAGATCGAATCCGGCCCGGGTGCGTCGGCGCGCGGCGGGCGCGCGGCGCTCACGAGCGCGCCTCCCGCGCCAGCCACTCGCCGAGCGTGCGCGTGAGAGCCTGCGCCGCCTCGGCGGCGCTCGCGAAACGGTCGGCCGGCGTCTTGGCGAGCAGGCGCTCCGCGAGCGGCTGCAGCGTGGCTAAGTTCTCCGGCAGGCGCGGGATCGGCTCCTTGCGGTGCTTGTAGACGATCGCCATGGGATTGTCGGCGCGGAAGGGCTTCTCGCCGGTGAGCATCTCGTAGAGCATCACGCCGACGCTGTAGAGGTCGCTCCGCGCGTCGATCGGCTCGGCATGACCTTGCTCCGGGCTCATGTAGTGCGGCGTACCGAAGATGGTGCAGCCGTCGGTCGCATCCGTGGTGAGCGCCAGGTCCTTGGAGAGTCCGAAGTCGATGAGCGCAACGCTGCCGTCGCCGCGCAGCATGACGTTGCCCGGTTTGAGGTCGCGGTGCAGCACGCCGGCGGCGTGCACCCGCTCGAGTGCGTGCGCCACTGCGATCGCGTAGAGCAGCGCCTCGCGCGCGCTGAGCCGCGCGGCGCGCATGCGCCGGCGCAGGTCGCCGAGCGGGAAGTATTCCATGACGAGCCAGGCGTGCTCGTCGCTGATGCCGAGATCGTGGAGCCGCGCGACGCCGGTTCCGGCTATGCGCTGCACCAGGTCGTACTCCTGGAGGAAGCGTACGAAGATGTCGCCCGGCTCGCCTTCCTCCAGGCGGTCGCGCGCCACCTTGAGCGCCACCAGCGTGCCGGCGCGCTCGCTCTCGCCGACGTAGAGATCGGTGAGCGCCCCGGCCGCCAGGCGGCGGATGCGCCGGTAGCCGCGGATGAAGGCATCGCCGAAGCGCTGCGACTCGCGGCCGGCCTGGCTCGAGCGCCACATCGCGCGCGCGTGGGCGGCGCGCTGCTCGGCCGCGGCGAGCACGCGCGGAAACTCCTCGCCCTCGAGCTCAGCGCCACTCAGCGCCCAGAAGCCAAGCGCCGCGGTCTCGCTCGCGACCCCCGCGTCGGCACGCTTGCCGAGCAGCACGATGGGAGCGAAGCCGGCGCGCCCGGCGAGCTCGCGCGCCCACGCGACCCCCTCCCCGCCCGGCCACTCGTCGGCGAGCAGCACGGCATCGTAGCCTTGGGCGAGGAACTCGGGCGCGAGCGCCCCCTGCGAGACGGGGCTATGGACCGTGAGGCTCGCCTGCGCCCGGAGCGCCGTGAGCCGCTCGCGGATCTGCGCGCAGCGGCGCGCATCTTCGTCGATCAACAGCACCCGCATGGGGGTATATCAGAGCACGCGGGCCCGCGGGCCGCCACGCGCGGCTTGCGGAAGGTCTGCGCCCGCCGGCGGCGGGAGCTTCAAGCCGATCACCAGGTCGCCGACGTTGGTGCCGGTGGGCCCTAAGTGCAGCAGATCCCCGCTCGCGGCGAGCGCCGTGCCGGAATCGGCCCGGGCGAGGCAGTCGTCGACGTCGAGCCCGCCGAGCGCCACGCGCGCGCAGCTCTCGGCGTCGACCAGCGCACCGGCGTCCTCGGTGACCCCGTCGGTGCCGTCGGTCCCGGCGGCGAGCAGCATGAGGTCCGCCTGGCCGGCGATGAGTCTCGCGGCGGCGAGCGCCAGGTGCTGGTTGCGCCCGCCCTGGCCGGGATTCGGCGGCAGCTGCACCGTCGACTCCCCGCCCCAGACGCACACCTCGCTCGGCGACAGCCGCAGCTCGTGCGCGAAGCGCGCCGCGAGCCGCAACGCCTCACCCTCGAAGCGCTTGTCCGGCGCATGCACCGCGAGCCCGCGCGCGCGCGCCGCCGCCGCAGCGCCCGCGACCGCCTGGTCGACGCAGGCGACCACCGTGCGCTCGATGCGATCCTCGCCCTCGCTCGCGGGACCCAAGAGACCCGAGCCGATGACCGCCGGATCATCGCCCGGTACATCCGAGACGAAGAGAGCCCGCGCCGCACGCCCCTTGAGCCGGGCGGTGAGCCGGCCGCCCTTGATGCGCGAGAGCGCGATGCGCCGCGCGTTCAACTCGCCGATCGCGGTGCCGGCGGCCAGCTCGCGGGCCGTGAAGCTCTCGAGGTCGGCGAGCGCCAGGCCGGGCCGCAGCACTTCGACGAGACTCGAGGCGCCGCCCGAGATGAGAAACAGCGGCTCGGCGTCCGCGGGCAGTGCCTCGACCCAGCGCAGCAGCCGCTCCCCGGCCGCGAGCGAGCGCTGATCGGGGACCGGATGCGAGCTCGCGATGACCTCGACGCCGGAGGCACGCTCGAGCTCCGGCGGGGCGTGTCCCTCGCGGCTGATGATGAGGCAGTGCGCGAGGCGCTCCCCGAGGGCCTCGCGTGCGCCGAGCGCCATGGCGGGAGCCGCCTTGCCGACCGCGGCGAGCCACACCGGGCGCGCTGCGGACGTCTCACCGGCGCCGCTGCCCGCGAGCGCCTCGCGCACGCAGCGGCGGCCGTCGACACGAGCGAGCGCCGCCGAGAGAAGGGTCAGCAGTAATTCGCGCCGCGGGTCGCTCGCCGGAGCCAGCTCAGTTGCCCATGGGCCTTGCGGCCCGCCGCGAGGCGGCACACGGACGTGCCGATCCCGAGCCATTCATACTAGCTCCCGCGCACCACTTTGAGCTTGCGCCGCTCGCGGCGCGCGAGCTTGGCGGCGTCCGAGCGCTCGTCCTGGAGGCGCTCCAGGTACTGCGGCGTCACGTCGCCCGTCACGTAGACGCCGGAGAAGCACGAGGTGTCGAACTCCTCGATGCGCGCATCCTCGTGCTTGCAGGCGGCGATGAGATCGTCGAGGTCCTGGTACACGAGCCAGTCGGCGCCGATGAGGGCCGAGATCTCCTCCACGGTGCGCCCGCCCGCCACCAGCTCGCTCGCGGCCGGCATGTCGATGCCGTAGACATTCGGGAAGCGCACCGGCGGGGCCGCGGATGCGAAGTAGACCTTCTTCGCGCCCGCCTCGCGCGCGAGCTCGATGATCTGCGCCGAGGTGGTGCCGCGCACTATCGAGTCATCGACCAGCAGCGCCGTCTTGCCGCGGAACTCGAGATCGATGGCGTTGAGCTTGCGGCGCACCGATTTCTGGCGCTCCTCCTGCCCCGGCATGATGAAGGTGCGGCCGATGTAGCGGTTCTTGATGAACCCCTCGCGGTACTTGACCCCGAGGCGCTGCGCGAGCTGCAGCGCCGAGGTGCGGCTGGTGTCGGGGATCGGGATGACGACGTCGATGTCGTGGTTCGGGCGCTCGCGCAGGATCTTGTCGGCGAGCCGGTCGCCCATGCGCATGCGCGCCCGGTAAACGGAGATGTTGTCGATCTTGGAATCGGGCCGCGCGAAGTACACGTACTCGAAGATGCACGGCGTATGGCGCAGCGTGGCGACGCACTGCTGCGCGTGCAGCCGTCCGGTCTCGTCGATGAACACGGCCTCGCCGGGCGCGACGTCGCGCACCAGGCGGAACGACAGGGCATCGAGCGCGACGCTCTCGGAGGCCAGCATCCACTCGGTGCCGCGCGACGTGCGGCGCTCGCCGAGCACCAGCGGGCGGATGCCGTTCGGATCGCGGAAGCCGAGAATGCCGTGGCCGATGATCATGGCGACCACGGCGTAGCCGCCGCGGCAGCGGCGGTAGACGGCGCTCACCGCCGCAAACACGTCCGCCGGGGTGATGCGCGCCGCGCCGACCCGCTGCAGCTCGGAGGCGAACACGTTGAGCAGCACCTCGGAGTCGGAGGTGGTGTTCAGGTGCCGGCGATCCTCGCGGATCAGGATTTCGGCGAGCTCGGCGGCGTTGGTGAGGTTGCCGTTATGTCCGAGGCAGATGCCGTAGGGTGCGTTGACGTAGAAGGGCTGTGCCTCGGAGGCGCTGTCGCAGCCGGCGGTCGGGTAGCGTACGTGGCCGATGCCGGCGTTGCCCTTGAGCTCGAGCATGTGGTGCTGCTGAAAGACGTCGCGCACCAGCCCGCTGCCCTTGCGGACCGAGAGCTCGCCCTCGCTCGAGGTGGCGATGCCCGCCGCATCCTGGCCGCGGTGCTGCAGCACCGTGAGCGCATCGTACAGGCGCTGGTTGACTTGACTGGTGCCAACGATGCCGACGATGCCGCACATGGCTTAGATCGTCCTCATACCTGGATGTCGCGGCTGTGGGGCAGGCCGCCCTCGCCCACCAGGAACCGCAGTCCGTTGGCGACCGACTCGCCGACCGGGATGAGGTGGGAATTTTGCCACCAGTGATCGCGGTCGAGCTTGAGGAGCTGACCGAGCATCACGAAGATGCCGAACAGCATGAGTCCCCGCAGCGCGCCGAAGGCAAAGCCCCCGAGGCGATCCATGCCGCTGAAGATCGAGAGGCGCACGAACTGGTGGGCCAGCGCACCTATCAGCGCCCCGATGAGGAGTACCCCGAGCAGGATGATGAGGCGCGCCACCCAGGTTTTCACCTCCGGCGCCGACAGGACTCCCCCGAGGCGGGGCTCGATGAGATCCGCGAAGTGCCAGGCGAAGATGAGCGCGACGATCCAGGCGGTGAGCGCTATCGCCTCGCGCAGCAGGCCGCGGGCAGCCCCCACGAGGGCCGAGATCAGGATCGCGGCGATGATCACGTAGTCGGCGGTGGTCATGAGAGGGAGAGGCTTCCGCGCTCATTCCGCGCCGCGCGGATTGTACAAGAGCGCGGCGCGGCCTGCCGAGCGCTGCGTCGCACCTGCCGCGCGTTACTTCGCGACGACCGCGCCGGCGTGCCCCTGTGAGCGCAGCTTCGCCGCCAGCTGCTCCGCCGCGGCCCGCTCGCGCACCGGCCCCACCTGCACGCGGTACAGGTGTCGGCCGGCCGTGCCCCGCGACACGGCGACCGTAAATCCCTGGCCACGCACCTGGCGGGCCAGCCGCTCGGCGTTCGCGCGGCTCGCAAAGCTGCCGAGCTGCACTACGGAGCCCGAGCCGCTCGCAGCGGCCGTCGGCGCGGCTGCCGTACGGGGCTCGGCGGCGGGCAGTGCGGGAGTCGGTGGCGCGGGAGCTGGCCGTGCGGCTGCTGGCTTGCGTGTGGCTGGAGGCGTCGCGGGTGCGGTCTGCGCCGCGCTCGCCGTGATCGCGGGAGCCGGCGGCGAGGAGCGTGCCGGCTGCATCTCGAGCGCGCCGCTTCCCCCACGGGGCTCGTCCGCGAGATTGATGGTGTAGGAGCGTAATGGCGTTACCTCCGCCGGCGGCAGCGGGCCGCGGGTTTTGGTCCCCGGGCGCAGCGGCCCGTTGAGCAACTCGGGCACCAGCACGACGACCAGCGCCACGAGAAGGATTGCGCCCGTCAGCCGTTCTTTCACCAGCGTGTCCACGATGGGGCCGAGATAGAGAAAAGCAAGCGCTGCGGATACCTCGGGTGCGGATTATAACTGAAGCCACAAGCGCGCCGGCCCCACGGTGTGGAAGGAACCAAACACCACGACGCGGTCTCCGGGACGAGCCAGGGCGCGCGCCCGCGCACACCCGTCAGTCACCGAGTCGGCGAGCGTAACGCGCGCCTGCGGGAGCTGCATCCGCGCGGCGAGCGCCGCGGCGCTCCCGCCGCGCGGACCGGCGAGCGCACAGAGGATCCAGTGATCGACGCGGGGTGCGAGAGCGGCCGCGATCCCCGCCGCGTCCTTATCGGCGAGCACCCCCGCCACGGCCAGCGTGCGTCCCCGCCCGGCCCCGCCGGGGAGCGCCCGCTCGCCAAGGTGCGCGGCGAGGACTTCCGCCGCCGGCTCGTTGTGCGCGATGTCGAGGATCCACTCGACCTCTCCCGCCACGATCTCGAAGCGCCCCGCGAGGTGCACGCCGCCGAGCGCTGCGTTCACCGTCCGCCGCTCGATGGGCCGCCCGAGCGGCCGCTCGGCCGCGAGCGCGGCGACCGCGGTGATTGCGGTCGCGGCGTTTCGGTACTGGAGGGAGCCCGCCAGGCGCGACGGCGCGAGATCGGAGAGCGCGACATTCGGGCCACGATAGCTCCAGCTGCGGTCGCCCGCCACCTCCCAGGTGAAATCGCGGCCCGCGACCTGCGTCGGGGCGCCGAGTACCGCACTGCGCTCGAAGACGCTCGCGGGCATGTCGGCGGTGCCGAGCACGGCGGGGCGGCCGGCGCGGAGAATCCCGGCCTTCTCCGCTCCGATCGCCTCCAGGCTCTCGCCGAGCCACTCGCGATGGTCGAGCCCCACCGAGGCGATGACCGCGACATCGGCGCCGACCAGGTTGGTGGCATCGAGCCGCCCGCCGAGTCCCACTTCCAGCACCGCGACCTCGACCGCACGAGCGGTGAAGACGAGGAGCGCGGCCAGCGTGTTGTACTCGAAGAAGGTGAGCGTGGTGCCGCCGCGCGCGGCCTCGATACGCTCGAACGCCTCGATGAGCTCGGCGTCGCCCGCCTCGGCGCCGGCCACGCGGATGCGCTCGTTGTAGCGCGCGAGATGCGGCGAGGTGAAGAGCCCCACGGGCACGCCTGCGGCCATGAGCAGCGCCTCGGCATGCGCGGCCACCGAGCCCTTGCCGTTGGTGCCGCCGACGGTGACGACGCGGAATGCTGGGGCGGCGAGCGCGAGGCGCCGCGCGACTTCGGCGACGCGCTCGAGGCTTAAGTCGATGCTGCGCGGGTGGACCGAGTCCTGGAGCTCGAGCCACTCGGCGAGCGTACGCATGGCGTGTCGCGAAGCATCGCGTGCGCGCCGCTCAGGCGGCCGCGACCGGAAGCTTCAGGAGCAGCCGCAGCAGCGCTGCGATCCGGTCGCGCATGTCGCGCCGGTCGATGATCATGTCGATGGCGCCGTGCTCGAGGAGGAATTCGGCCCGCTGGAAGCCCTCCGGCAGAGTCTCGCGCACGGTCTGCTGGATGACGCGCGGACCCGCGAAGCCGATGAGGGCCCGCGGCTCGGCGATGTTGAGGTCGCCGAGGAGCGCGAGGCTCGCCGACACCCCGCCGGTGGTCGGATCGGTGAGCACCGAGACGTAGGGCATGTGCGCCTGCGCCAGGCGCGAGAGCGCGGCGGCGGTCTTGGCCATCTGCAGCAGCGAATACAGCGCCTCCTGCATGCGCGCGCCGCCGCTCGCCGTGAAGCAGATGAAGGGCCGCCGCTCCTGGATGCAGTAGTCGACGCCGCGCTTGAAGCGCTCGCCGACCACCGAGCCCATCGAGCCGCCGAGGAACTGGAACTCGAAGGCGGCCGCCACCACCGGCAGGGCGTTCAGTGTCCCCGCGAGCACCACCAGTGCATCGCTCTCGCCGGTCGCCTTCTGCGCCTGGGTGAGCCGGTCGCGGTAGCGCTTGCTGTCCTTGAACTTGAGCGGATCCTCGGGCGAGATCGCCGCCCCGATCTCGCCGATCGTCCCCTGATCGAGGAAGCGCTCCAGGCGCTCGCGCGCGCGGATGCGCATGTGGTGGCTGCACTTCGGGCACACATAGAGGTTGCGCTCGAGCTCGGCGCGATAGAGCACGGCGTCGCACGCCGGGCACTTGATCCACAGCCCCTCCGGCACCGAGCGCGTACGCCGCTCGGTCTTGATGCGCGAGGGCATGATCTTGTCGAACCAGGTCATGCAGGGGAACTCTGACGGCGCCGCCTTGAGGCTCCGGCGGCGCCTTGATCATAGCTGATCGGGGCCCTGCGGCCCGTCCCGCGCCGGGGCGGGGAGCCCGAAGGCCTCCGGGTAGCGCACCTCCCACAGATACAGGCCCGCGGCCGGCGCGGTGGCAGCGCCCCGGGTGCGGTCGCGTCCCGCGAGCACCGCGCGCGCCCAGTCGGGCGGCTCATCGCCCTTGCCGACGGCGATCAGCAAGCCGGCGATGTTGCGCACCATGTGGTGGAGGAAAGCGTTGGCGGCCACCTCGATGACGATCCAGTCGCCGCGCCGCTCGACGGCGAGGCGCGTGAGGCGCCGGATGGGCGAGCGGGCCTGGCATTCCGAGGAGCGGAATGCGCTGAAGTCGTGCTCGCCGAGGAGATGTGCCGCCGCCGCGGCCATGCGCTGCGCATCGAGCGCCCGAGTGACCCACGCGGCGCGCGCCGAGTTGAGCGCCGAGCGCGCCGTGCGATTGATGACCAGGTAGCGGTAGATGCGCTCCGTGGCGGAGTAACGGGCGTGGAAATGCGCCGGCACCGTCAGCGCCCAGCAGACGGCGACGTCCTGCGGCGCCTCGCTGTTCGTCCCGAGGATCCAGCTGCGTGCGCTGCGTTCGGCTTGCGTGTCGAAGTGCGCGACCTGCGCGCGCGCATGCACACCGGCATCGGTTCGTCCGGCGCACACCAGGCTCACGGGCCGGGAGGCCACGGCGCCGAGCGCCTTCTCGAGGACCGCCTGAACGGTGCGCTGCGACTGCTGGGTCTGCCAGCCGGCGAAGGCCGAGCCGTCGTACTCGATGCCGACGGCGATTCTCATTGGATTTGGCTGAAACCGCCTGCGGCGGTTTTCAGCCGATCAGATCACCCCGGCAGGGACTCCATCAGCCGCTGCGCCTCCTGCTTCTGCGCCGGCGAGCCCTCGCTCATGACTTCCTCGAGGATGTTGCGCGCACCGTCCGGATCACCCATATCCATGTAGGCGCGGGCGAGGTCGAGCTTGGTGCCGACCTCGCTCATCGTCACGGGCTCGAGGTCCGGCAGCGCCATGTCCTCGGAGGCGAGCCTTTGCGTCGCCGCGAAGGCCGCATCCGGCACCGTCGCCGTGCCGACGTCGAGGTCGAGTTTGCCGCCGTTGCCGGGGTAAGTTCCCGTGCCGATGTCCAGATCCAGGCCCGAGGAGCGCAGTTCGGGATGAGTGCCGGTCGCGCCGACGTGGCTCACGTCGATGTCGACGGTATCGCCCCGCAGCTGCGACAGGCGCGAGGTCTGCGAGCCGTCCGGCTGCTGCCCGCCCTTCGCCAGCGCCGACTCGAGCTCATTCTGGTCGAACTGCCACTGACCCGTGGTCGAGGTCTTGATCTGCGCGGCCTCGGCGGCCGTGTCCTCGAGGCTGCGCCGCGTGCGCTCATCGAGCCCGGCCACCATGGTCGGCGCGTCGGCGCCGCCGCCGAGCGCGGGCTGCTCCGCGGTGTCGACCGACCCGAGGTCGAGCCCGAGGTCGTCGATCGCGAGCTCCGCAGTCTGCTCTCCGCCGCGCATCCGCGGCTCGATCTTCGCGCGCACCGTGCGGCCCTCGTCCACATCGAGCATCGGCTGCTCGACCGTGGGGCCTTCGGCGTCCGCGCTCGGCCGGCGCATCTTGGCGGTCATCTGCCGCGTGGCGCCGGTGGCGCCGAGCGCGGCCAGGTTGCTGTCGGTGACTCCGGTGGTCGCCTCGTGCATCTCCGCGGTGGCGTCGCCGACCGCCGAACCGATATCGAGATCGACGCCCATCCCGCCATCCGTCGGCACCGGCTCGCCGAGCAGGTCGAAATCGACCCGGCTCTGACCGCCCTCGAGGTTGAGGTCGACGCCGCCCGCGGCCGCCCCACCGATGGCGGCGCCGCTGGAGAAGAGCGCGTCCTCCGGGGCGAGCTGCTTGCCCATGATCAGGATCTTTTCCCACTCGCCGGGTGCGGCCTCGGCGCGCGTCTGCGCGAGCTCGTGCACCGTCTGCAGGAACTGCTCCTTGTTGCCCCACACGAAGAACACTTCGAGGAGCTTGAGCTTCAGGTCGCGCCGTCCCGGCTCGCGGCCGATGGCGATGCGGATCAGGTCGGCGGCCTGGTCGTACAGGCCGTAGGCCATGTGGAAGTCGGCTTCGGCGAGCGGGTCGCCCTGATCGAGATTGATCGCGGTCTCGCTGCTGATGGTGTCATCGGCAGTGACATGCCTCGCCGCCGTCGGGGACGGCGCGCCTCCCGCGGCTCCAAAGTGCGGCCGCTCGTGCGTGCCGCTCTCCTCGACCACTACGTTGGGCTCGGGCTCGGTGAGCGGCATGGCGCGCATCGGCGGCGCCTCGAAGCTTCCGGCGCCGCGCGCGGAGCCACCGCCGCCCAGGGCGCCACCGGGGCCGCCCGCCCCCTCGGCGGCGGCGACCGCCAGCCGGCCGAGTGAGTCGTCGAATTCCGAGGCGCGGCGCGCGCGCAGGAACCGCAGCCCCGCGATCAGGGCAAGCACCAGCGCGACGAGCGCCAGCACCCACCAGTAACCCATGACGGTATCGAGGATCGAGCCTCCCTCGGTGGAAGCAGGCTGGGTCTGCGGCTGTGTTACGGGCGTCGCCTTTGCCAGTGGCTTCGTCACCGGCGGCGGCGCAGCGGCTGCGACCGGAGGCGGCTGCTCTTCCTTCGGGGCCGGCTTCTCGGCGGGCGGAGGCGGAGTCGGCGCGGCCTGGGCGACCGGCGGCTTCTCGGGCGCAGGCGCGGGAGCCGGTGCCGGAGCGGGCGCCCCTGCCGCAGCCTGCTTCGCCGCGAGCTGCGACTGCAGCCGCGCGAGATCCTGGTTCTTCAGATCGAGGAGGCGCTTCGACTCGGCGAGCTGCCCCTCGAGATCGTGCACGCGGCCCTTGAGCGAGCTGAGCTCGGCGGCGTTCGCCTCGGTGCCGGCACCGGCCGAGGCACCCTCCGAGGGCGTCACGAGGTGGAGTCGGCCGGGCTGTGAGCCTCGCGCCGCGGACGCCCCGCCGCTCTCGGCGCCGGTGGGCGCGTTGGAGCGCCACGCCGCGAACTGGCGGTCGATCTCGGCGGTTGCCTCCGTCGGCGTGATGCCCTCGGCCGCCGCCGCTTCCGGAATGCGGAGCACCGCGCCGGCGCGCATCACGTTCATGTTCTGGTCGAAGGCCTTGGGATTCGCCTGATAGATGGCGAGCATCCAGCTGCGCGTGCGCGCGGTATTTGCGCTCGCGCCGGTCACACCGCTCGAGATCTCGGAAAGCGTCTCGCCTCGCTCCACCAGGTGCTTGCCGCCCTGCTCCGCCGCCGCGGCGCTCGGAGCGGGTGCGCTCGGTGCGCTCGCACGCGCAGGACGGAGCGCTGAGATGCGCCGCTGGGCGCGGCTGCACGGAGCCGCCCTGC
>DAHUXE010000085.1 GCA_027307325.1 Gammaproteobacteria bacterium | reverse complement strand
TCAGGGGCAACTACTTGATCGGCTCAGACGGCGTGCCGGCGGGCTGCTTGCGCTTCTTGCGCTTATGCAGGATCGGCTTCGAGACCGGCGTGCCGTAGACGCGACTCTTCGTGTGGTGGGGCGCGAACGAGCTCGCCTTCGCCCTGGGTCTGCCGTCGGACGGCGGGGCGGCAGCCGTGCTGCCGGAGGCCGCGAGAGCGACCAGGACCAGAGCGCCCGCCGCCAGGACGGCCGGAACCGGCGGCGGCCACCGCTCCGGCCGGCAACCCCGTGGTACCGCCGTCGGCGACAGGCTAGGATGCGCCGCGCGTTGCAACCGCCAGAATCTCATGATCACCAAAGGCATCGTCCTCGCCGGTGGATCCGGCACCCGACTTTATCCCGTCACCCGGGCAGTCTCAAAGCAGCTGCTGCCGCTTTATGACAAGCCGCTCGTCTACTATCCGCTGGCGACGCTCATGCTGGCCGGCATCCGCGACGTGCTGCTCATCTCGACGCGCGAGGACGGCCCGCTGTTCGAGCGGCTGCTCGGGGATGGCTCGCAATGGGGTATACGCGTGCGCTACGCGGTACAGGCCGAGCCGCGCGGCATCGCCCAGGCGCTCGTGATCGGCGCCGACTTCATCGGCAAGGACGCCGTGAGCCTCGTGCTCGGCGACAACCTCTTCTACGGCCACGGCTTCCCCGAGCAGCTGCGCGCCGCCGCGGCGCGCGAACGCGGCGCGACCGTGTTCGCCTACTACGTGCGCGACCCCGAGCGCTACGGCGTGGTCGAGTTCGACGCCGCGGGCAAGGCGGTCGGGCTCGAGGAGAAGCCGAGCGCGCCACGCTCGCATTACGCGGTGACCGGCCTGTACTTCTACGACGCCGACTGCGTCGCCGTGGCGCGCACCCTCGCGCCCTCGGCGCGCGGCGAGCTCGAGATCACGGACGTCAATCGCGCCTACCTGGCGCGCGGCGCCCTCAGGGTCGAGGTGCTCGGCCGCGGCGTCGCCTGGCTCGACACCGGCACGCACGCCTCGCTCCTGGCGGCCGCCAACTTCGTCGAGACGGTCGAGGCGCGCCAGGGTCTCAAGATCTGCTGCCCCGAGGAGATCGCCTACCGCCAGGGCTTCATCGACCGTGCGCAGCTCGCTCGTCTCGCCGCGCCGCTCAAGCGCACCGGCTACGGCGAGTATCTCGAGAGCATGCTCAGCGAGCGGGTGTTCTGATGCGCGCCGTGCCCCTGCCGCTGCCCGGCGTGCAGCTGATCGAGCACCAGGTGTACGACGATGCGCGCGGCGCCTTCTTCGAGAGCTGGAACGAGCGCGACTTCGCCGCCGCCGGCATCGCGGCGCGCTTCGTGCAGGAGAACGTCAGCCACTCGCGTGCTCACGTGCTGCGCGGGCTCCACTACCAGATCCGGCAGACGCAGGGGAAGCTGGTACGGGTGCTCGCCGGAGAGATCTTCGACGTGGTGGTGGACCTGCGCCGCTCCTCGCCCGCATTCGGCAAGAGCTGCAGCGTGCACCTCGATGCCGCGGGCGCGCGCTCGCTGTGGGTACCGCCCGGCTTCGCGCACGGCTTCCTCGCGCTCGCCGACGGCACGCGCGTTGAGTACAAGGTGACCGACTACTGGTCGCGCGAGGCCGAGCGCACATTGCAGTGGGACGATCCGGCGCTCGGCATCCGCTGGCCGCTGCCTGCGGGCGTCGCCCCGCTCCTCTCGGCCAAGGATCGCGACGCCACGCCGCTCGCACGCGCGGAGTGCTTCCCGTGAGAGTCCTCGTCACGGGCGCCGCCGGCCAGCTCGGCCGCGCGCTCATCGCCGCGGCTCCCGCGGGTGACGTGGTGAAGGCCTCCACGCACGCCGAGCTCGACGTCGCGCAGGAAGCCGCCGTGCGTGCGGTGTTCGCCGGTTTTGCGCCCGAGCTCGTGATCAATGCGGCCGCCTTCACCCGCGTCGATGACGCCGAGCGCGATCCCGGGACCGCCGAGCGCGCCAACGCCGCAGGGCCTGCCGTGCTGGCCGCGGCCTGCCGCGCGGCCGGCGCCTGGCTCACGCACGTATCCACCGACTTCGTGTTCGACGGCCGGCAGAGCCATCCCTACGGCACGGACGCGCGCGCCGCCCCGCTTTCGGTCTACGGCCGCACCAAGCTCGCCGGCGAGACCGCGGTGCTGCGCGAGCTCGGCGAGCGCGGCACGGTGGTGCGTTCCTCGTGGCTCTACAGCGCCGCGGGCGGCTTCGCGGGCCGGATGCTCGGCCTGATGAGAACTAAGCCGGAGCTGCGCGTCGTGAGCGACCAGGTGGGCGCGCCGACGCACGCCGCCGGGCTCGCCGGGGTTCTGTGGGCCCTGAGCGTGCGGCGCGCGCACGGGTTGTGGCACTGGTGCGATTCCGGAGTCGCGAGCTGGTACGACTTCGCGGTGGCGATCGCCGAGGAAGCGGTGCGCGCTTCCTGCCTGCCCGCCGCGCCGCCGGTCTTCCCTGTCGGCACCGCCGATTATCCGACCGCGGCGGCACGCCCCGCCTACAGCGTGCTCGACAAGCGCGCCACGGAGAAGCTCCTCGGGGTCACGGCGCCGCATTGGCGCGTCGCACTGCGCGCCACGCTCGCCACGGCGGGCGGGGGCGGCGGAGCGCGCGCGTGAGGCGCCTGCTCGTTACCGGCGGAGCCGGCTTCATCGGCGCAAACTTCTGCCACCACTGGTGTGCCGCGCATCCCGAGGACCGGATCGTGGTGCTCGACGCCCTCACTTACGCCGGCAATCTCGCCAGCATTGCGCCGCTCATCGAGGCCGGCAAGCTCCGGTTCGTGCGCGGCGACATCGGCGAGCGCGCGCAGGTCGCCACGCTGCTCGCGGAAGAGTCGCTCGGCACGATCGTAAATTTCGCCGCCGAGTCGCACGTCGACCGCTCGCTCGAGGACCCGGCGCAGTTCCTGCGCACCAACGTGCTCGGCACGCAGGCGCTGCTCGACGCGGCGCGCACGGCCTGGGGAGCGGAAGCCCACCGGCGCGGCTGCCGCTTCCATCATGTGTCGACCGACGAGGTTTACGGCTCGCTCGCGCCCGGAGCGGCCGCCTTCACCGAGAGCACGCCCTATGCGCCCAACTCGCCGTACGCCGCCAGCAAGGCGGCCGCCGACCACCTGGTGCGCGCCTGGGCGCACAGCTTCGGGCTCTCCGTGACCATCAGCAATTGCTCGAATAACTACGGGCCGTTCCAGTTCCCGGAGAAGCTGCTGCCGCTGTGCATCCTCAACATCCTCGAGGGCCGCCCGCTGCCGATCTACGGCGACGGCCTGCAGGTACGCGACTGGCTGCACGTGAGCGACCACTGCCGTGCGCTCGAGCTGATACTCACCCGGTCCGCGCCCGGCGAGACGTGGAACATCGGCGGCTCCACCCAGGAGCCGAACCTCGCCGTGGTCGGCACGGTGTGCGATCTGGTGGACCACGCCTTTGCGGCCGAGCCGGCCCTCGCGGCGCGCTTCCCGCGCAGCGCGCCGGCACAGGGACGCAGCGCACGCAGCCTGATCGAGCACGTCCGCGACCGGCCGGGACATGACCGCCGCTACGCCGTCGACTCCGGCAAGATCGCGCGTCTGCTCGGGTTCCGCGCCGCCACGCCGCTTCAGGCCGGCCTCGGGGCGACGGTGCGCTGGTATCTCGATAACGAGGCCTGGTGGCGCGCCGTTGCGAGCGGCGAGTACCGGCAGTGGTACGCCCGGCAGTACCCTGGAACTCGAGGCACGTGACGGCAGGTCTTTCTTCCGAGGCCGACCAGCGCGCCGCGCGCGCGCTGTTTCGCCGCGCCCGGCTGCAACGCTGGCTGGGACGGCGCAGCGAGGCGCTCGCTCTGTGCCGCCAGGCGGTCGACCGCGCCGACTATTCGCGCGCCTACACGCTCATGTCGCACCTGGCGCTCCCCGGCGAGGATTACTTCCGCGTGCTCGGACGGATCCATCGCCACCTGCGCCCGCGTACTTACCTCGAGGTCGGCGTGTCGCGCGGCGAATCGCTGGCGTGCGTGTTGCCCGGGACGCAGGTGCTCGGCATCGATCCTGCGCCCAACCTCGGCAAGCCCCCGCCCGCCAACGTCAGGATCTACCGCGAGACCAGCGACGATTTCTTCGCGAAGTACTCACCGCGCGCCGAGCTCGGCGGCCAGCCGGTCGAGCTCGCGTTCATCGACGGCATGCACCACTTCGAGTACGCACTGCGCGACTTCATCAACGTCGAGCGTGCCTGCTCGGGCAGCTCCGTGATTCTCATGCACGACTGCTATCCGCTCGATGAGCGCACCGCGCAGCGCGAGCAGGTGACGGGCTTCTGGAGCGGCGACATCTGGCGGCTGCTGCTGCTGCTGCGCACGCACCGCCCGGATCTCACGGTGCGCACCATCGCGACCCCGCCGACCGGGCTCGGCATCGTCCTGAATCCCGACCCGACCTCGCGCGTGCTCGCCGACCGGCTGAATGAGCTGATCGCGGAGTACCTCGCCAAGGACTTCGGCGTGCTCGGCGCGCGTAAGCCCGAGGCGCTCGGGCTCATCGAGAACCGCTGGGCGGCGATCCGCGGGCTCCTCGATTCGCGTCCGAAGCCCTGAGCCCCCGGCAGTGCGCCGTCAGGCACAGGGGCGAGGCGCACAGCGCCGAGCGGGCGGCCAGGACGGCCGCCCAGGGCTTGCGCGGAGCTAAGGACTGCGCAGCGCAATGTGCCCGGCCGCCGAAGGTGGCCGGGCGGGGCAGGATGCCCCGATCCGGCGCTTCACACTAGCGCGCGGCGCGCAGATCCTCGAGGCGCGCGCGCAGTGCCCGCAGGTGCAGCAGGGTCTTCTTGCGGATGCGCACGATGAACTTCAGCTGCTCGACGAGGCGCATCAGCGCCGGCGCCGCCCAGGCCGGTATGCCGGGCCGGAATACGTGGCCGCACCTAAGCGTGCGCGAGCCGCGGAAGTCGGGGTACATGCGCCGCACCCGCTCGAGCTCCGCGCCCGGATCGACCCCCATCTCGGTGAGCTTGCGGTAGAAGGCGGTGGGGCGCCCGTCGCCGGTTCGGGTATGGTCCATGCCGATCGCGTCCACCACGAAGATCGGATGACGGCCGCCGATGGTTCCGGCCCAGGCGAGGTCGTTCCCCCAGGTGCTGCGCGTCATGCCGAAGGTCGGCAGCAGCTCCGCGAGCGCCGCCTGCGAGAAGCACGGCGCCATGACCTCGACGAAGGTCACCCGGCGCAGGACGCACGCGGGGTTGCGCACCAGCGCATTGATCGTCGTATGCGTGAGCCAGCGCAGCGCCGGCTGCGACAGATAAGTCCGGTAACGCTCACACAGCGCAAAGAAGCGCGACAGGTCGCCGGGCCGCAGATACACGTCGTCATCGAGCAGCATCACGTAGCGGTAGTCGCGATACTCCGGCCGCTCGCGCGCGAACTCTAGAAAGCCGTCGAGCTTGTTGAAGCCGCCGTGGGAATAGAACTCGGCGAGCGCTTCACTGCGGGGAGGCACGTACCAGGAGACGCAGCAGTCCCAGTTGCGCTGCGGGTCCTCGGCGATGAGGCGCCCGTGGAGGGAGTCGGCACCGGCTCGCACGAACGCCAGATACGGCCTGCGCGCGGCCGGCACCGCGACGAGACCGCTCAAATGCTGGACGCAGAAGGAGGAGACGTGGGCGCACGGGTCCTTTCCGGGGCGTGCGCGGCATGAATGCCGCGCCCGCAGTCTCCAGGGACGGATTCACGGCGTCCCGGAAAGGACCCGTGCGCATGCGGCTCCGCTCCGGCGCTCCTCATTCTTGAGCCTCTCTGGGCCGCCACGCCTGCGCCAATTCCTGCTGCTTGCGCGGCGGCACCGGGTCGTAGTGGCTCAGTTCCATGGTGTAGGCGCCCTGCCCGCCGGTGAGCGCCTTGAGGCGCGACTGATACTCGGAGATCTCCGCGAGCGGCACCAGCGCCTGCAGCGTGGCCCGTTGCCCGGGCAGGGTATCGCTGCCGGAGATGCGTGCACGCTTGGTGGCGAGATCGCCCGTGATGTCGCCGATGGCGCTCGCGGGAGCGGTGATCTCCATGCGCATGATGGGCTCGAGCACGATGGGGGCGGCCTTCTGCAGCGCATCGATAAACGCC
>DAHUXE010000052.1 GCA_027307325.1 Gammaproteobacteria bacterium | reverse complement strand
CGCGGGCTGCGGCGCGGGTCGCGGCTGCGCGCTGCGCAGCACGACGCCCCGGAATGTGGCTCTCGGCTTCACGAGTGTCCTCACTCGTAGTGTTACCGGTGTGGGGCGATTACAATCCTGCCGAAGCGATGCCCGCAATTGCAACCTGAGCCGCCCGGCCCGCCATGACTCCACGCTCGCGCCTGCACGTTCCCTCCCCGCCGGCCCGTCCCGGGCAGGAACCTGATTTCAGCTACGTGCAGATCTCGCCCGCCGGCGCCGTGATCCGTCCGGACGTCACCGCCTCGGTGCGCGACATCGAGGCTCTGGCGCTGGAGATGGTGCGCGTGCTCGACGCCGAGCATCGCGCCGTCGGTCCCTGGAACCCGCACCTCGAGCCCGGCGAGCTGCAGGTGGGCCTGCGCCACATGCTGTTGACGCGGCTCTTCGACGACCGGATGCAGAAGATCCAGCGCCAGGGGCGCATCTCCTTCTATATCAAGTCCACCGGAGAGGAGGCGGTGGCGGTCGCCGCGGGCATGGCGCTGCAACCGACCGACATGCTGTTTCCCTCGTACCGCCAGCAGGGCCTGCAGGTGGTGCGCGGGCGGAACCTGGTCGACCTCATGTGTCAGTGCCTCTCCAACACGCACGACATGTGCAAGGGCCGCCAGATGCCCATTATGTATCATTGGAGCAGCGGCAATATATTCACGATCTCCGGCAATCTCGCCACGCAGTTCCCGCAGGCGGTTGGCTGGGCGATGGCCGCGGCCATCAAGGGCGAGGACCGGATCGCCTCGAGCTGGCTCGGCGAGGGCTCGAGCGCCGAGGCCGATTTCCACTACGCCATGACCTTCGCCGCCGTGTACCAGGCGCCGGTGATTCTTAACCTGGTCAACAATCAGTGGGCCATCTCCACCTTCCAGGGCTTCGCCGGCGGCGAGCACCAGACCTTCGCGCAACGGGGGCCGGGCTACGGCATGCCGGGCATCCGTGTGGACGGCAACGATTTCCTCGCCGTACACGCCGTGACGCAGTGGGCCGCGCAGCGCGCACGCCAGAGCGGCGGACCGACGCTCATCGAGCTCGTGACCTACCGCGCGGCGGCGCACTCCACCAGCGACGATCCCGCGCGCTACCGTCCGAAAGAGGAGTGGCGTGCGTGGCCGCTCGGCGATCCGATCACGCGCCTCAAACAACACCTGATCGCGCTCGGCGAGTGGTCCGAGGAGCGGCACGCGCGGCTCGAGAAGGAGCTCGAGGCGCACGTCACCGCGTGCTGGAAGGAGGCCGAGAGCTACGGCACGCTGAGCGGCGGACCGGCGCTCGATCCGCTCACGATGTTCGAGGACGTCTTCAAGGACATGCCGCCCAACTTGCAGGAGCAGCAGCGCGAGTTGCGTGCGCTGCGCGAGGCGCAGGGCGCGGCGCGCGGCGCGGCGCCGGCCCCGTCCGCCGCCGGCAAGAGGTGAGCCGATGGCGCGCATGAACATGGTGCAGGCGCTCAACTCCGCCATGGACGTGATGCTCGAGCGCGATCCGCGCGTCGTCGTCCTCGGCGAGGACGTCGGTTACTTCGGCGGCGTGTTCCGGGCCACCGACGGGCTGCAGCGCAAGCACGGCGAGCATCGCGTCCTCGACACGCCGATCGCCGAGGGCGGGATCATCGCGACCGCCATCGGCATGGGTGTGAACGGCCTGAAGCCCGTGGCCGAGATTCAGTTTGCCGATTACATCTATCCGGGCTATGACCAGGTGGTGAGCGAGCTGGCGCGGCTGCGCTACCGCTCGGCGGGGGACTTCTCCGCGCCGGTGACCATCCGCACGCCCTGCGGCGGAGGCATCCGCGGCGGCCAGACCCACTCGCAGAGCCCGGAGGCGGTCTTCACGCACGTCTGCGGCGTGAAGGTCGTGATGCCCTCGAACCCCTACGATGCCAAGGGCCTCCTCATCGCCTCGATCGAGGGCGAGGACCCGGTGGTGTTCTTCGAGCCCAAGCGGCTCTATAACGGACCCTTCGACGGCGACCCGCACAAACCCGCGGTCCCCTGGAGCGCGCATCCGCGGGGCGAGGTGCCGGAAGGTCACTACACCGTGCCGCTCGGGCGGGCCGAGGTGGTGCGCCCGGGCAAGGACCTGAGCGTGCTCACTTACGGCACCATGGTGCACGTCGCCGAGGCGGCGGTGCGCGCCTCGGGTCTCGATGCGGAGATCGTCGACGTGCGCACCATGGCGCCGCTCGACGTCGATGCGCTCTGCACTTCGGTCTGCAAGACCGGCCGCTGCGTGGTGGTGCACGAGGCGACCCGCTTCAGCGGCTACGGCGCGGAGCTCGTCGCCACGGTGCAGGAGCACTGCTTCTGGAATCTCGAGGCGCCGGTGCTGCGGGTCGCGGGCTGGGACACACCCTATCCGCATGCCTTCGAGTGGGATTACTTTCCGGGACAGGCGCGGGTTGCCGCGGCGCTCAGACAGGTGATGGAGGGCGCATGAGCAGATACGTGTTCAAGCTGCCGGATCTCGGCGAGGGCACGGTCGAGGCGGAGATCGTCGGCTGGCGTGTCAAGCCGGGCGACACCGTGGCGGAAGACGACGTGATCGTCGAGGTGATGACCGAGAAGGCGGCGGTGGAAGTGCCGGCGCCGGTGAGCGGACGCGTCCTGTCGACGACCGGTGAGCCCGGCGACAAGGTGGCGGTGGGCGCGGAACTGATCGTGCTCGAGACCGAGGCGCGGGCCGGGACACCCGCCGCGACGGCGCCGGCGGTTGCGCTTCCGGGCGCGCCCGCTGCAGGAGCCGCAGCCGCGGCCCGCAGCGGCAACGGCCACGGCGCGGGTGCGGCGCTCGAGGCGCACGTGGCGGCAGCCGCCGCGCGCGGCCGGGTCGCCACGTCTCCGGCCATCCGGCGCCGTGCCCACGAGGCGGGTATCGACCTGCGCCAGGTGGCGGGCTCGGGTCCGAGCGGCCGCATCGTGTCGAAGGACCTCGATGCCTTCGTGGCGCGCAGCGCGGAGCGGCAGCCGGTGCCGCTACGGTCCGCGCCCCGGGCGGTACCGACGGCGAAGCCGCCGGCGCGCGCGATGGGCGCCACCGAGGAGATCAAGGTGATCGGCCTGCGGCGCCTCATCGCGCAGCGCCTGAGCGAGGCGAAGCGCAACATTCCCCACTTCGCCTACGTCGAGGAGCTCGACGTCACCGAGCTCGAGGGGCTGCGCCGGCATCTCAACGGCAAGCTCGCGAGCGGCGCCCCGGGCCTCACCTACCTGCCGTTCCTGGCGCTGGCACTGGTGCGCGTGCTCAAGGATTATCCCCAGTGCAATGCGCACTACGACGCCGAGCGCGGCGTGATCGTGCGTCACTCGGCGGTGCACCTCGGCGTCGCGACCCAGACCCCGGACGGACTCAAGGTCCCGGTCGTGCACGACGCGCAACAGCGCTCGCTGTGGGAGCTCGCGGCGGAGATGCGCCGCGTGAGCGAGGCTGCCCGCACCAACAAGGCGACTCGCGAGGAGCTCACCGGCTCGACCATTACCATCACCAGCCTCGGCAAGCTCGGCGGCATCGCCAGCACGCCGATCATCAACGCGCCGGAGGTGGCGATCGTCGGCGTGAACCGCGCGGTCGAGCGGCCGGTGGTGTTCGAGGGGGCGATCGCAATCCGCCGCACGATGAACCTGTCCTCGTCCTTCGACCATCGCTTCGTCGACGGTTACGACGCGGCGGCGATGATTCAGGCGCTGAAAGAGTGCCTCGAGCATCCGGCGACGATTTTCATCGGCAGCTGATCTGCCGGCGAGTGCTGCCGACGATGCGGGCACGAAACGGCGCGGGCGTGATTTCATGTGCGCTGCTCGCAGCCTGTGGGGGAGGGGGGAGCGGCGGCGGCGCGGGCACACCCTCGGTTCCGCCGCCCTACAGCGCGGTGACGCTGGTGCAGCTGTCGCAGGCTGCGAACTTCGCCGCCGGCTGCGACGGAGTGGCGCCGAACGGCACGCTCTACACCGATCCCGCGGCTGAGCCGTCGTTCGTCGTCAACCCGGCCAATTCCATGAATCTGATCGCCGGCTGGCAGCACAACCGCTGGTCGACCGGCGGCGCTCAGGGCCTGAGCCTCGCCGCTTCCTTCGACGGCGGCACGACCTGGACGCCGTCGAGCGCCGCGTTCTCGCGCTGCACGGGCGGCGCGAGCGGTACCGCGGGCGACTACGCGCGCGCGAGCGATGTGTGGCTGACGGCCTCGCCGAGCGGCGCGGTCTACGCGCTGTCCCTGTCCTTCACCGGCGGCACGCTGGCCGCGGGCTCATCGAGCGCCATGCTGGTCGCGCAGTCGCAGGATGGGGGCCGCAGCTGGAGCGCGCCCGTGGCGCTCATCCAGGACGGCGAGCTGTTCTTCGACGACAAGGGGTCGATCACCGCTGATTCCACCGACTCGAATTACGTGTACGCGGTGTGGGACCGCCTCAGCGCGCCGAGCGCGGGGCCGAGCTACTTCGCGGTCACGGCGGATGCCGGGACCACGTGGGCGGCGGGGCGCAGCATCTACGATCCGGGTCTCACCAGCCAGACGCTCGGCAACCAGATCGTGGTGCTGCCCGGGGACGTGCTGCTCGATGTCTTTACCGAGCTCGACACGGGCGGCGGCGGGCAGACTACGGCGCAGGCACACCTCGTGCGCTCGCTCGATCATGGCACGACCTGGTCGGCGCCGATCACGATCGCGCAGCTCGAGGCGGTCGGCACGGTGGATCCGCGCACCGGCCAGGGAGTGCGCGACGGCGCCGACATCGTCTCGGTGAGCGCAGGTCCCGGCGGCGTCGTCTACGTCGCCTGGCAGGACGCGCGTTTCTCGGGCGGCGCCCGCGATGGGATCGTGATGACCCACTCCACTGACGGCGGTACCACCTGGGCTGCGCCGGTCGAGGTAAATGCCGATGGCGCGGTGCAGGCGTTCACGCCTACCGTCCACGTCGAGGCGGGCGGCGTCATCGCCGTGGCTTACTACGACCTGCGCAACGATGCGTTCGCGCCGTTCGGCTCGCTGCTCGCCGACGCCTGGCTGGTGACCTCGAGCGATGGCAGCAACTTCCAGGAAACGCACCTTTCGGGACCCTTCGACATGGATCTCGCGCCGAATTCGCGTGGGCTGTTCGTCGGCGATTACGAGGCGCTCTCGAGTGCGAGCGGTTTCCTGCCGCTCTACGTGCAGACCGACGCCGGGGCTGCCGTGCGCAGTGACGCCTTCATGGCGTTTCCGGGCGCGACGGCGGCGGCGCACGCCGCCGCGCCGGTCGCCATGGGGCCGTTCGAGGCGCTGGCGTCACCGGCCGGCCTGACGCTCGCGCCCACCGCGCGACAGAAGATCGCGCGCCGCATCGAAGCGCGGCGGCTCGAGCGGCGGCGCGAGCCTTAGTCTGAGTTACTTGTCCTTCGTCTCGCTCTTGCCCTCAGCGGGGTGCGGGTTCTTCCCCTGCGGGTGGTGATGGGCGAGCACCGGCGCCATCAGATGCTGGTAGGGCGTGCCGGCCCACATCACGTACGGAACCGAAGTGTCGGGGTCCGGGTTCTTCGGATAAGCGTCGTAGAAAGAGGCATCGGCTCCGACCACCATCACGTGCGGTCCGGTGCTGATCCAGTGATTGGCCGCCGTCGGCTTCTCGGCGTACGGGTCGGTGTTGCTGGCATCGGTGCCGCCGGCGAGCATGTACATAAAGCCTACTTTTCCGGCCGGCGGGGGCTTGTGAGACAGGTAGGCATGCGCCCACTCCATCGCCGCCGGATCCATGCACATCGGATCGGGCCCCGGCGTCGCCGGATTGTCGGGCATGCAGGTGAAGTTGTTGGTTCCCTTGCGCAGGGTGCGCATGTTGCCGCCTTCCTCCATGACGACGACCGTGGCGTGCCGGCCCACGCTCGGCGGAGCGGCGGATTCGGCGCTCGCGATGAGCTGCGTATCGCTCGGCGCCGCCTTGGCGGCGGCCGCTGCAGGCTTGGCGGGCGCGTCCGCACCGAGCGCCACGACGGCGCACGAGACGAGCGCGAGCCCCGCGACCCAAGTGAGAGTTTGTGTGCGCATGCTTGATGCTCCTCTGAATCTCTAGCCTTTGCTTTGACCTGGCGTGTGTCAGGCCCCCCTGTGGGCGCGGATATTGGTCCCACGCGGCGCCTTGAGTCCAGCCGCCCGAAACGCGGTGGGTGCTGCGCCGCATCAAGGCGCCGCACGCGCCTTCAGAACTGGTGTTCCGTGCCGCCGGCGTACTTCTTCTCGCCCGCCGTGACTTTGAGCTGCAGGCGGTTCTGCCACGGCGGCAGCGGGCAGGTCGCAAACTCGTTGAGCGCGCACGGCGGGTTGTAGGCCTTGTTGAAGTCGACCGGCACGGTGTCGCCCGCTGGTATCGGGATGTAGAGGAAGCGGCCGGCCCCGTAGGTCTCGCGGCCGCTGGTCCCATCGGCAAACATGATGAAGAGCTCCTGGTCGCCGGGCTCCTCGAGCACCGTGTCGAGACGCCACTCGCGCCCGTCCCTGGTGAACACCACGGCTCCCGGAGACTCCATCTCGAGCTCCATGCCGAGGATGTTCACGATCCTGATCTGATGCGCGGGCTGGTAGCGCTCGAAGCGCGCGTCGACGACCCACTCGGTGCTCACGGGGAAGTACTCGAGTCCGCGGAAGCCCAGGCGGTGGGGGTTGTCGAGATCGCGCACGCGCACGCCGAGATTGCCGGCGCGCTCGATCACGTAGAAGCGCAGTGCGCCGCTCGCGAGCACCGTCGGCTTGCCGCTCGTATCGGCAGCGAGGTCGAGAGCGGTGGCCGGCTGGCCGTCGTGAGTGACGCCGCCATCGGGACGGGCGAGGAAGCGCACCTGGTGGCCGCGCAGCACGAACGAGCCCGCGGTGCCGGCGAGCGCGGCGTTGTCGAGGACCAGTGAATTCTCCGGCGCGCGCCCGAAGGTGTTGTCACCCTCTTTCAGCCAGAAGAGTCCCGTGAGCGTAAGCCAGCCGTTGTCGCTCGTCAGGCTCTCGACCCGCTCGCTGCGCCACTTCGCGATCGCGGCCTGCTCGCTTGCGAGCGCAGCGCCGGGCTGCCCGCCGGCCGCGCCGGCGGCGGGCGACGCCCATACGGTCAGCGCGAGCGCGAACGGCACGGCAGCGCATGCCACGTTGCGGAGTTCCGCCGTCATGGGTATCTATGATGCCATCACGGCTCGCGGCCTAGGATCTCCTCGCGCACGTCGGCGATCTCACGGGCGCGCGACGGGGGCGCGTCCTCGCAGCGCTCCGGGCGCGGGCAGCGGGTGCTGCGCGGGCAGATGATGCGCGCCGGTGAGCTGAGCGCATCGCCGATCCAGGCGATATTGAGCACGTTGGCGAGCGCGCCGAGCGCCTGCGCCGCCTCCCTGGGGATGCGCGCCTCGCCGCGCCGGTGCAGGCACTCGCCCAGAATGGCGCCGACGATTGCCGCGCTGTCGACGCCATTGGCATCGAGCGCCGGCGCCAGGTCGACGCCGACCGAGAGCACGTGCGGGTTGCCGGCCATATCGCGTACCCGGACCGAGTGGCAGCAGTACAGCAGCGACTGCTCGCCGTCGCGCAGCACCGAGATCTGCGAGCCCGACTCGCCGTGCTGTCCGTCGATCATGCGGAACACCGCCCAGTTGGGGCACGGATCGCTCACCTGCGCGAGATTGCCCCAGGGAAGAGGAATGCCGTTGCCGCGGTACACCGCCCGCAGATAACCCGGCGGGTAGGCGTCGAAGAAATGCCAGTAGGGGTAGGGTGACACCTTGGTCATCCGCCGCATCACCACCGCGGGGGTGAGCTCGAGCTTGGCGCCGGCTTCCACGCGGTAGCGCTCGCGGGCGAGGAAGCGCCGGAACGGAATCCGCGGGGCGAGCAGCGCGCCGGCGAAGAAGCTGCACTCGAAGTCCCGCCAGGCGTGCAGCACGTCCTGGGGCTCCAGTCCTGCGGCGCCCGAGCCGCCCTCGGGGCTCCCCCCCATCTCCCCGCCGGTCGCGTGCGGGGACTTGAGCCCGTCTCCCCCGTGCAGCACCTTGTGAGCGATGTGCGCGGCGAGATCGAACTTGAGCCGCGCCGGGTCCGACTGCAGCACCCGGTTCGCATACACCACGCCCGGGGCCTCGAAGAACGAGCGCACCATGCTGCGCACTTCCCGGTCCCGGTCGCGCGCCAGGACCGGCTTCCTGTCGAACCAGCGAATCTCGAGGCCGTGGCGCTTGGCGAGGCGCATCAGCTCCTCGACGCCGAGGGGGAAGCGCCGCTCGCCGACGCTCTCGGCCGCGCGCTCGAGGTCCGGGAAGTCGTTGCGCGACATCTCCTGATGCGAGCGGATGAGGAGGTGCGCGAATTGCCGCCCGCTCGTGCCGGTCTGCGCCAGGAGCTCCGGGATGGCCGCCTGCAGCAGGCTCTTGGAGAAGAGGAAGGCAGGCTCGAACGGCACCCGGGGAACGCCGCCCGCGGTGCCTCCCGCCGCCGGCGCAGGCTCGGGCTCGGCGCTCTCATCGAGGAACCAGGCAGGGTCGCGCTGGAAAACAGCCGCCAGGAGCCCGAGGAGGGCCGGGGAGGGCATGCGCTTGCCGCTCTCGATCATGCTGAGGTAGGACACCGACGGCGCGCTCGCAGTGTCGCGCTGAATGCAGCGCACCGAGAGCTCTTCCAGCGTGAGCCCGTTGCGCTTGCGCAGCGCGCGCAGCTTGGTGCCGAGGAAATGTCCCCGGTGCATCAGTTGCGGCATATGTCAGACCCCCCCCTCCCGGGCCAATGGGACCCAGGCCCCCGTGCTTGTGAAATTAACAGTGTGAAGTTTCCGTAGTCAAATTCCCTTTACACCTGTGTATGCTGGCAGCCATGCAGGGCAGCGCAACGGAGCGGGCTTATTCCCGCGAGCCAAACGGCTCCAGGGTCGAGATCCTGGGGGCGAAGATCGAGCGTGCGCAGGAGGTGCTGACCCCGCTTGCGCTGCAACTGCTCGCGAGCCTGCATCGCCGCTTCAATCCGCGCCGGCTCGAGCTGCTCGCCGCGCGCGCCCGGCGCCAGGCGGAGTTCGACGGCGGCGCCCTGCCGCAGTTCCTCGCCGACACCGCTGCGGTGCGCGCCGCCGACTGGCGCATCGCGCCGGTGCCGGCCGATCTCCTCGACCGCCGTGTCGAGATCACCGGTCCCGTCGACCGCAAGATGATCATCAACGCCTTGAATGCGCCGGTCAGCGCCTTCATGGCGGACTTCGAGGATTCGCTGGCGCCGAGCTGGGAGAACGTCGTGCGCGGCCAGGTGAACCTCGCCGACGCCATCCGCCGCACCATAAGCTTCGAGGACGCCTCGACCGGCAAGGTCTATCGGCTCGCCGAGCGCACCGCGACGCTCATCGTGCGTCCGCGCGGCTGGCACCTGCCCGAGAAGCACGTGACCGTCAACGGCGAGGCGGTGTCGGGCGCGCTGTTCGACTTCGCGCTGTTCATCGCCAACAACCATCAGGCGCTCGCCGCGCGCGGCACCGGTCCTTACCTGTACCTGCCGAAGATCGAGAGCCATCTGGAGGCGCGGCTGTGGAACGACGTGTTCCTCGCCGCCCAGGACGCGCTCGGCATGGCGCGCGGCACCATCAAGGCGACGGTGCTCATCGAGACCATCCTCGCCGCCTTCGAGATGGACGAGATCCTCTACGAGCTGCGCGAGCACTCGGCCGGGCTCAACTGCGGCCGCTGGGACTACATCTTCAGCTTCATCAAGAAGTTCCGGAACCGCGCGGACTTCCTGCTGCCGGACCGCGCCAGCGTCACCATGGAGCGGCCGTTCCTCAAGTCATACGTGGACCTGCTAATCCGCACCTGCCACCGGCGCGGCGCGCACGCGATCGGTGGCATGGCCGCGCAGATACCGATCCGCGACGACCCGGCGGCCAACGAGGCGGCGATGGCGCGGGTGCGCGCCGACAAGCTGCGCGAGGCGCGCGCCGGGCACGACGGCACCTGGATCGCGCACCCGGGACTCGCGGCCATCGCCCGCGAGCCGTTCGATGCCGTGATGCGCGGCCCGAACCAGCTCGCAGTGCTGCGCGCCGACGTCGAGGTGACGGCGCGCGACCTGGTGGTGATCCCGGAAGGAGCGATCACCGAGGAGGGCCTGCGCAACTGCATCCGTGTCGGCGTGCAGTACCTCGAGTCCTGGCTGCGCGGCAACGGCTGCGTGCCGCTCTATAACCTCATGGAGGACGCGGCCACCGCCGAGATCTGCCGCGCGCAGCTTTGGCAATGCCTGCGCCACGGCGCGCGCACCAGCGACGGCGCCGAGGTGACGCTCGCGCGCTTCGATCGGCTGCTGCATTCCGAGCTCGACCGCATCCACGGCGAGGTGGGCGCGAGGCGCCTCAGCGAAGGGGTATTCCCCACCGCGGCGCGCCTCTTCGAGCAGATGATCAAGTCCGAGACCTTCGATGAGTTCCTGACGCTGCCCGCCTACGAGCTCTTGAGCTGAAGCACCGGCGCACGGAGATGTCACCCCATGAGCGATAGCACCATCACCAGCCTCCCCCGCACGCTCCCGAGCGCCGAGGAGCTGCGCCGCGCGTGGCGCGACGGTCCCCGCTGGCGCGGCGTGCAGCGCGGCTACGATGCCGCGGACGTCGTGCGGCTGCGTGGCACGGTCGCGGTCGAGCACTCGATCGCACGGCTCACCGCCGAGAAGCTGTGGCGCTATCTGCAGGAGAAGCCCCTGGTGAACGCGCTCGGCGCGCTCACCGGCAATCAGGCGATGCAGCAGGTGAAGGCGGGGCTCGACGCGATCTACCTCTCGGGCTGGCAGGTCGCAGGCGATGCCAATCTCGCCGGCGAGATGTATCCCGATCAATCGCTCTATCCGGCCGATTCCGTGCCCGCGGTGGTGCGCCGGATCAACAACACCCTGCGGCGCGCCGACGAGATCCATCACGCCGAAGGCGACGACTCCATCGACTGGCTGAAGCCGATCGTCGCCGACGCCGAGGCCGGCTTCGGCGGCGTGCTGAATGCCTTCGAGCTGATGAAGCAGATGATCGAGGCCGGAGCGGCCGGCGTGCACTTCGAGGACCAGCTGTCGTCCGCCAAGAAATGCGGCCACATGGGCGGCAAGGTGCTGGTGCCGACCCAGGAGGCGGTCGCGAAGCTGGTGGCGGCGCGCCTCGCCGCCGACGTGTGCAACGTGCCGACCGTGCTCGTGGCGCGCACCGATGCCGAGGGCGCGACGCTCCTCACCTCGGACGTCGACGAGCGCGACCGGCCTTTCATCGATGCGGGCAAGGGGCGCACCGCCGAGGGCTTCTTCACCGTGAAGGCGGGCCTCGCCGCGGCGATCGCGCGCGGCCGCGCGTATGCTCCGTATGTCGACTTGCTCTGGTGCGAGACGGCCAAGCCCGATCTCGAGGAGGCGCGCGAGTTCGCCGAAGGCATACACGCGCAGTTCCCGGGCAAGCTCCTCGCCTACAACTGCTCGCCATCCTTCAACTGGAGGAAGAAGCTCGACGACGCGCAGATCGCGCGCTTCCAGCGCGAGCTGGCGGCGATTGGCTATCGGTTCCAGTTCATCACCCTCGCCGGCTTCCACGCGCTCAACTACTCGATGTTCGAGCTCGCGCGCGCCTACAAGGCGCAGCAGATGACCGCGTACGTCGCCCTGCAGCAGGCGGAGTTCGCCGCCGAGAGCGCCGGTTACACCGCCACCAAGCACCAGCGCGAGGTCGGCGCCGGCTACTTCGACGCCGTCACCCAGGTAGTGAGCGGCGGGCAGTCCTCGATCACGGCGCTCGCCGGCAGCACCGAGGAGCAGCAGTTCGCGCCCGCGGAGCCGCGGCTCGAGAAGGTTGTGTAGCCGGGCGCTCGCGGCTGCTGCTCTCCGTCAGCAAGAGAGCCGGATGACCGGTCACGACCCGTAGCCGACGGCGGTGAACGTCCGCTACATGGGCGTCGCGCCCAGCATTCTGAAATCACGTGCGCAACGCAGATCCTGCACAACGTACGCCAGTCCCTAAATCTCGAGTAAGTCCTTACCGACGATTATCGGGCCCGGAAAGTGGACGCGCGCCGCTTCAATCCACATTTGATCGGAAATCTCAGGATCGTCTGGAGGAACCAGATGCGAAAGTACGAGCAACTTAACGCCAGCCCGCTGGGCTACGCGCCCGGCATCCTCTGCAGTCGTGTGGTGCGACATGATACTTTTTTTCAGGGTTGCCGCGTTGGGAGCGCTGGCGACCAAGCGATCAATCCCTTGCACATAGAGAGCCTCATGGACGAGAACGTCGGCACCCTGAGCAAGGCCAACGAGATTGTCGGAAGGAGTAGTATCGCCGGAGATTACAATCGAGCGGTCTGCTGCGTCGAATCGATAACCGAACGCTGGCACGACTGGCGGGTGGTTCACAAGTGCCGCCGTCACCTTCACGTTCTCGTCCTGCATGACGGTGCCACCGTGGTTCAGCTCATGCACATGAACCAGCGGAATAAGAGGCAGGCGGCCCTCGTCGGCAATACGCGTGTTGATGTCGTACGCATTCATCTCGAAGAACAACTCAGTCATCTTCTGGAGCGGTGGCGGCCCCCACGTGTCGACTCGAGTCTTCAACCCAGCCGCCCATGCTAACCAGATCAGATTTCCATAATCGGCGTCATGGTCTGAATGGTGATGCGTGATGAAAACGTGTCGAAGTGCGGCCAACGGCACCCCGGCAAAGGCAAGCTGGCGCGCGACCCCGTTTCCGCAATCAATCACGTATGCCGTGCCGTTCGCGACGATTACCTGTGCCGATGGCCCGCTGGCCTTCCGTGGGCGTGGCCCACCGCCCGTGCCAAGAAGTATGAGTCTGGTCCTGGCCTTTGCTGCGTCGCTGCGTGTCGAATACGACGCTGCACCAGCCATCGCGGCGGTGTAGGCCAGAAATGTCCGCCGATTGATGTTTATCACCATGTCGATTCGCTCCCTGGCCGGAACCGTCCCGTCGGAGCGTACACTTGAAAGTCCGCTATCTGGAAGGCTAGTCAAGCGCCTGAGTAACCGCTTCTGGCCGTTAGCGTCGCAGCGCATCCCAAGCGTTCTCAGCGCTTGCCGGCAGATGGCTCTCAAGCGCCGCCATAGCACGGCGGATGTGCCTTGTCGCGCTCTTCGGGATCGCTTCCATCGCGTCCTCCAGTGCGCCGGGGAATCGCTCGACGATGGTCTCAATCAGCGTAGCTGCCTGCCGCAGATCTTTCGCCGGCTTGCTCGTGGTCCTGGCCCTGAGCTGGGAGACGAGCAGTTTATGGACTGCAAACCGCTCAGGGACGGGCACGCGCACCATGACAACACCGTGGGGGCTGAGCAGCGGCACCTCTTGAGAGCTTCCCAACAGGTAACGTAGGTACGGCAGTCCCGTCGCGTGGGCTTTCAGCTCGGGAACCGGAATCGTCGGGTAGCTCTCATCGGAGGAGGGCACCAGCAAATCGACCCTTAGGCGCGACCCACCGCGCTCCGCGTAGGAGGTCGAGTAGGCTCGGCGATGCAGTGCCGGGACCTCAAAGAACTCGATTCCGGTCTCGCGAAGCATGCCAAGAAACGGGGGAACTCCAGAGAGGGCCAACTGCTCCGGGCGCGCAATGTCTACGTCCTCCGTCGCATATGCCACAGCTCTCACCCCCAACGCGTTCAGCAGCGCGCCAAATGCGTGCGAGCCGATGAGAAGCGCCCCAGCCCTAAAGAGGCCGTGATTGTGCAGGCTGGCCACCGTGGCATAGGTCTTGCGGTCGACGTTAGCGAATCCCGAGCGCGCAAGCACCCTGACTCGGGCAATCGTTGCGGTTGCCACGGCAATCTTCTCGCGCAACGCATCTACGCGAGCGGTCACGCCAGGATCGTCGACAGTCCCGAGGTAGGTCTCCTTTCGCCTGCCGACCCCATCGGAATAACGATGAACCCAGTACCTGGTACCGTTATCGTTAGTGCGCTGCGCGATTGTCCCGGGCGTGCCGAGAAAGGCATCCCGCTGCGCCGCGGCGGTCTGCTCAAGCTCCGCAAAGAGCAATGTCAGTGCTTGTTCGTGCGGCGTGGTGAGCCTGGCCATTACAATATATCCCACAGAAATTGAATTTGTGGGATATAGTAGCTCACGAAATATATACCCCACAATATTCATGTTTGTGGGATATGGCCCGAAGGCCGCCTGGGACGGTGTCTGCGCGTTACACCAGGAGCATGTGAAGGGATCGATCGCGCCGGGCAAGTACGCCGACTCGTGCTCGGCGCGGTCGCGGCGCGCTACTTCGCCGTCGGCATCGTGAATTCCGGGCCCTTGGGGGTCGCTTCCGGCCAGCGCTCCATGATGGATTTCTGGCGCGTGTAGAAGCGCACCCCTTCCTCGCCGTAGGCGTGGGTGTCGCCGAAGAGGCTGCCCTTCCAGCCGCCGAAACCGTGCCAGGCCATGGGCACGGGAATCGGCACGTTGATGCCCACCATGCCGACCTGGATGCGGCGGCCGAACTCGCGCGCCACGTGGCCGTCGCGGGTGTAGCAGGCGACGCCGTTGGCGAGCGGGTGCGAGTTGACGAGCTCGATCGCGGCGGCGAAGTCCGGCACGCGCACGCACACCAGCACCGGGCCGAAGATCTCCTCCTGGTAGATACGCATCCCGCGCGTCACCCGGTCGAAGAGCGTCGGGCCGAGCCAGAAGCCGCGCTCGAGGCCTGCGATGGTGAACGGCCGGCCGCTCGCGGCGTCGACGCGGCCGTCGACCACGAGCTCGGCGCCCGCCGCCGCGCCGTCGGCGATGTAGGCGCGGATGCGCTCGAGCGCCTGGGCATTGATCACCGGGCCCATCTCCGCGCGCGGCTCCATGCCGTCGGCGACCCGCAGGGCGCGCGCGCGCTCGGCGAGCGCCGGGACCACCCGGTCGCCGACCTCGCCGACCAGCACCGCGACCGAGATCGCCATGCAGCGCTCGCCCGCGGAGCCGTAGGCCGCACCGATCAGCGCATCGATCGTCTGGTCGAGATCGGCATCGGGCATCACCACCATGTGGTTCTTGGCCCCGCCGAGCGCCTGCACGCGCTTGCCGGACTGCGCGCCGCGGGTATAGATCGAGTGCGCGATCGGGGAGGAACCGACGAAGCTCACCGCCTTCACGTCCGGGTCCGCAAGCAGCGCGTCGACCGCCTCCTTGTCGCCCTGCACGACGTTGAACACCCCGGGCGGCAGCCCCGCCTCGGCGAAGAGCTGCGCCATCACCACCGACGCCGAGGGGTCGCGCTCGCTCGGCTTCAGCACGAAGCTGTTGCCGCACGCGATCGCCAGCGGAAACATCCAGCACGGCACCATGCAGGGGAAATTGAAGGGCGTGATGCCGGCTACCACCCCGAGCGGCTGGCGCAGGGTCCAGTTGTCGATGCCGGTGGACACCTGATCGGTGAAGTCGCCTTTGAGGAGCTGCGGGATGCCGCACGCGAACTCGATGATCTCGATGCCGCGCGTGACCTCGCCCTGCGCGTCCGCGAACACCTTGCCGTGCTCGGCGGTGATGAGCGCCGCGAGCGCGTCGCGCCGCTCGTTGAGCAGCTGCAGGAAACGCGCCAGCACGCGCGCCCGGCGCACCGGCGGCGTGTCCGCCCAGGCGGGCCACGCGGCGCGCGCGCTCGCCACCGCGGCGCGCACCTCATCGGCGCTCGCCAGGGCGACGCGGCGCGCCACCTCACCCGTGGCTGGGTTGAACACATCGAGCTGGCGGCCCGTGCCACGCACGGTGCGCCCGCCGATCCCGTGCGGAACCGAGTCGATCGCGGTGGGGGCGGGCAGAGCGGAAACGGCCATGGCTCAGATCATAGACCAGCGGGGCGCGGCTTGCGCATACTCGCGGCAAGTCATGGCGACCCAGGCGCTCTTTCCGACGCTGGTCTACACCGGCCGGCTGCGCGGCCGGGGCTGGCAGGCGCTCAATGCACGCCTGCTGCGCGAGTGCCGCCAGCTGCGCGCGGACGATTCGGCCGGGCGGCGCTGGTCGGCCCGCAACTACCCCGGCGGCTATACCTCCTATGGCTCCGCGAACCGCATGCATCGGCTGTCGCCGACTTTCGCAGCGCTCGCGCGCGCGCTCGATGCGCGCGTAGCGCGCTTCGCCCGCACGCTCGCGTTCGATCTCACGGGGCGGGACCTCGTGATGACCGACTGCTGGGTGAACATCATGGGGCGCGGCGCCGCGCACGGCGTCCACCTGCATCCGCTCTCGACCATCAGCGGAACTTACTACGTCGCGACGCCGCCGCGTTCGGCGGCGCTCAAGCTCGAGGACCCGCGCCTCGAGCGCTACATGGCAGCTCCCCCGCGCCTCGCGGGCACGCGCCGCGCGCGCTCGCCATGGGTGCAGGTCGCGGCGCGCACCGGTGGAGTCGTACTGTTCGAGAGCTGGCTGCGGCACGAGGTGCCCGCCAACGCGGCCGCCGCGGAGCGCGTCAGCATCAGCTTCAACTACAGCTGGTTTTAGCCGCAGCGTGGCCGCGGCGGGTCAACCCCCGCCGGCAGGATACGTTGCAGCGGAGGAGGGCGCGCGCGAGCACGGCCTGCCGGAGTTCAGGCAGTGTTCAGCGTCCGCCGCCCAAGGTTGGAACCAAGGAGACCTCATCATGCGTAACCTCGTCCGCGGTCTCATCGCTGCATTGCTGCTGGTGCTGCTTCCCATCGCGGCGCAGGCCGGCCTGTTCGTCTCGGTCACCATCGCGCCGCCGGCGCTGCCGGTCTACTACCAGCCGCCGATCCCGGGACCGGGCTACATCTGGACGCCGGGCTACTGGGCGTGGGACGACAGCTACTACTGGGTGCCGGGGACCTGGGTGCTCGCGCCCGTCGGCCTGCTGTGGACGCCAGGGTACTGGGGCTGGGTGGACGGGGCCTATATCTGGAACGCCGGCTACTGGGGTCCTCACGTCGGCTTCTACGGCGGTGTGGACTACGGCTTCGGCTACGGCGGCGTGGGCTTCGTCGGGGGCGAGTGGCGCGGCCGCCAGCTCTACTACAACCGCTCCGTCACCAACATCAGCAATACCAACATCGCCAACGTATACAACCGCACGGTGGTGAACAACGGCTCCGTCAGTCACGTGAGCTACAACGGCGGCGCGGGTGGCATCAGCGCGCGGCCCGGCGCGGCGGAGCTTGCCGCGCAGCACGAGCGTCATGAGGCGCCCCTGCAGGCGCAGACCGAGCATCGGACCATGGCGGCGCACGACAACGCCATGCGCGCCTCGGTGAATGGCGGCCGACCCTCGATTGCGGCCACGCCGCGTGCGGGCGTGTTCACCGGCAGGGGTGTGGTCGCGGCGAGCGGGTCGGGGTCACCCCGCAACGCAGCCAGCAACCGGCGCGAGGCCGGCTCGCCGCAGCGCTATGAGCAGGCGCGCGGCGGCCGCTCGCCATCCGCGGAAACCCGCGGCGGGTCTCCTCCGCAACAGGCTCGCGGCAACTCGTTCGAGGCACCACGCGGAGCCTCCGAGCAGCCGCGCGGCCGGACCGAGCAGCCGCGTGGCTTCCAGCCCCAGCCGCAGCGCGCGCAGCCTCAGGCGCAGCGCGCGCAACCTCAGCCGCAGCGCGCGCAGCCTCAGCCGCAGCGCGCGCAGCCTCAGCCGCGCGGAAATGAATCTCGCGGAAATCCGCAGCGTGAGGAGCGCCCCCAGCGCGACGACCGTCCGCAGCAGCACCAGGCGCGTGCCTTCGACGCGCGGCCGCAGGCGCGGCCCGAGCGGCTGGCACCGCAGATGCGCCCGGAGCGCATGGCGCCTGCGCAGCAGCGCATGGCGCACGCGCCGCAGCAGCGCCTGCAGCCCCAGGAGCGCGCCGCCGAGCCCCGCGGCGACCATCGGCACGGCTGAGCTCCGTTCTTCCTGCCGGCGGCGTGAGTTCCGCCGAAATCGCTTCCTGCGATTCAGGCCATTCAACTACAGCACGCGTCGCAGCCACTGCGCGATGTCGGCGACCTCCTGGGGGCAGACGCTGTGTGGCATGGGGTAGGTGTGCCACTCCACCGGGTACCCCGATGCCTCGAGCGCGGCCCGCGACTGCTCGCCGAGCACGGGTGCGACGATCGGATCCTCGAGGCCGTGCGCGAGGAAGATCGGAGTCGACTGGTTAGCCGCGCTGCGCTCGGCCGCATGGCTCGCAGCGAGCAGCAGATAACAGGACAGCCCCATGATCCCGGCGAGCTTCTCGCCGTAGCGCGTGCCGGCGAGCAGCGCGACCGCCCCGCCCTGGGAGAAGCCGGCGAGCACGATGCGCGCGGTAGCGATGCCACGTGCGTTTTCGCGGCGGATCAGCGTTTCGACCGCCGCCTGTGAGGCGCGCATGCCGGCCTGGTCCTCGGGGCCGCGGCGCTCGAGGCTCACGATGTCGTACCAGGCGCGCATGGCAAAGCCGCCGTTCAGCGTCACCGGCCGGATCGGGGCGTGCGGGAATACGAAGCGCAGCGCGCGCTCGCCCGGGCGGACCAGCTCGGGCACGATGGGCTCGAAATCATGGCCATCCGCGCCGAGTCCATGCAGCCAGATCACCGCCGCCGTCGGGTTGGCACCCGTCTCTACCTCGACCGCCTCCCGTGACACCGACGACTCCTGACTCAGCGGCACAGGCACACGAACGTGCCCGCCGCCACATTCATACTAGAGCACGGCGGGCGTCCGCGGTACCGAGCGCAGAGGGCGCCTCATGAGCGGGCGCCGCCGGCGCCGGCGCCCGTGGCCGAGGACTGCGACCCGGCGTCGCTGGCGGCGGACCGTGCGCCGCTCCCTGCGGGCCTTGGGCCGCGCGCCCCGCGCGTTACAGATCACGATCGTGCTCGCCGCGGTCGTGCTGCTGGCGCTCGCCCTCAACGGCGTGTACCAGCTCGCGCGCAAGCCCACGGAGCTCTTCTTTCCGGTGAGCGGCGCGCTCTACAAGACGCCCGCCGAGACCTGGCGCGATTACGCGCCGCTCTTCCGCCGCTATTCGACGGCGAGCATCGCGCCGGAAGTGCTCGCGGCGCTCGCGCAGGTCGAGGGGTCGGGCAATCCGCTGGTGCGCACCTACTGGCGCTGGTCGTGGGCGCCAAAGCCCTTCGATGTGTACCGCCCGGCCTCGAGCGCCGTCGGTATGTATCAGATGACCGACGGCACCTTCGAGGTGGCACGGCGCTACTGCATTCACCACCACGTGCTCAAGCGCGACGGTCCGTGGAACGACTTCGGCTCGTGCTGGTTCACCGGGCTGTACCTGCGCGTGCTGCCGGGCGATGCCGTGGAGCTCACCGCGGCGTATCTCGATCTCGAGGTCGCCGCGATCCTCCCGCAACGCCGCGCCGCGCCCTCCGAGATCCGCCACATCGCCGCCGTCGTGCACCTGTGCGGGGCCGGTGCCGCGGAGCTCTACGTGCGGCGTGGCCTGCGTTTCAGCGAGGGCGAGCGCTGTGGCGATCACGACCCGCGAGCCTATCTCGCGCGCGTCGATGGCATGTACGCGGTGTTCGCGCGGCTGGCGGCCGCTGACAACGCCGCCGCTCAGTGATGGTGGCCGCCCTCGCCGTGCACGTGCCCGTGGGCCAGCTCTTCCTCGGTCGCGGCGCGGACCGCCGCGATCTCGACGTCGAAGTTGAGATTCTGGCCGGCGAGTGGGTGGTTGCCATCGAGCGTGACCATGTCGCCGGCAACGTGCGTCACGGTCACCGCCTGGTGACCTGCCTGCAGACGCAGTCCGACTCTCAGATCTGCGATGCCCTTGAGGGCCCGCCGTGGCACCTTCTGCACCAGGGCGCGGTCATACTCACCGTAGCCGTCGGCGGCGGGAACGCGCACCTGCAGGCGGTCACCGACGCTCTTGCCCGAGATCTCGCGCTCGAGCCCCGGGACGATGTTCCCATGCCCGTGCAGGTAGGCGAGGGGCTCGCCGCCCGCCGAGCTGTCGATCACCTTGTCGGCGTCGTCCTTGAGTGTGTAATGAATGGTAACGACGTCGTTGTCGGCGATGGGCATGGGTGGGTCCGGGGCGAAAAGCTGCGCAAGCGGGGGACGCGCAGAATACCATTAGCGCCCGGCTGAGGACCGGCCGCCCCGCCGCGCCAGTCGCCGGCTCGAATCTGGAAGGCTCCCATGAGAATCGCCCGATTGCTGTTCGTAGCCGCCGCGACCGCGATGACCGCGCTCGGCGCCGCCGCAACCAAGGTAGCAGGAACCACCCCGATGGCCGCCGATAACCCCTTTGCCCGCCAAAGTCCGTTGCCCTTCGAGATGCCGCCCTTCGGCCGGATCCGCGACGCCGATTACGCGCCCGCGTTCGAAGCCGGTATGCGCGAGCAGCTGAAGGAAGTGGCGGCCATCGCCCACAACGCGCAGCCGCCAACCTTCGAGAACACGATCGTTGCGCTCGAGCGCTCCGGGCGGGTGCTCGATCGCGTCGGGAACGTGTTCTTCAACCTGAACGCCTGCAATACGGATCCCGAGATGCAGAAGATCGATACCGACCTCGCGCCGAAGCTGGCGGCCCACAACGACGCGATCTTCCTCGACGCGGCGCTCTGGGCGCGGGTCGCGGCGCTCTATGACAAGCGCGCGAGCCTCGGTCTCGATCCGGAATCGCTGCAGCTGCTCGCGCGCTACCACACGCAGTTCGTGCGCGCCGGCGCGCAGCTCTCGGGGGCGGATCAGCAGCGGCTGCGGGTGGTCAACGAGGAGATCTCGACCCTCACCACGCGTTTCCGGCAGAACGTGCTCAAGGCGACCGCCGACGGCGCCGTGGTGGTCGACAAGGTCTCCGATCTCGATGGCCTGACCCCGGTGCAGATTGGCGCGGCGGCGCAGGCGGCCGCCGACCGCGGACTCAAGGACAAGTGGGTCATCGCGCTGCAGAACACCACCAATCAGCCGCTGCTCGCGAGCCTCACCCACCGCGACCTGCGCGAGCGCGTCTACCGTGCCTCCATCGGGCGCGGCCTCTCGGGCGCCACCGACAACCGCGGCATCATCGCGCAGCTGGTGAAGCTGCGCGCAGAGCGCGCCAGGCTCCTCGGCTACCCGGATCACGCCGCCTACGTGCTCGAGGATGAGTCCGCGGGCAACCCCGCGGCGGTCGCCGACATGATCCGGCAGGTGGCCCCGGCGGCGCTGGCGCGCGCCCGCCAGGAGGCGGCCGACATCCAGAAGCTGATCGACGCTCAGGCGGCCGCGCGCGGCGTGCCGTCCTTCGCGCTCGAGCCCTGGGACTGGTCGTTCTACGCCGAGCAGGTGCGCAAGGCTCACTATGATTTCGACCAGGCGCAGGTGGCGCCGTACTTCGAGCTCGAGCGCGTGCTGCACGACGGCCTGTTCTACGCCGCCCACGAGCTCTACGGGCTCAGCTTCAAGGAGCGCAAGGACCTGCCCGTCTACCAGCCCGACGTGCGTGTGTTCGAGGTCGCGGATGCAGACGGCAAGCCGCTCGCGCTCTTCGTCGCCGATTACTTTGCGCGCGATAACAAGCAGGGCGGGGCGTGGATGACCAACTATGTGTCGCAGTCGAAGCTGCTCGACCAGCGCCCGGTGGTCGCCAACCATCTGAACATTCCCAAGCCGCAGCCGGGGCAGCCGGTGCTCCTGACTTTCGACGAGGTCACGGGCATGTTCCACGAGTTCGGCCACGCGATTCACGGCATGCTGTCGAACGTCCGCTACCCGCTGCTGTCGGGAACCTCGGTGCCGCGCGACTTCGTCGAGTACCCCTCGCAGTACAACGAGATGTGGGCGCGCGAGCCCAAGGTGGTCGCCCACTACGCGAACGACTACCGCAGTGGTGCCCCCATGCCCCCGGAGCTGCTCGCCAAAGTGCTGGCGGCGCAGAAGTTCAACCAGGGCTATGCGACGCTCGAGTATCTCGAGGCGGCGCAGATCGACCTCGCCTGGCACCTGATCGATACGGCCCAGGCGCCGCAGGCGGCGGCGGTGCAGGGATTCGAGGCGGCGGCACTCAAGGACGCCGGCCTCGAATACGCGCCGGTCCAGCCGCGCTATCACTCCGGCTACTTTTCGCACATCTTTGCGGGCGGCTACTCCGCCGGTTATTACGCTTATCTGTGGAGCGAGGTGCTGGCGCGCGACACCGGGCAGTGGTTCCACACCCACGGCGGGCTGACGCGCGCCAACGGCGACACGCTGCGGCGCACGGTGCTGTCGCGCGGGCGCACGGACGACCCGCAGGTGCTGTTCCGCAACTTCTACGGCCGTGCGCCCGAGATCGGGCCGCTGCTCGAGTATCGGGGGCTCGCGGGCGGTGGCTGAGACGCCGCGGCCCTCAGGGCGGCGGCGCACGGCGCGCGCGGTCGATGCCGGCGACCAGGTGGCGGAAGCACTCGAGCATCGGTAGCTCGAGCCGCAGTTGCACCGCACGCTCGAGCGCGTAGCCGAGCGTCTCGTTCACCTCGAGCGGCCGCCCGGCGAGCAGGTCCTGGAGCGACGACATGCGGTGCTGCGGCGCAGTGGCGCGCATCTCGTGCCCGGCTTTCACGATGATCGCGACGGCCGCGCTCTCCGGCAGCGAGCACAGGCTTGCCGCGGGCAGGATCGCCTGATCGCTGAGCGGGATGCCCAGGGTTGCTGCGAGCGCGCCGACCTCGCGCACCAGTCGCACGAGGATCAGCGCGGCGTCGGGATCGGTGAGGTACTTCCAGGTCTCGGTGCGCGTCGTCACCGAGAGGGCCATCAACCCCACCCAGCCGCAGAACTTCGACCACTCGAGCGTAACGATGGCGCGGGTCGAGGCGGCCCGCACTCCCGAGGCGTCGATGGTCCGCGCGAGGTCGCGTGCGCGGGCAGTCTCGCTGCCGTCGAGCTCGCCGATCAGGATGTTCACGTTGCGGGTGAAGAGCACTTCCCCGCCTGGGAGCAGCTCGCCGCTCGTGTCGGCGAGCGCGCCGAGTACGCGCCCCGGCCCGAAGGCCTGCGCGAGCAGCTCGTTCTTGAGCGGCCCATTCTGGATCGAGAGCGTGACGTCGAACTCGGCGTGCCGGAGCGCCGCGAGCGCCTCCGCCGTACCGGGCGTCTTGGTCGCGACGATGAGCGTGTGCGCGCGCTTCAGCGCGCTCGGGTCGCGTACCGCATGCACGGGCGTCTCGATGTCGGCCAGCCCGCGGATCGTGAGGCCGTGAAGCTCGAGAGCGTCGGCGCGTGCCCCGCGCGCGAGCATCGCCACCCGGTGGCCGGCGCGCACGAGGTGGGCACCTAGGATCGAGCCGATGGCGCCGGCGCCGAGGATCGCGAAATCGAGATCGCTCATGAGACCGCCGGCGGTGGCGCCCGCTACAAGGCCTCGGCGATGTCCTGCATGAGCCCGCGATCCTCGGGTCTGGTCTCGGGTGGATAGCGCTTGAGCACCCGGCCATCGCGGGAGATCAGGAACTTCTCGAAATTCCAGCTGATGTCGCCGGCGACGCCCGTCGCGGGCGAGGTGAGGAAGGCATAGACCGGGTGGCGCTGCGCACCGTTGACGTCGAGCTTGGCGCTCAAGGGGAAGGTCACGCCGTAAGTTGCCTGACAGAAGGCGACGATCTGCGCCTCGCTCCCTGGCTCCTGTGCGCCGAACTGGTTACAGGGGAAGCCGACGACCGTGAAGCGCTCGGCGCTGAGCTCGCGATACAGCTGCTCGAGGCCGGCATACTGGGGCGTGAGCCCGCAGCGGCTCGCCACGTTGACCGCGAGCGTCACCTTGCCGCGCAGTCCGTCGAGGAGGTCCGGCGTGCCGTCGATCCTCTGCACCGCGATGTCGAAGAAGCCGCTCATGCCTTTTACGATACACCACCCGCGGGCTTAACATCCGGGCCTGCGTGAAGCGGGAGATCCCATGGCATCCGAGCTCAGCAAGGCCGAGACGGCCCAGGTAGTCGAGACCCTCAATCGGATCCTCGAGCTCGAGCTCGCGGGCCAGGTGCGCTACCTGCACTACAGCTTCATGATCTTCGGGCACAACCGTATCCCGATCGTCGCCTGGCTGCGCGGCCAGGCCGATGAATCGCAGGCGCACGCGGTTGCCGCCGGCGAGCACATCACCAGCCTCGGGGGCCATCCGTCGCTGCGCATCGGCTCGCTGCTCGAGACCCACAAGCACAATGTGGATGAGATCCTGCGCGAGGCGCTGGCGCACGAGGAGGAGGGGCTCGGCGAGTACCGTAAGCTCCTCGAGCAGGTGAGCGGCCGCAGCATCATGCTCGAGGAGTACGCGCGTACGCAGATCGCCGCCGAGGAGGCGCATCTCGCCGACATCGGCAAGATGATCCGCAAGCCGGGGTCGATCGCTTAGGAAATCGGTTGCGGGCTGGGGGACGGATCCGCGCCAGCCGGTGCCGGCACCGGGAACGCTTCGACCGAGTAGCCCGCCTCGATCCAGGCCTCGAGCCCGCCCTTGAGCGGCCGCACCCGCCGAAAGCCGGCGTCCATCAGGAGCCGCGCCACCTTGGCGGCCGATGCCTCGTTCGGGCACGTGCAGTAGAGGATGATCTCGCGGTCGCGCGGCAGCTCTTCCAGGTGGCGCGCGGCATCCTGCACCGGCACGTGCAGTGCGCCCGGGATCCGGTGTTGCTCGAGCGTCTGCGCGGTGGTCGAGCGCACGTCGACGATCAGCGGCGCGGCTCCCGCGTCCATCTGCTCGCGCAGCTCCGCGACGCTGATGCGCGCCATGTCGAGCGCGGCCAGGAAACGCCGCCGCTCCCACCAGCGGTACGCAATGTAAGCGGCGAGCAGCAGGACGAGCACCGCGGCGGCGGTGCCACCGACCTGCACAGCCTGCGGCAGCAGGCGCTCGATCTGCGTGCGCAGCAGCGCGCCGGCGAGGAGCGCTGCACCGACCCAGAGGCTCGCGCCGACTGTGCTGAAGATGATGAATCGGCCGAACTGCATTCGCGTCGCGCCGGCGAGCGGTGGTGCGATGAGCGCGAGCCCGGGCACGAACTTCGCGATCAGCAGCGCTCTCGCGCCCCAGCGCTCGAATACGCCCTGCGTCTGGCTGACACACGAGTCGGGCGAGAGGGACACCCGGCACAGGAGGCTCATGACGCGGCCTCCATAGCGCCGGCCCGCCGAGTACCAGGTACTGTCGGCGATCACACAGGCGGCGACCGCGAGCGCATAGAGCGCGGGCCCGGACATCCTGCCGCTGGCCGCTACGGCACCGGCAACCACCAGGGTTGGTACCACGGGCACCGGCAGTCCGAGCTGCTGCAACAGAACGTTGAGGAATACGAAGCCGAGGCCGATGGGGCTGCGCACCGCGCGATCTTGCGCCGCGCGCGGCCGAGCGACAAGGACACCGACGGGTGAGCGGGCGCTCTCCCGAACGGCAGAAATGTCAGGTCGGGAAGTGGGCGAAGAGCGCGGTTACCGCGGCGTCGATCCTCTGCTCTGCGTCCGCACCTGTCGCACCGTACAGGTTCTGATCGACCGAAGCGTGCCAGAGCGCCTCGTGGGTCTTGCCGTCATAGAGATCGATGCCGATCATCCCCTCGCGATACACGTAGGGACCATAGGCCCCAGGCCCCCACGGTGCGCCCCAACCCCAGTAGCCATAGCCGTCGTACGGGCCGTAGGGGTAGGCACCGAGATAGCCGGGTGCGACCGTCAGGTTCGTGCCGATGCCGTAGCTCACCAGGCAATCGGCGTTCTCCTTATCTTTCGTCAGCTGCACGCCGATCGCCTGCATGTGCTGGGTAATCGCGGCGCGCAGGCGGCTCTCGTTCACCGGATTGGCCACCGTGCCATGCATCGGATTGTCGGTCTTGAAGGCGCCGGCAAAGGCAAAGGTGTGGCACTGCCCCGGATGAAACGCCGAGCGGTTCACGTCGGAGCGCACCTGCAGGGCGCATCCGGAGAGGGAGGCGGCCAGCAGGCCGAGGAACGCACTGCACAGAATCCGTTTGCTCATGTACTAATCCTCAAGATGCGCGCACAGGCCCCGCCGCGCATTCGCTCAACGTACTGATTGCCCTTCCGTTGACAGCTTCAGATCATGCGCCGCACACCCCCTGACGGCAACGACCCGGGACGCTCACCCGACACGGGCCTGCAGTTCTCTAACAGATTGATTTCAGAGGATAATGCCGCCGTGGCACGGCCCCCGAAAGCGTTCATGTCGTGGAGCTCCGGTAAGGACAGCGCCTACGCTTTGCACGAGGCGCGCGCTCGGGGTCTCGCCGAGGTCGTGGGCGCGATCACGACACTCAGTGAGGCCTACGACCGGGTCGCGATGCACGGCGTGCGCTCGAGCCTCCTCGACCGGCAGATGGCCGCGCTCGGTCTGCCCTCGCAGCGGGTGCTGCTGCCGAGCCCCTGCCCGAACGAAGTCTACGAGGCGCGGTTTGGCGAGGCCTGCGAGCGCCTGAAGGCGCAGGGCGTGCGCCATATCGTGTTCGGGGATCTCTTCCTCGAGGACATCCGCGCCTACCGCGAGCGGCAGCTCGCACCTCTCGGCATGAGCGCGATCTTCCCCCTGTGGCGGCGCGACACGACGGAGCTTGCGCGCGCCATGATCGCGAGCGGGCTGGTCGCGCACCTTACGTGCATCGATCCGCTGCGCCTCGATCGCTCCTTTGCCGGACGGCGTTTCGACGCCCGGCTGCTCGATGATCTGCCGCGCGACGTCGATCCGTGCGGCGAGAACGGCGAGTTCCATACCGTGGTGTCGGCGGGCCCGATGCTCACGGCGCCGATCGCGGTTCGGGTGGGCGAAATCGTCGAGCGCGAGGGCTTCGTGTTCGCCGACGTAATTGCCGTTTAGGCGGGGTTCCTCGCCCGCGCGGGGCGCAGCGCGCGCAGCAGGCTCAAGGCCGCGAGCGCGAGCAGCGTCAACTCATCGAGTGCGCCGCCGCCGCCTTTGCCCGCGGGCGGTGGGGTAGTGCCCTGGACCGCGAGCGCGACGTTTTCCGTCGCGTTACCGGCCGCGTTGGTGCACTTCATCGAGTAGGTGCTGGTACCGGCCGCGGTGGGCGTGACGGTCACGCTGCCGCTGGCCGCAGTGCTGCTGAAGCCCGCGGTGGCCGTACAGGTGTTGATGCTGGCGGCGTTCCAGGTGAGCGTCGCGGACTGACCGAGGGTGATCGTCGTCGTCGAGATGCTCATGTTGGGCCAGGCGAGCGCCGCGCCTCCCTGAATGAACCCGTAGCCGGTCGCGAGGTCTGGCGAGGAAGTGACCATGGGAGCGGCGGTGAAGCGCATGGCCGTGTAGATGTCTCCCGGCGTGATACTGGAGTTCGCCTGCAGCATCAGGGCGGCGAGGCCGGCGGCGTGCGGCGCCGCCGCGGACGTGCCGAAATAGTTGGGTAGAGTCGCAGTGTTGGCGCACTGAGGAACGGTCGAGTTGTCCGTGACGCCGGTGAACCCGAAGAAAGTGGTGTTGACCCCGTCGGGGGCCACGAAGTCGGGCTTCTGCCGCACGACCGACATCGTGAGACGGTTGCCGTTCGTGTCGAAGAGGATCGGCGCGCCCCCGAACGAGGAGAAGCGCTCGAGCGCTGCCGGCGTCACGCCGCAGAGCGGCGTATCGGGTAATAAAGCGGCCGCGACCGCTGCCGCGCCTGCGGCACCCGGGTGGCCCTGAATGGTCGCGTTGTTGGTCGGTGGGAAGTTGGTGATCGTGCTGCCCGCGCCGTCGTCCTCCCATGCGAGCTTGATGCGTCCCGGCGCCGGGCTGCCGCCGACGAGGCCCACCGAGATGGAGACGGTCGTGGCAGCGGTGTTGCCGCTCGCGTTGGCGGGGTTGCCGACGATGAGGATCTGCACCGGGTCGGTGCCGACTGCGTTCGGTCCGGTGCAGGTCGCTGCCGCGGGAAAATTATTGTAGTTGTAGACGTTAACCCCGGATGCGGTCACGCACATGTCGAGCTTGCTGGTAGCGCCGGGCGTGGTGCCGGGCGTCCCGGGATACGCGCCCGTCAGAAAGGGCTGATCCCACTCGAGCACCGCCGCGATGAACTCTCCCGGGAACAACGCCGGAACGCTGATCGTAAGCGCGGGCGCGCTGGTCCTGCCCGAGGCGTCGAAGTTGAGGAGCATTTCGCCGGCCTGCGCGCCGCTTCCGGCGATGCTGAAGCTCGGCGAGGTATCGTCGTAGGCGAGATTGCTGTCGTTGCCGGCGGCGGAGAAAAAAGCGACTCCCTGGCCTGCGACGGTGTCGATCGCCTGCGCCAGGAGGCCATCCTGGAAGAAGGGCTCGTCGAAATAGCCGACGTCGTCGGCGATGATCTTGGCGCCGGCGCCGCCGCTGCTGGTGGCGCTGGCCCGCTTCAGGATGCCGTTGGCGAAGTCCGCCTCGCTGTTGACTGCCGTGTAGAAGGCGAGGCCTGCGCTGGGGGCCACGACATGCACGATCTGCAGCATCGCGCGTCCTTCGTCCGTATACGGGAGTTGCTGCGGATAACCGAAGGTCGTCACGCAGCCGCCCGTCGCCGGGGCACCAGCCTCCTCGAGCACGTTGACGCCCGCCGGGAGTGCGCCGCTCAGGACATCCGCCGCCGCATCGGCAGTGAAGCCGTTCGGTGCATAACCCGTCAGACCCCCGGGCGGCGGATCGGGAACGGGGCCGTTGGGACCGGTCAGGGTCAT